>JBKKAL010000037.1:0-20493 GCA_046714695.1 Pyrinomonadaceae bacterium
CGAGGAATCCTTCGCGCATACTATTAGCTCCCCTCAGGTACGGCTAGGCACTTATCTTCAACTGTCGTATTCAACTAAGAGAGCGGACGGGTAAATTTAATGCAGGACGAACGTTCGAGCTTCTACGCATTCAACCGATGGTGGCTCTATAAAGTAGATGCGTGCTTTATGTCAAGGGAAAATTTATCACGCCCGGTCGTTGAAGGAGAAACTTAAGAATCTTTACGAGCGAGAAAGAATGTTCTGCCCGTGTGATCGGCGAGACCCAACTCCTTTTCAGCGTCATAGGTTGAAATGTCCCGAAAGCCCGCCGCCTTAAGAGCGCGCCTTATCTCCTTCGCCGGATAATACTTCTCAAGGATCAGAGCGTCCGAGCGCTGCCACGTCTTCCCCTCGCGCTCGAACATGGTGATGTCGTAGCGAGCCGTGCGCCGCGCTTTGTCATACGCGCCGCGCAGGATGCATACATCCTCGTCCTCGACGATGGCAAAGTAATCGGCCCAGTGCGCGAGAAATCCTTTCTCCATATTCATATCGAAAAGAAAAAGACCGCTGGGCGCAAGCGCGCGATTGACGTTACGAAAGACGGCCATCAAACCTTCGAGCGTCATGATGTGGTTGAGACTGTCGAAGGTTGAAAGGACGCCCTGATAGATGGGCATCATCTGGAAGAAACGCGCATCGCCTTGAATAAAACTCGCCGCGGGCGCGCTACGGCGCGCATAGCCGAGCATCTCATTTGAAGCGTCCAGGCCTGTGACATCAAAGCCGCGTAGGCTGAGTTCCCTGGCCGTGTAACCCGTGCCGCAGCAGAGATCTAGTATGCGAGCGCCCAACGCCATCTCAGGCACAAACAGCCTCTCTATCACAGTCATGATTTGCGATGGAACTTCGCTGTTCCAGTGGCGGCTATAGACCCGCGCAAACGGGTCATAGCTCGCATCAGTCTCCTGTTTTGTCTCCTGTTTCGACATGGCCCTACTGTCTCTCCGGTTGCGCAATTAACCGCCCGGTCAACGGCGCGGCACTTCGATTGTGAGGAAATCGTGGGCCAACTCCGTTTTGGGGAAGATGGCGCGCGCTTCGGCGAGCAGATCATCCGGCTGGAGGGCGTTGCCGTACGCATAGCGCGGACTAAAATGTGTGAGCATCAGATGCCGCGCCCCGGCCTCCAGCGCCACACGCGCCGCCATCCCGGTCGTCGAATGTAGACTTCTACGCGCCAGGTCTTCGTCACGACTGGCGTAGGTCGCTTCATGAATCAGCAGGTCTGCTTCGCGTGCCAGCTCAACAGCGCTCTGGCAATAGATAGTATCGGTGCAGTAAGCGATGCGCCGCCCCGCAATTGTCGGCCCACAGAAATCGCGCCCATCCAATTCGCGTCCATCGGGAAGCGTGACCTGCTCGCCCCGTTTGAGCTGGCCGTAAAGCGGCCCTGAGGGAATGCCGGAGGCTTTGGCCTTCTCCACATCGAATGTGCCGGAGTGGTCGCGCTCGACGATGGCGTAGCCGTAGGTCTCGACCCTGTGCATAAGCGGCTCGCAACTGACTTTGAACTCCTCATCCTCGAAAACCGTACCCTGCGCGACCGTATGCACTTCCACAGGATATGAGAAGTGCGTTTCCGAAGAGCGAGTCGCATCCTCGACATACTGGTCAAGCCCTCTTGGGCCATAAATATCTATGCGGCGCGCGTCTCCGGCCATCCCTGCGGTGGCGAGCAATCCCACAAGTCCGAAGAGATGATCTCCGTGCAGGTGTGTGATAAAGATGCGCGTGATCTGGCTGATCTTTAAATCACTTCTAAGGAGCTGGTGCTGTGTGCCCTCGCCGCAATCGAAGAGCCACACCTCTCCTCTCTGCGGCAAGCGCAGAGCCACGCACGAAACATTTCGCGAGCGGGTCGGCACACCCGCACTGGTTCCCAAGAAAGTTATCTGCAAGGGCTCACCCGAATCACACAAAGCGTTAATTCCAGAGCGCGCTGCCTCCAGCGCGGATCGACAAAAGCCGTTCTCCCCGACGAAGAGCGATTAGAGAATATACCGCCTTATCCATGAAGTGTGTAATGCAAGGAAGACACGCGCAGTTCGTTCATAAGGCAGCGCGTCAGTGTGACGCTCGAAGAGACTGAAAACGCGCCTTGCTTCGTCGCGGGGAACTTTTTCGTCTCGCCTGCATCTAAACGCTTGAAGTATTATGAACTGCGATAAGTTTTTTGTGCAGTACGGGTAAGTCTCTCCGGCGGCGTCAACCATCTTTTATCTCATAATGAGGAAATAGTTCCCCAATGATTCACCTCAAAAGCTTCATCAGCTTGCTGCTCATTCAACTGCTTCTCATCAGCCCTCTTGCATCTGCTCATGCCCGCTCTTTCCCAGGCGTTATTGTTCCAGACGCCGTAGATTCCATCCCCGAACAGGAGGAAACCGGAAACGGCGCGAGCGAAGAGACTCCGAAGGGTTTACGCTTCCGCTTGAGCGAGGGCGCAGCCATCTCCGAGCAGCAGCCGGAAGCGCGGGTCGCACAGGCCACGCGTCTTTCCGAGAGCGAAGCAGAGAACGTGCTCAAGCGGTTGCCGCCTGTCAAAGCCGAAGCCAGTGACGAACAGGATTTCGCACTGAGAGAGCGTTCATTGCCTCCGCCGCGCACGGGCCAGACCATTAATGCCGTATTTCCGCAGCCAGTGGAGAGAGCAGGGCCGGACGTGACGGCTAATGCCCGCCCACTCGAAGTCTTGCGCCACAGCCCCGAAGGTGAAGTACCGCTCGCTCCGCAATTGAGCGTCACCTTTTCGCAGCCGATGGTAGCAGTGACTTCGCAAGCAGAGCTTGCGGCCGGGGAAGTGCCCGTCCGGCTCACGCCGCAGCCCCGTGGCCGTTGGCGCTGGGTGGGCACAAAGACGCTGCTCTTTGTGCCCGACGTTCGTTTTCCGATGGCGACCGTCTATCAGGTTAGCGTCGCGGCGGGCACGCGCTCCGCAACGGGCGCTGGAGCATTGGCGAAGACCAGCACATGGACATTCAGTACACCTCCTCCGCAAATAAAGACGAAATATCCTGAGAACGGCCCGCAACGTCGCGATGCCCTTATCTTTCTTGAGTTCGACCAGCGCATTGACCCATCGGCCGTCTTGCGGACGATCAAAGTCAGCTCGGAAAATAACAATCTTAACGTGCGTCTCGCGACCGCACAGGAGATAGAGGCCGACGAGACGGTGCGAAAGCTCGCGGCCTCAGCGGAAAAAGATCGCTGGATAGCGCTGCGTGCCGTGAGTCCTTCGAGCACCGACGCGCGCACATCGCTTCCGGGAGATGCGAATGTAACCGTCACCGTAGGGCCGGGCACGCCCTCAGCCGAAGGCCCACGCACGACGACCAAAGCAGAAACATTCTCCTTCCGCACCTACGGGCCGCTTCGCGTTGTCGAGCATGAGTGTGGTTATAACAAACGCTGCACGCCTTTCGATGCTTGGCGTATCACCTTCACCAACCCACTCGACGATGCGGCGTTTCAAAAATCGAGCATTCGCGTTGAGCCGGAAGTGACGGGCCTCAAGACGACGATCTACGGCAATACGCTGAACATCGAGGGGCTGAAAAAGGGACGTGTAACCTACAAAGTAACGCTGGATAAATCCATCCGCGACCAGTTCGGGCAAAACCTCGGCATGGACGCGACCGTGACATTCAATGTTGGCCCGGCACCTCAGGCTCTCACCTCGACGGGAGAAGGCTTCGTTACCTTAGACCCATCGGGGCCGTCTCGCTTCTCTATCTTCAGCGTCAACCACGACCGTTTGAAAGTCAGCCTGTACAAGGTCGGCCCCGAACACTGGGAGCGATTCACGGCCTACATGCGCGCCGCGCAGGGCTACACGGACGATGCTTCGCGAAAGCAGCAGACACCGCCCGGACAACAGGTTTTTTCTAAAGAAGTCGGCATTAAACCCGCGCCGGATGAGATAGTCGAGACGGGCATTGATCTTAGTCCGGCGCTCGAAGGTGGACTGGGCCAGGTGATCGTCATCGTCGAGCCGCTGGTGCAGCCGAAGAATCGCTGGGAGCGCCGTTATATCAGAGCATGGGTGCAGGCGACTCAGATCGGTCTCGATGCTTTTGTTGATCGGACAGACTTGATCGGTTGGGCCAACTCGCTCAAAGACGGACGGCCGCTCAAGGATGTGCAAATGAGACTGTGGCCGTCTGAACAAACGGCGAAGAGCGGCGCGGACGGAGTGGCGCGCATCGCCCTGCCGCCCAAGGGCACGGGTCTGAACCTGCTGGTCGCACAGATGGGTTCCGATCTCGCCATTCTTCCCGAGCATCCCGAATGGTGGAGCAGAGAGGGCGGCTGGCACAGAAGAGAGACAAGCGACAGCTTGCGCTGGTATGTATTCGATGACAGAAAGATGTATCGCCCCGGCGAAGAGGTTCACATCAAAGGATGGATCAGGCGCGTCGGCGGCGGCAAGGATGGCGACGTGGGCCCACTGGGCGGCGCGGCGACGAACGTCTCTTATATTCTCAAAGACTCGCGCGGCAATGAGATTACAAAGGGAAATCTTCCCCTCAATGCGCTTGGCGGCTTTGACACGGTCTTGAAATTGCCGGGCACGATGAATCTCGGCTCGGCGACAATGGCGTTGGAGGCCGGGGGCGGAGCGCAGGCGACCTCTGATCGCCAGTTCTCACACGACTTTCAGGTGCAGGAGTTTCGTCGCCCCGAATTTGAGGTCAAGGCGCAGGCGAGCGAAGGCCCGCACATGGTTGGCGGTCATGCGGACGCATCCGTGAGCGCAGCATATTATGCTGGCGGCGGTCTGCCTAACACTGAAGTTGCATGGCGCGTGACCTCGACGCCCGCTAACTACACGCCGCCAAATCGCGACGATTTCACTTTCGGAAAATGGGTTCCCTGGTGGAGCGCATCCGGCGCTGAAAGCGAAAGCCGGACGGAGACTTTTAAGGGCCGCACGGACGCGGCGGGCAAGCACCACCTGCGCATAGATTTCGACTCGGTCAATCCGCCGCGCGCGTCGAGCGTCATGGCTGAAGCGAGCGTGACGGATGTTAACCGTCAAACATGGGCGTCCTCGACCAGCATGCTCGTTCATCCGTCTGACCTGTACGTGGGCTTGCGTAGTGATCGCTACTTTGTACAGCAGGGCGAGCCCCTCGTCGTGCAATCAATCGTCACAGACATTGATGGAAAACTGATCGCGGGTCGTCCCATCAGGATGCGCGCTGTGCTGCTCGATTGGATATACAAGAACGGCGAGTGGCAGCAGGAAGAGACTAACGCGCAGGATTGCACGATCAAGTCAGCTATGGATGCGGTCAAGTGTACGTTCGAGCCGAAGACGGGCGGCACGTATCGCGTAACGGCGCGGATTATGGACGACCGCGAGCGTCCGAACGAGAGCGAGCTGACGCTCTGGGTCGCGGGAGGAAAGACGCCGCCCAAACGCGAGGTCGAGCAGGAAAAGGTCGAGATGATTCCGGATCGCAAGGACTACAAGCCGGGCGACACGGCTGAGATTCTGGTGCAGGCTCCCTTTTATCCGGCGGAAGGTGTCCTGACGCTGCGCCGCTCGGGAATCATCAAGAGCGAGCGCTTCACCATGGATGGCCCCACGATGACGCTCAAAGTTCCGATTGAGGAGCGCTTTATCCCGAACATATATGTTCAGGTTGATCTGGTCGGAGCAGCCGCACGCACGGACGACGCGGGCAAGGCGGACGAGCGATTGCCAAAGCGCCCTGCCTTCGCCAAAGGAGAGTTGAATCTTTCGATTCCACCGATGGAGCGCAAACTGCTGGTCGCGGCCACTCCGCGCGACAAGGCGCTTGAGCCGGGCGCGGAGACGGTCGTTAATGTCGAAGTGCGCGACGCGCAGAGCAGGCCCGTCGCGGGCAGCGAGGTCGCCGTCGTCATCGTTGATGAATCGGTGCTGGCCCTGACTAATTACAAGCTCGAAGACCCGCTCTCGATCTTCTACGCGCAGCGCAGCGCAGATGTAAGTGACTATCACCTGCGCCGTAATATTCTGCTCGGCGATCCCAAAGTTATATCTGAGTTACCCCTGAATGGCAGGAACGTGGAGGCCCTCGGCATGGTCGCGGAAAGCGTTTCGGTCACATCGGCCGGCGCTCCTCCTCCTCCACCAAGTGCTTCACCTGTCGCCGGGCTACGAAAGCGGTCGAGTAATTTCACGCTAGATGGCGCGGATAATAATAATGCCGCCCCGATCAACCTGCGCGAGAACTTTAATGCGCTGGCCGTCTTCGCCGCTTCAGTGCCGACGAATGCGCAGGGGCGCGCCGAAGTGAAGGTCAAAGTTCCAGACAACCTGACTCGCTATCGCGTGATGGCCGTCTCGGTCGCGGGTGGTAAGCAGTTCGGCGCGGGCGAATCGGCGATCACGGCGCGTCAACCGCTGATGGTGCGCCCCAGTGCGCCGCGCTTTTTAAACTTCGGCGACCGTTTCGAGCTTCCCATCGTCCTGCAAAATCAGACGGACTCTCCGATGACGGTTGACGTGGCCGTGCGCGCCACCAACGCCGAGTTGACGGATGGGGCGGGGCGTCGGGTCGTTGTGCCCGCCAATGATCGAACGGAGGTGCGTCTTCCGGTCGCCGCATCGCGCGCGGGCACAGCGCGTTTTCAGATGGGAGCAGCTTCGGGGCGCTGGGCCGATGCCGCCGAAATCTCTCTGCCCGTCTGGACGCCCGCAACGACCGAGGCGTTTGCCACTTACGGCGAACTGGACGAAGGCGCAATTACTCAGCCCGTCAGAGCGCCCGCAGATGTCGTTAAGCAGTTCGGCGGACTGGAGATCACAACCTCTTCAACACAGCTACAGGAGTTGACGGATGCCGTGCTCTATTTGATGGCTTATCCGTACGAATGCTCCGAGCAATTGGCGTCGCGCGTGCTGGCCGTCGCCGCTTTGCGCGATGTGTTGACGGCGTTTGCGGCCAAAGACCTGCCGACGCCGGAAGAGATGAAGGCCGCTGTGGCGCGCGACATCAAGCGTTTGCAGGGTCTTCAAAGGGATGACGGCGGCTTCGGCTTCTGGCGGCGCGACGAAGAGTCATGGCCTTACGTCAGTATTCATGTGGCCCATGCAATTCAAAGGGCACGCGAGAAAAAGTTTGAAGTGCCGGACGGGATGCTTGATAAGTCCAAAGCATATTTGCGCAACATAGAGAAGCACATTCCGTCGAACTATCCTGTGGATGTCAGGCGCGCGCTTATCGCTTACGCGCTTAACGTGCGCAATCGTATGGGAGACAGGGACGCCGCGCGGGCGCGAAAGTTAATTATGGAAGCGGGCCTTGAGAATCTTTCGCTCGAAGCCGTGGGCTGGCTCTTGCCTGTGCTGTCGGGTGATGCCGCCTCGAAACTTCAAGTCGAAGAGATTCGCAAACTTCTCAACAATCGCGCGACTGAGACGGCCGCCGCCGCGCACTTTACGACCTCCTATACGGACGGCGAATACCTGCTGCTTCACTCGGCTCGACGAGCCGACGGGATCATCCTCGAAGCGCTGATCGGCGATCAGCCGTCTAGTGATCTGATTCCGAAGGTCGTGCGCGGACTGCTCGCCAACCGGACGGCCGGGCGCTGGGAAAACACGCAGGAGAATGTTTTTATTCTGCTGGCGCTGGATCGCTACTTTGCGACCTATGAAAAAGCGACGCCGGATTTTGTGGCGCGCGCATGGCTCGGCGACAGGTTCGCGGGCGAGAAACAGTACAAGGGACGTACGACAGAGCGCCAGCAGGTAAATGTTCCGATGCGTTACCTGTTGGAGCGAGGAGGGGGTGACCAGAACCTTGTGTTGAGTAAGAGTGGGCCGGGGCGTCTCTACTATCGCGTCGGAATGCAATATGCTCCCGCGTCTTTAAAACTCAACGCGGCAGATTACGGCTTTACGGTCGAGCGCGTTTACGAGGCCATAGATGCGCCTACGGACGTGCGGCGTGATGCGGAGGGCATGTGGCATATCAAGGCAGGCGCGCAGGTGCGCGTTCGTTTGACGATGGCCGCGCCCGCACGGCGCTATCACGTCGCGCTGGTTGACCCGCTGCCTGCCGGGTTAGAGGCTTTGAACCCGGCGCTCGCCGTCACGGGAAGCATTCCGCAGGACGAGCGCATGGAGATCAAAGGAAGCCAAAGGTGGTGGTGGTCGCGTGTCTGGTTCGAGCACCAGAACCTGCGCGACGAACGGGCCGAGGCGTTTACCTCGCTGCTCTGGGAGGGCGTCTATACCTATTCTTATGTCGCCCGCGCGACGACGCCCGGCAACTTCGTCGTCCCGCCCGCGAAGGCCGAAGAGATGTATCACCCGGAGACCTTCGGGCGCAGCTCGAGTGACCGCGTCCGCATAGAGTAGTAAGGCTGTGAAAATTGAGCAAGCGCGCTTCCTGGCCTCGAAACCATCCAAACGTCAAGGCCAGGAAGCGCGTGCTACTTATGGAATCTAAGAGCGCAACGACGCACTACGATTCCTCCATAGGAAAGCTGCGCCGACGGTGAACAAAAGTGAGATGACGATGGTCTGAAATGTACTTATCTGTTGACCTATTACCTTGTGCAGATGAATGGATTGAAGCACCCTAATGACACCCAGAAGGATAAAACACCAGCCTGCCATCTTACGTATTTCCATAGCTCATTCTCCTTAATCTGCAAAATCAAAATTATTCTTGAGATTAGACAATCGAAAAAGGAAAAGGTTCCCGTAGCTTAGAGGGCTCGCCTCAGTGTCCGGCGCACGGCCTCGGCTGTCAGCGCATAGACAAGGTGTGAGCAGAGCGAGTAAGCGTGTGTTGAGAGGGGATACTCGGTCGGTTTTTTCGAGAGGCCGAGCGCGGGCACAGCGATTTCATCGGCAGTGAGCCAGAAGATTGCGCCGAAGGGCAACCCCGCACCAACGGCAACAACCGGTGCGACTTCCGCCAGCGCGCCATAGAGTCCGCCCGTCGCCGCGCCGAATGCGTAATGCACGACCGCGCCGGCGGGTTCTTTCTCGCTCTCCTTTAGTCTGCGATCAAAGACGCTTTCTGTGATTGCCTCGGCGACCTTCTCCGTCGGGTCATCATCCTTCTTGACCTTGTTCTCAGGCGCTTTCTCTAAGGCCGACCGGCTCTCCTGCCCTTCGACGTAAGGCTTGATGCCCTGCGCGCCGTGCGGTTTTTCGACACCGACCTCCTGTTTGCTCCACATCGCCTGAAAAAGGTTCATCGTCCAGGATGCGGCCAGCCCGGCGACGAGACCCGCCGCCAGTCCCTTCAAAACGTCTCCCTCACGCTCTCGCTCAGCGGCGCGTCTATCACCTCGCATGATTTTTGGCCTCCCGGAATCATAGAAACAATTTCCGCTATATTAAACGGAATGATAGGGGAAAGCCATCAATTAAGACCGCTCGTTCAGGACTTGCATAATAGCGCCGGATGGCTCTACTCTTTGTAGCACCCGGATATCCCTCTGACCTTTTTATTACAACTCCCCCATCAAAGCTGCGTGCGGCGCATGTCCGGCTATTCCGAAGAGCGTTCGGTGAAGAACTGTAGAACTCTTTTGAATGAGGACGAAAAGTTTACGGAGGAAAAACAGATGTATAGGATCAGACCCGCTGTCGCGACGCTTCTGTTGGTCGCATTCTTGAGTCTGAATATGACTGTGTTGGGCCAACAGCGCAGGACATCAACCGCCACGAGACGCCGCCCTGCCGCCACGCCGTCGAGCCTGACGGGTGTTTACCGCCTGGATAGGACAAGCAGCGATGACCCGCGCATTGCCGCCGCGCGCGCCGTTAATGATCTTACGCCCGATCAGCAGCGACGTATCGTTGATAGCCTGACGCCAAGGCTGGAATCGCCCGAACAGCTTGCCATCGAACGACGCGGCCAGGTGATCGAGATCGCATCATCGCGCGCGCCACGCATCAGTTTCGAGGCGGACGGGCGCGAACGTCAGGAGCGCGCCTCCAACGGTAATCCGATCAGCACGCGCGCCGTGCTCTACGGCGAGCAGTTGATGGTCAGCACCAGCGGGAGTCCCAATGATGAATTCACGGTCACCTTTGATCCGATAGAAAATGGCCGCCGCCTGCGCGTGACGCGCCGCATCTATGTCGAGCAACTCAACGAGCCAGTCGTCGTGCAGAGCTTCTATAACAAGACTTCGAACGTCGCCCGTTGGGATATCTACAATGCGCAGCGATCTACAACTACGACAGCGCGCAATAATACGCAGAGGAGATTCCCGCCGCCCGCGCCGTCGCCCAACACTTCTGCCAGTAGGCCGCAGACCGCACCGCCCATCATCAGAGAGCCCGTCCCGCAAAGGCCTGCGCCGCCGCCCGAAGAGCGCAATGGCGATGTCTATGTCTTCGTAGTTCCGAACGGGACGCAGTTCGTGACCATACTCAACGATGATCTCAACACGGCGCAGTCGCGCGAAGGCGACCGCTTTACCATGACCGTGAGTGCGCCCGCGCAGTATGAAGGAGCGACGCTTGAGGGTCATATCTCAAGCATCAAACGCGGCGGGCGTATATCGGGGCGGCCTGAAATGAATTTCGAGTTCGATCAAATACGTCTGCGCGATGGTCGCACCGCAGGATTCGACGGATATATTGAGAGCGTGCGCGCGCTGGACGGCGAAGATGTCCGTATCAACAGCGAAGACACGAGCGTGCAGGAGAGCGATGATCAGACTACGCGCACGGCCCAGCGTGCGGCGATTGGCGCAGCCATCGGCGCAATAATCGGCGCGATTGCGGATGGAGGTAAGGGCGCGGCCATCGGCGCAGCAGTCGGCGCAGGCGTCGGCGCAGGCTCGGTCTATGCCGAGGGTCGTGACGATCTTGAGTTGAGGCGCGGCACGGAATTGATTATTCGCGCGCGCGCGCCAAGATAAGAACATCTTTTGAGCCCTGTGTTCATGAAGGCAACTGTGTTGCGACTCTAGCTTCTGCGATCAATCCCCGCTTGATGCATATAGCACGACGGCCGTTGATATATGCATCAGCGGCTGCTGCTCCCTCTGCGTAAAGCAACCACTTGCGCAGGCGCAGGCGGGCGTCGTATTGTTACCACCCATCATGTCAAGCGTACCATGCACGAATTGCGGCGCGGAGATTTTACCCGGAACCAAATTTTGTCGAAAATGCGGCCAGCCATCTCTGGATGCGGCCAGCGTCTCGGAAGCCAACACCAGAGTCTTTGAAGTGACCGCCGAACGCACAGCGCCGACCCAGACATGGAAGGCTCAACCGACAGGCCCCGCTTATCTCTCGCCGACCGGAGTGTCGCCCTTACAGGACATGACCACCAAAAGCCTGGAGGCCACCGGCCGTAAGCAGAAGAGTTTGCTCGCCGTCCCGATCATCGCGATATTACTTGCAGTCTTCGCCCTCGTTGCTATCGGGATGATACTCAGGGGCCGCATCGCTCAACCGGCGCAAGCGCCTCCCGCCCCGGCCGCCACAGGCCCCGAAGCCGTGTTGCCGCCGCTGCCGCCGCTGCCGCCACAACCTGTCGGCGAGCCGCCCGCTTCAGGCGCGTCCACACCCACCAGCGAATTGATATATCCCGGCGCGGAGACCCTGATGGACATGAAAAATAGCCGGGAGAATTTTCTTGAACTGCGCACCAACGATCCGCTCGACAGGGTTGTTGACTGGTACACGGCGAAGATCAAGGTGGCCGAGATCATCAGAACGCGCGGCGCGGAGGCCATCTTACGATCAGGCAAGACCAGCGTCATCATCTCGAATAGAGGTAACGTGACCAACATCCTGATCAAGCAAGGCGTCGAGAAGTAGCGGTCATCGCCCCATCCGAAGCATATCTCATCAACGAGGAGGGGCAGAGCGGCTCAATCATGCAATCTGCGCACAAGGCCCGGCGCGCCTTGCATATGCGGCGTCCGTGCGCGATCAGTAGATGCGAAAAGGCAATCCAGTCACGATGCGGAACAAGCTCCATCAAATCGCGCTCGATCTTTTCGGGCTGCACGTGCGCGGATAGTCCGAGCCTCTGCGAGAGTCGCGCGACGTGCGTATCAACCACAACGCCAGCAGTGATGCCGAAGGCGTTGCCGAGCACCACGTTGGCCGTCTTGCGCGCCACTCCCGGCAACTCCAGCAATTCTTCCAGCGCCCCTGGCACGCGCCCTTCATATCGCTCGATGATCATCCGGCATGTGCCCTGAATCGCCCTCGCCTTGTTGCGAAAGAACCCTGTCGAGCGAATATCCGCTTCCAACTCGCCCGGCTGAGCGCTCGCGTAATCTTCCGGCCTGCGATACTTGCGAAAGAGATCGGCTGTCACAAGGTTGACGCGCTCGTCCGTACACTGCGCCGAGAGGATGGTTGCGATCAGCAGTTCCAGAGGGTTCGTGTGATCCAGGCTGCAACGCGCTTCCGGGTATTCGCGCCGGAGCAGTCGTATGATCTTGCGCGTCCTTTGTTTCTCTTCCTTCATCGCCGGGTTCGGGCCTCGCCATCGGATTGATATTGGCCCATTATAACCGTTCGCGCCCCTGTGCGTGTATGCGTGCGGGCACACTGAGGTAAGCAAAAGCGAGTGCGGCAGGCCAATCATTTGACTTCCGGCTCCGGTTGGCTTAGAAGCTAAGAGCTTTGCTCAAAACGAATCGCCCGTGGATGAAAACTTTGACGTCTGAATCACTCGAACGCCTTCTCGCCCGCCTCGATGAATTGAAGCGTCACGCAGGAGCGCGCGAAGCACAGCGCACTTTAAAGACGCTCTCCGGGCTTGCGGCGCGCCATTTTCCTGACGCGGACTCCCTGATACGCTTCCATGAGATGCTTCTCTTCCTGCGCGCCTACCCGCAGAGCCGCGCCGTCCTTAATCGCGTCGAGCGCATACTGCCGTCTTTCCCGCGACGCATTGAGATGCTGCGGCGCAGTGATGCCGATCTGGATGCCTTTGAAGAGTTGGAGATGTCAGGGATCGCCGGCACGTCGCTGACCTCTATTTTCAGTTACCACATAGCGCGCTGGCTCGCCCGCCGCCACACCTCAGAGGTAGAGATAGATTGGGAGGGATATGAAGAGACGGCGCGACTCGGCGCGAGTTGGCCCAGATTTCTTCCGCTCCTCGAAGATGATGCGCTCGTCGAAGCCAACGTTCCGTATTTAACGTGGCTGCGTGCGGCAATGGGGCGCTCAAACCGAGACCTCTCGTGGCTTATCGAACGCTTCGAGCGATTGCCCATGCAGGAGCGCGAGAAGGCCGAAGCTTACGACGCGCTCAAGCTGTGGGTTCGCTGGAAGCCCTCTGATTTCCGTGCCACGCGCACGGGGATGAAGATGCGTGTGCGTGAAGTCTTTTATCAGGAAGAGCCGCTGCTGCGCCGGAGCGATGTTTTGCTGGCGCGCGAAATGGAAGCCCCGCCGCTTCCGCTCAGCAGGTTAGCGCGACGCGAAGGCACGCGCGTTCTTGACATGATCCGCGACACTTCGACGATTCGTTACCGAGAGCTGCATGGTTTTACCTTCGGCGACCCAAACCGCGTCGTGCATGCGCGCGCGGGCCGGGGCGTCGAATTTTTCTTTAACGGCGTCGCGCCCGAACATCGTCTGCCGCTCAGGGCATATCATTCGGCGTTCATCACAAGAAACGGCGTTCCCATCGGTTACGCGGAAGGCATCTCGCTCTTCGAGCGCATGGAGATCGGCTTTAACATCTATTACACGTTCCGCGAAGGAGAATCAGCATGGCTTTACGCGCAAATCCTGCGTCTCTATCGCCAGATTCTGGGCGTCACAGCCTTCTCGGTTGATCCGTATCAGATCGGCTTCGAGAATGAAGAGGGGATCGAATCGGGCGCGTTCTGGTTTTATCGCAAGATGGGCTTTCGCCCCGTGCGAGAAGAGGTGATGAGGCTTGTCACAAAGGAAGAGCGAAAGACGGCAGCGAGTAAGCAGTATCGCACGCCGCCCGAAACCCTGCGCGAGCTAGCGGTCGGCCATATGCTTTTAGAGTTCCCGTCCTCGCCCCGCAGCGATTGGGATCGCTTTCATGTACGCAACCTCGGCCTTGCCGTCCAGCGCCGCATGGCGAGCCGCTTCCGTGGCGATGCCGCGCGCATGCGACGCGCGGCAGCTCAGAGCGTCGCACGCGCGCTCGGCGTAAGCGTGGCTGAGTGGACGGAGCAGGAGCAACGCGCGTTCGAGAATCTATCGCTGGCGCTCTCGCTTATCCCCGATCTTTCGCGTTGGACAAAGGATGAAAAGCTGGCGGTTGTACGGATCGCACGAGCCAAGGCAAGCGCGGAAGAGGCGCGATACCTGCGATTGATGCAACAGCACCAGAAGCTGCGCCGTGAAATAATTAAGCTGGGTAGCTGAGGAAAACAAAGATGAAGGATGAAAACGTGATGATTCTCCTTGAACACTCTTTTTTCACCCTTCCACTTTCATTCTTCATCCTTGCTCTTCAACGCCCGCGCGTCCGTTTCATCATCGCGTCGCGTTTGGCTTTGAACTCCGTGCCCGGCTTCCACTCCGGCCAGGTGCTGCCCTCGGCCACGCGGTAGCCGACCTCGAAGAGCAATTGCGTATCCTCGACCGCGCCGGATAAATCCCAGTCCGGCTTTATCTCATCCTCGACCTTGTGATAATCATGCGCAATGTATTCTTCGCGCTTCTGCTGACCGTAGCCTGCGGACTTGCCTATATAATCCGTGCCGGGAAAAAGAAAGGTCAAAGCGGGCACGCCCTGCTTTGCCAGCTCGAAGTGATCCGAGCGATAGAAATAGCCTTTCTCCGGTTCGGGATCGGGCTTGACTGTGCGCCCCTGCGTGGCAGCCATCTCCCTGAGCAGGTCTTCGAGCGTCGAAGTGCCATAGCCTATGCTGACGATGGCGCTCGTGCGTCCCCACTGATTCATAATGTCCATGTTGATATTTGCGAGGGTTCGCTCCAGCGGGTAAAGCGGGTTCATCGCGTAATACTTCGCGCCGAGCAGTCCCTTCTCTTCGGCGGTCGGCGAGAGGAAAAGAATGGTGCGCTTCGGCGCGCGCTTGAGCTTCATATAAGCTTCAGCGATTTCGAGCATCCATGCCACGCCCGACGCATTATCAATCGCGCCGTTAAAAATCTGATCGCCCTTCAGGCTTTCATCGCGCCCCAGATGATCCCAGTGCGCGGAGTAGATGATGTATTCGCTCTTGAGCTTCGGGTCGGAGCCTTCGATCTTCGCAATCACGTTGCGCGACTCGACCTCACGCAGTTTGTTCCGGAGCGTAAAGCTCGCTTGAGCACCGAGCGATACTGGTTTGAAATCCTTGGCGGTCGCAGCCCGCTTTAACGTATCGAAATCATGGCCGGTGGCGGCCAGAAGCTCTTTCGTTTTATCAAGGTGAATCCAGGCTTCTACGCCCGCGCGATTCATGTTCCGGTCGGGCGTTTTGATATCGAAGTTCTCTCGTCCGGCGTTGGCCGAGACGACCTGCCAACCGTAACCCGCAGGCCCCGTCTCGTGAATAATGACGACGGCAGCAGCGCCCTTCTCCGCGGCGATCTCGTACTTGTACGTCCAGCGACCGTAATAGGTCATGGCGCGTCCCTTGAACATCTTCTCATCGAGCTTTGACGAATCACGCGGGTCTGCAATCTGCGGGTCGTTGATCAGCATGACGATGGTCTTGCCGCGTACATCCACGCCCTTATAATCATCCCAGCCGTATTCGGGCGCGACGATACCGTAGCCGACAAAAACCATCTCAGAGTTTTCAACCTTTACTTCGGGCGCGTAGCGGCGCGTGAGTGCGACGTAATCATCCTTGTGCCGGAGACTGATCTCCCGACCTCCGGCTTTGATGGAGGCGCTCGCATCCGGCGTGATGCCCGCGAGCGGCACTTTCTGAATAAAAGTGCCGTCCGAGTTGCCGGGTTTGAGGCCGAGCCGTTTAAACTCGCTGCCGATGTAGCTGACAGACAACTCTTCGCCGCGTGAGCCGGGCGCGCGTCCTTCATACTCGTCGGCCGAGAGCGCCTTGATATGGCGCAACAGGTCATCCGAAGTTATGCTCTTTGATGCCTCCTTCACATCCATGGGCAGCGTCGCGGTCTTGTCGCCTGCCTTGCGCACCTGTGCCAGACCGGCCAGCGTGAGAGTCGCGAATGCCGCGCACAATCCGCACCACATCATCACCTTTCTCATCTCCCCCTCCTGAGATAGAAACAAAGATTGCCGTCCCAAACGCAGTCCTTAAAGAACCTGCACTTGAGAAATCACCGAATGGGTTCACGCGCGATAAAAAATAGAGTCCGAATGATTGTACACAGAGCACCGGATAAAGGCGAAAGCGAAGGAACGCAGGCGAGTCTCTATGTACGCCGGGCCGGGCTTTTACTCATATATCTCCTTTTTAAGTGTCCTTTTAGCGTCGCCCTCCGGCGATCTTTACTGACTCCGGCAGAGAGCGCAGACGCAACATCGCTATAACGCCGAAGAGCGGCCCCGGCGCGAGCGCCGCAAACGCATAACGCCAGCCCACAGCATCAACGAGGATTGGAATAAGCTTGATCGAAAAAGTGGTCAGCAGGAATCCCAGACACGTCTGGATGGTTAAGGCTGTGCCGATATACTGCGGGTCTCCGAGTTCCGTTACGCAGGTGGAGAACTGCGCGGAGTCTGCGACAACGGTTGCGCCCCAGATGGCCGCCACAGTCAGCAGTAGCACAGGGCTCGCGCCGTAAAGTAATCCGATCAGCAAACAGCATGTGCCGCTCAGGATCATGGCCCATGAAGTGACGAGCGTGCGGCCCCTTCGGTCAGCCAGCAGCCCACCCGCAACGCAGCCCGCAGCTCCACAGCCGATCACCAGAAATGAAGCGACCTCTGCGAGCACAGGACTACTGCCCTGCATCGCCAGACTCGCGCGAATCATTACAGGCAGCCAGGCCCACATGGCGTAAAGCTCCCACATGTGACCGAAGTAGCCGAAGTTCGCCAGGCGCACTCCGCGATTTGAAAAAACTTTTGTGACCTGCCGGAAATCGAAACGCGCGGCGGGCAAAGCGTATGGGCCATCGCCAACGAAAAAGAGGACGACCAGACCGCCCACAGCAGCGAGCGCGGAAATAAAAAGCAGATTGGCTCGCCAGTTTGCGCTGCCGAGCGCATTGACGAGATAAGGCGAAGCCTTGCCAAGGGTGAGCGCGCCGACCAGAAAGCCCAGCGCGAGGCCACGACCACGCCGGAACCAAGTCGCCATGATCTTCATTCCCGGCGGATAAACCCCTGCCAGAAATAGCCCCGTCAGAAAACGCAGCGTGATCCCCATTCCCGCATCATGCGCAAGGAGAGCGAACAGGGCGTTCGTCAAAGCTCCGCAAAGCGCGGCGACCGCAACAAGTTTTCGCGCGCTCATGATGTCCGGCAGGTTAAGCAGGGAGCTTACAAGCGTGCCCGCGACAAATCCTAGTTGCACGGCAAGCGTCAGCCAGTCTGCGCTCGCCTCGCTCAATTGCCACTCGGCGCGCAGCAGCGGAACCACAGCGGAGACGCCGAACCACAGAGACATGCCGAACAGTTCTGCAACCGCCAGCAACGCAAGCGCACGCCATCGTTCGCTGTGCTGAGGCATGCCTCGCTCCACTTTATCCTCGACATGCTGATCGATTAGCGTCCGCGTCATCGGATAAAATCCTGAATAAAATCGTTCGAGCGCCTAGCCCAAACGAGCGACCTTGCTTTTGTCGCGAGAACAAGGCAACCTCTAAAATGAAGCCGAACAAGTTTGCCGGGCGCAGTCGCAGGCATAAACCATTGGTCAGCGTAGCTTACAAAAACACTCTTGAATATGACAAAGACTAATAAACATTCGCATCTGGATTTACGCGCGATGGCGCGCCGGGCCATGATTGAAAACGGCTTTGCGCTGGAGATGCCGACCCGCGCCGCGCTTGAGTTGCAAGCTATTGCTGACAAACAGCAGAATAATCTCAACGACCCATCCATCCGTGACTTGCGAGCTACGCTCTGGTCATCAATTGATAATCGCGAGTCGCGCGATCTGGATCAGGTGGAGTATGCCGAAGCGTTGCCTGGCGGTGACATCCGGCTACTGATCGGGATCGCGGATGTTGACGCATTCGTTCCCAAAGATTCCGCGATTGATCGCCACGCGTTAGAGAACACGACCTCCGTCTATACGGGCGTCGAGACATTTCCGATGCTGCCCGAGAAGCTCTCGAATCACACCACTTCACTGCTCGAAGATGTTGACCATCTCGCCGTCGTTATTGAGATAGTGCTGGACACAGAAGGCGAGATTCGCTCCTCTGAGGTCTATCGCGCCAGGGTGCGAAATCACGCGAAGCTCATTTATGAACAGGTCGGCGCGTGGCTTGAAGACCGCGCTCCCGCCCCGTCAAAAGTTTCAGAGGTCGCGGGCCTCGCCGACCAGCTTCGCTTACAGGACGAAGCGGCCGTGCGCCTTCGAGCGCTACGCCAGCAGAACGGCGCGCTCAACCTACGGACTATTGAAGCGAAGCCCGTCGCCGTTGACGGGCGTGTAGTTGACCTTATTACGTCAGAGCAAAATCGCGCGCGCGACATTATCGAAAGCTTTATGGTCGCAGCCAATACAGAGATGGCGCAGTTTCTTGAAAGCGAAGGGTGGCCTTCGATCCGCCGCGTTGTCCGAACACCGAAGCGTTGGCCGCGCATCACAGAGATCGCCAAAGAGTTCGGCGAGAACCTGCCCACGGAGCCTGATTCGGGCGCTCTGTCTGCCTTCCTCGCACGCCGACGCGCTGACGACCCCCTGCATTTTCCAGACCTTTCGCTTTCGATAGTAAAACTGTTGGGGGCCGGCGAGTACACGGTCGAGCGCCCCGGCACAGAGGGCGAAGGCCACTTCGGGCTCGCCGTAAATGACTATACACATTCGACCGCCCCCAACCGGCGCTATGCCGATCTCATCACGCAGCGATTGCTCAAGGCATCGGTCGCGCGACGGTCTTCGCCCTACACTGAAGCGGAGCTGCGCAGTATCGCCGAGCGTTGCACGGAGCGCGAGGACGCCGCCCGCAAAGTCGAACGCCTGATGCGCAAAGCCGCCGCCGCCCTGTTGTTGAGCGAGCGCATCGGCGAGACTTTCGATGCGATTGTGACAGGTGCCGCTGACAAGGGGACGTTCGTGCGACTTATCGCGCCGCCCGCTGAAGGGCGCGTCGTACGCGGCGAACAGGGGATGGATGTCGGCGATAAGGTGCGCGTCTCCTTGCTCTCTACAAACCCGGAGCGCGGCTTTATTGATTTCGCGCGGGCAAGCTAAACTCTCTGATGACGAATCAAATTACCAGACCAGCATGAAAGGAGAAGAGCCGTTTGAAAGAGTTACCCATCGCATGTGACATGACAGCCCTGAACGCCGCGCAGAGAGAACGTCAGCAGGTTTTGATGAGAAAGTTTCATACCTCGATTCAAGAGACTGAGGAGATGGATGACGGCTACGCTTTCCGCCTGGAGGCGGACGCGGCGACGATTCTTGCGGCGGCGGAATTTATCACCATCGAACGCCTGTGCTGTCCCTTCTTTACTTTTGAGCTAGTGGTTGGCCCCGTCGGCGACCCACTCCGGCTGAAGGTTAGTGGACGTGCGGGCGTCAAGCAATTCATCGAAGCGGAATTCGGAGTCGGGTAAAAGATCAATCGGGAATTTAGCGGTTCGGCATCCATTCGCCCTCTTTCCTCGCTGCATCCTCCCCGTACACGCTTTCGTTTATTAACGCAGCCCGATATGGTCAGGTGGTTGATTCAATGAGGGTTTGAGGTTCGTTTTACACCCATATTCTGCTATTTAGGGCGTGGCATTGATTTTGCTGTGCTTTGCTGCATGACTACCAACGCAGCCACATACCCCATCTGGCAACCAATCGGAAAAGTTAAAGCCGATGAGACGGCGAAGCCGCAGACCGATTATGCTCTGGCGCAGGCGGCGTCGAAGGGCGACATGACGGCCTTCGAGGAGTTGTACTCTCGCCATAACCGCCGAGTCTATTCTCTGTGCCTGAGAATGACCCAAAACGTCTCGGAAGCAGAAGACCTCGCGCAGGAAGTCTTTATCCAGCTCTTTCGCAAAATAGGTAGTTTTCGCGGGGAATCTGCCTTCACCACATGGCTGCACCGCCTGACGGTCAATCAAGTCCTGATGCACTTTCGCAAAAGGAGTGTCAAGTTGGAGCAGACCACGGAAGAGGGAGAGACTCCGGTGCAGGTGGTGGTGGGGACATCGAATCCCAATAGTATGCCGGTGGTGGATCGGATCGCACTGGACAAGGCGATAGGACAGTTACCGCCCGGCTACCGGACAGTGTTTGTGTTGCACGATGTGGAGGGGCACGAGCACGAGGAGATAGCGAGGATGCTGGGATGCAGTGTGGGAACCAGCAAGTCGCAACTTCACAAGGCCAGAATGAAATTAAGAGGCTTGCTCA
>JBKKAL010000038.1:0-41268 GCA_046714695.1 Pyrinomonadaceae bacterium
CAGGTAAGCAGCCGCGTAGAAACCTTCGTCCACATCCCACAAATAGAGCGACCGATCACGACGAAAGCCCGTCGCCTCCGCTTGCAACGTCGCATAGATTGCCGGGAGATTAGAGGAGCGCACCTGCGGGCTGTCGTACAGGGCGATCTCATAATTCAACTTGGCGCACGCACGCCTGACCATGTGAGTCGTCAGAAGAGCGAGGTCGCGTACTATATCGCGTGCTTGTTCGGGACTCGTCCCGCGTCTGTGCTCGACAAGCCACGCAGGGTCCTGAAAGAGATGATTTAGCAGAAAAGCGTAGCCTTCGGTGGTCGCGTTATCCGGCGCGTAGATGAACTCAGGATAACGATTGGCGAGATCGCGCGAAGTCCAGCCGAAATGTTGCGCGTGGCCCGCCTCGTGAAAGAGCGTCGTGTAATCGTAAACGCCTCCGATGGGCGCGAGCGACAGGCGCACATCATCCGGCGCGCGGACGCGAAAGCAGGCCGCGCGCGCATTCTTCAGAGGGCGTTGCTCGTCGTCAATGTGGATGTTCTTTTGCTGCCCCGTCTTGATGCCCAGACCGCTCATCGCCGCCCTGTAAGTCTCCAGCATCTCACGCGCGGGGAAGAACCGGTCAAGTCGCGGCATGCGTTGAAAAAAGAGGAAATCGCCGTGTTGCAATGCAGCGCGCTCGACATCCTTGAGGTCGCGCGCCGTCGCTTTTGCTAGCGCGGACATGTAAGCGTCGTCGGTGCTCGTCAGGAAGGCTCTGGCTGAAGCGGCGAGTTGTTCGTAATCCGTCCCCGTGATCTCAGTAAAGAGCGCGCGGTAAGAGGCGAAGCCGAGGACGCGCGCAGACTCCATGTAAGATTCAAAGCGCGCGGCGCGCAGGTCGTCGCAAGCTTTCATAGCGTCTAGCCAGCGCGACATCAACTCACTTCGACGTGAAGCCAGTGGCTCGTTGCCAATCTTGCCTGGAACGCTATGGGCAGGTAGGCTTTCGCCTTCCCATTCGACGCGTGCGGCCGATTCGCAGCGAGCGCGCTCATCCGTAACTTCTCTGGCATGCGTCTCCAGATAAGCGATACGAGCCGCTCCGCACAGTGCGCGCAGGCCCGCGCGTTCGGTCTCCTGATAGGCTGGCGTCTCCTCAAATGCGCGCTGCAGGTCATTGATCGCCTGCTCGGTGAACAGATCACTGTAGCGTTCGAAGACGGGTTCGGTGTTGAGTTCCGGATCGAGACCGGCGCGATGTTGATAATGCGCAAGCTCAAGCGCCGAACTGTAGGCGGCGAACTCGCGGCGATATTCCGTAGTGTTCATCAGATGCGATGGACTACAACCCTAAAGAGTAAAGGGCCAAAAACAGTCGTAATAAAGCCAGCATGCTCTGAGATTCTAACATGAGGGAAGGCCGCCGGAGGAGAGATGAAACCGGGGCCCGCTTGCCTAAAAAAAGCGAATGGGCGCGACAACGTGGGAGTGTGTCGCGCCCATTCATAGTCGTGGTTACTGTCCTCACCCCAGCAACCACTTGAGACGGAGGATTCACCAACCGTCTCTCTTGCCCCACAATATACATCGCAATGGCTATGCCATGTCAAGCCGACAATAGTTCGCTTTACGGTCGCTCTTTTTACGGGGCTTTTGTCCTCCAAGGGTTTAAAATCGGAGAGCGTCGGCCTGTAAAAACCGTCCCGCAGTGTAAGTATTACATCGCCAACCGCGCAAAAATTTCACGGCCATTGGCTCATTCATGTGACGCCGAGCGACTCCTTAATAACGCCAGCCAGCCGGTTGGCATACTGCTCGACGACCTCTTGCTGCTCGCCTTCGATCATGATGCGCGCCAGCGGTTCAGTCCCCGAATAACGCAGCAGCAGCCGCCCGCGCTCGCCCAATAGAGAGCGCGTCTCTTCGGCGGCGCGCGCAATCTCAGCGATCTCTTCAAATGGGCGCTTCTCGCGCACGCGCACATTAACGAGCACCTGCGGGTAGCGCGTAAAGCCTGTCGTCAACTGGTCGAGCCTGATACCTGTGTCATACATCGCGCGTAGCAGGCACAGCGTTGTGATCATGCCATCGCCGGCCAGACTCTGACGCGGAAATATGATGTGTCCCGATTGCTCCCCGCCGACGCTGGCTTCCGTTAGTAAGAGTTCTTCGAGCACATACTTGTCGCCGACATCCGTGCGATGAAGCTGCCAGCCGCGTGCGCGCAGAGCGATCTCCAGACCGATATTGCTCATCACGGTGGCAACGATGATTCCGCCCTTCAACTCTCCGCGCGCTGCCAGATACTGCGCCATGATCCAGAGCGTCGCGTCGCCATCAACGAACTGTCCCTTCGCATCAACAAAGAGAGCGCGGTCGGCATCGCCATCAAAAGCGACGCCAAGGTCGGCACGGTGTTCCAGAACTGCGCGGCGCAGGCCCTCTATGTGCAGCGAGCCGCTATCGCGATTGATATTGCGGCCATCCGGCGCGCAGTTGATCTTGACCACACGAGCGCCCAGCTTCTCAAAAAGCGTGGGCGCAAGCTCAGAGGCTGCGCCGTTGGCACAATCCAGGACGATGCTCAATCCCGCAAGCGAAAGATTAGCCGCCGCCTCGTCCGCGAGGTAATCCATATAACGCCGCCTGAGCGCGCCACTCTCTTCCCGGTCATTCTCTTCAGCGGCCGTTGCTTCCTGTTCCTGCTGTGCTGTAAGGTCAAGCATCTTAGAGCCCGCCGTGATGTCTGCTTCGATCAGACGTTCGGTCGTATCGTCGAGCTTGCGCCCCGAAGGCGCGAAAATCTTGATGCCGTTATCTTGATAAGGATTATGCGAGGCGCTGATGACGACGCCTGCGTCTGCGGGGAGCGAGCGAGCGAGGAAGGCAACGCCCGGCGTCGTGATCACGCCCGCCGATTGACACTCGGCTCCGGCGGCACGCGCGCCCGCCATAAAAGCATGCTCGATCCAGAAGCCGGACTCTCTGGTATCGCGCCCCGTGACGATACGCGGGGCGCGTCCTCCTTCTTCCATTCGAGCCATAAGATGTCGCGCCAGCGATTTTCCAATCAGGCGCACGGTCGCTTTGTCGAGCGGGAATCGCCCGGCCTCGCCGCGCATTCCGTCTGTACCGAAAAGTCTGGACATAAGTTTTGAAAAAGTAATCAGTAATCAGTAGTCAGTTAGCAGCTTTTGGCTTTTACTGATTGCTGATTACTGACTACTGATTACTTCCTCGTCATCTGATGATGGAAAAACCTGCTGGTCTGGTAGAGCGTAGCTCGACGCGGCCCTCGGCTTCGGGCGGCAAAACAAGCCTCGGCGTGATCGCGCCATCCGCGCCTACGTCCAGAAGAATTTGCATACTTTCGGGCCGTAACTGTTCGATCACGGAACGCGGGCCATAGAGGTTAACGCTTGCGGTTTCGGGTCGCGCCTGCGCACCCGTGCTTTCAAGCACGGTAATTCCTGCGAAACTCTTTTCGATGCGCTGCTCGCCGATCAACAGGCCCACATTGACGACCGTATCGAGCACGTTAATTCTCTGGTCGGGAATCTCTATGGCCGCTTGTTGAACGCTAAAACTCTCTTTGCGTCCGGCCAGCGAGATCAGTTCGGTCAATGCTTTCTGCAAAGAGTGTACGTGGCTGGCCGGGCCTCGCACACGCACTTTATCAGGCGTGATGTTAACGCCGTAAAGCTCATAGCCTTCCAGAAGCTTGCCGTCTAGACGAGCCTCAACTGCTATTTGACCCTCTAGACGCGACTCAAGCCGAAGAGGCACGACGTTCGGTTCTATGTCGTCCACGCGCACGCCTTCGGGTAGGTCCATCGCCACGCTGTCGCGCGTCAACTGCACGACGCGCTCGCCCGGCTCATAACGGCTTACATCAACGTAGGCCACCAGATCGCCGCGCTTGATCCGATCAAGCTCACGCTTGTTGCCCGTCAGGACGACTTCCACCTGATCACGCGGTTCGTTGCTGATCTCCATCTCTTCCGGCAAGCGAAACTGTAACTGGACGTTGCGCAGACGAATCGTGGCGGGCGTGCGCTGTCCCGTCACGGCGTACCAGAGGCCCAGGGTAATGGCGAGCGCGAGCAGCTTTAGATTCCAGTCTTCGATAAAGATTTCGCGCAGCCACGCTTTTATCTCGCGCGGCAGACGTGAGGTGCTACGCGGCGCGGCTGCTTCATCATCATCTATTTCACGGAATGACATTTCAGTAATCAGTAATCAGTAGTCAGTCAAAAGCAAAAAGCTGACAACTGATTACTTTCTCATGTTGAGATTGCCCTTTCGGTCTCGGCCTCTGTTTCCTTCAGGGCTTGCTCTTTCTCGCGCTTCCTGGCGGAGACTTCGAGCGCTTGAAAGATCGAGGCGCGCAGCTTTGTAGCGTCCAGACCGCGCTTGATCTGTCCGGCCTGAACGAAGGAGATCAACCCCGTCTCTTCCGAGACGACGACGGCGACCGCATCGGAATCCTCCGTGATACCGATGGCCGCGCGATGTCTCGTGCCGAGGTCTTTGGAGAGACGCGGATTCAATGTCAGCGGGAGGAAACAGGCGGCTGCGGCCACACGGTGGCGACGCACGACGACCGCGCCGTCATGCAGCGGCGTCGCCGGATTAAAGATCGTCACCAGCAGGTCATAACTGAGTTCCGCGTCGAGTTTGACGCCGCCGTCGGTCACATTTTTCAGGCCGACGCCGCGCTCAATGACGACGAGCGCGCCCGTCTTGGTTGAGGCCAGCGTAGTGGCCGCCAGGACTATCTCGTCATAGACGCCCTCGCCAAACTGCCCGCGATGGCGGCGCGTGAACGGCATGCGAAAACGGTTGCCGAAGGAGATAAGGGCCTGTCTGATCTCCGATTGAAAGAGCACTATGATGGCGACGCCGATGTAGAGCAGCCCGCCGCGCAAAACGAATTCGAGAGTCGCCAAATCCTGGTTGACTGCCAGCCAGTAGAGCAACGCGAAGGCGGCGATCCCGGCTGCCATCGGCGCAGCGCGCGTTCCGCGCACAAGCTTCAGCACCGTATACACGATCAGAAAGACCAGCGCGATGTCCGCAAGGTTGCGCGCGTCGCCCAGTCTTCCCAGATATTCGCGATATGGCAGAAGCAATAACATTTTGGATTTTAGATTTTGGATTTTGGATTAACGCTTCCCGTGTCTTGAATCTCAGAATCGAGGCTTTCAACCTATGTTGCTCGCAAATCCAAAATCCAAAATCTAAAATCCAAAATCGCCCTTAGCCTATATGTTTAGGGTTAGGCGCCCGCGTGTCGCTCTGGCTCTCGCGCGCCGTTTCCAAAAAGATCATATCCACCTTCGGCTCTGCGCGCTTAATTAAGGCTTCTATCTCTCCGATGGTATGTTCGATGTCGTTCGTCGCCAGCTCGTCGCGCAAATTTATGTGCGCGTTGAGCAGTATCTGCTTCGGCGCGAGATGCATCGTCAGAAGCTCGATCACCTGAACGACGTTCGGGTGACTAAGGATCGCCTGACGTATGCGCTCGACCGATTTCGGCGTGGCGGCCTCGCCCAGCAGAAGCCCGCGCGACATGCGCGCCAGGACAAAAGCCACTATCGCCAGTACGACGCCAATGGTGATTGAAGCCAACCCGTCCCAGTAAGCTCCGTCCGCAGGCCCGGTATGGTGGTCTGTCAGATAGATACCGATGGCTGCAATAACGATGCCGAGCAGCGCTGCCGAGTCTTCAAAGAGCACGGTCTTAACGGTCGGGTCTTTCGATTCGCGAAGGTACTCCATAAAGGTCATGCCTTCGTGATGCGCCTCCTTTAGCTCTTGCCAGATAGCGACGCCGATGGAGCCTGCTTCCAGCACAAACGAGATGCCAAGTATGATGTAAGCCCACTTGAGATTTCCAGGCGGCTCGTGATGCCGCAGCTTCTCAATACCCTCATAGACGGCGTAGGTTGCGCCGACGCCGAAGATAAAGATAGCGGCGATAAAAGACCAGAAGAAGCGTTCCATGCCGTAACCGAACGGATGCTTCTCGGTCGCCGGGCGCTTATAAAAGCGCAGACCCAGCAGCAAAAATACCTGATTGGTCGTATCGGCCAGCGAGTGCAAGGTCTCGGCACCCATACTGGCAGAGCCGGTGACAAAAAACCCTATGCCTTTTAAAACCGTGATCAGGCCATTGGCGATCAGCGCGCCAAGCACTGCCCACATCAGCAGTCCCCTTTCCCCTTACAAAATGATAGCTCCGCCTGGATTATCGGCCAAAAAACGTCGCAAGGCAATGGCGGGGACAAATTCGAGGATGGGGGATGAGCGATGAAAGGTCGAGTTGATCGCCCATTATATTATTCAATCCGACAACTCTTATTTCATCTAAGTGGCCTTGATTCTTTTGCTACGGTGCAGGAATCCGACGAGTTCTCCGCTGCCATCAACGACGGCGAGCGAGCCCGTGCCATTGTGCTGCATGATCTCCTGGGCGCGAATCATGCTCACGGAGGGCGCGACGAAAAGTTGATCGCTGACAGGCCGCATCACGTCGCGCGCGCGCAGCCTTGACCAACGCTCGCGCGGCTGTGCCTTCAAATCTTCGAGAGTCAGAATGCCGTACAAGCGTCGCCGGTGTGCGACCGGAAAACTCGTTTGACGATAAAGAGGAAGAATCGTATCCACGAAATGACTGACAAGCACATCGGGTTCAATCGCTACGGGGGTGCTCATCGCTTCGCTGACGCTCATTGCGTTTGAGCCGCGCGCCTGCTTCACGACTTTGTTAGCAGCATCGAGCAGGAAGAGGCCAACCAGCACGGACCATAAACCCATCAGGAGCGCAGGCCACGTCATCATGTAAAGACCAAAGATGATGAGCGCGCCCGCAATGAGCATTCCGCAGAAGCCCGCTCTGCGTGTGGCTTCCGCGATATTGCCGCTGCTGTGCCACATGATCGCGCGCAGCACACGCCCGCCGTCGAGCGGATAGCCCGGAAACAGATTAAAAACGGCGAGCAGCAGATTGCCCGACCCGACGATAAAGAAAACGAGCGCGGCCGTCATCAGATTGCTTTTCGCCGCAAAGAGCATCGCGGCCAGAGACATGACGGAGAAAAGAAAACTCGCTGCCGGCCCGGCAATCGCAATCCGAAACTCTGCGCGCGGACTATCGGGCTCGCGCTTGAGGCGAGCGAGGCCGCCGAACGGATGAAGCACGATCTCTTCGGTCTCAATGCCCTCGGCGCGTCCCATCAGGGCATGCGAAAGCTCGTGGCCGAAGACAGAGAGAAAGAGTGCGAGCGTCGTCAATGCGCTGTAAAACCAGGCCTCCAGGCCCTCTATGGGCGGCAGCCCCCCCTTTTGCACCGGCAGTCGCATCCCGCCGTGCTGCAAGTTGTAGGCGATCAGCCACAGGCACAGCGCAAAGACTGGAAACCAGCGATAGTCTATCCGCACCGGAATCCCGTAAACGCGCGCCACCGTAATCTGTCTATGTAAAAATCCGGTAATGCTCACAATAACTCCAAAAGCAAGGATGAAGGCGGAAGGATGAAGAATGAAATAAAAACATTCAAAACATTAAAGCATTCCTTTCATCCTTCCGCCTTCATCCTTCATCCTTTTACTCGAATGCGCTGGCTTCGGCGTCAAGGAACGGATGTGGTTCGTTGCGCGCGACGCGGCGCAGCAGGAGGGGCTCATCGAAAAGTTGCGCGAGGCCGCGCACGATGGCGAAGCGCGGTTCATCGGCCATTCGCACGACCAGCCCCGTCTCGGCGTGCAGATACTGCTGCATGCCCGTGAGCAGTGCGCCTCCGCCCGTCAGTATAATTCCACGATCAAAGATGTCTGCGGCCACTTCCGGTTTGAGCGCGGCCAGGGTTGAACGCACCTCTTCGGCGATCTTGCGGATAACGGGCTGCGCGACCAAATGCATTTCGCCTGCGGTCATCTCTATCGCGCCGGGACTGCCGGTTTGCACATCGCGCCCCTTGACGGTCAGTTTATTGTCCGCATCTTCGGGCTCGACGGCAGAGCCCAGCTCTATCTTCAAACGCTCTGCCGTCAGCACGCCGATGGTCAATCCGCGATGGCGACGGAGGCGATCCATGATTGCCGCATCAATATCGGAGCTTCCGATCCTTTGCGCACGCGCATGGACGATTGTTCCATAAGCTACGACGGCGATGTTGGTCGTGCCGCCGCCGATGTCAACGACCGCCGAGGCGCTCTGGTCGTCAACACGGACGCCCGCGCCGATGGCCGCCGCCAATCCCTCTTCGACCATATAGACGCGGCCGATATGGGCATTCTCGGCGGCGCTCAAGAGAGCGCGCTGCTCGACCTGCGTGACGCCCGACAAAACGCTCATCACGGCGCGGCGGCTGAAGTGAGAGATGCCGCTTCGCGCCGCGCGGACGAAACGGTCGAGCAGCGCCTGTGTCCTCTCGAAATCCGCGACGACCCCGTCAACGAGTGGCGCAATGACAACGATGTCGCGCGCTTCGCGTCCCTGCATGGCTTGCGCCTCGCGCCCCACGGCGGCCACTTCGCCCGTTATCCTGTTGACGGCGACCACAGACGGCTCGTCAACGATAATCCCGCGACCACGCACACTGATAATCGTTCTCGCCGATCCCATGTCTATCGCCATCGAATCAGAGACGAGATTGCGCAGCGTGTTAAAGCGCGGAAGCCGCCGCGTCTTGCGCATGAATGAACGTGAGGCCATAAAAATTTAAGGGATGAGGGATGAACAATTGCTTTTCTTCATCCCTCATCCCTCATCCCTCGTCCCTTGTGCTTCAGTATTCCTGTGCCGCAGCCTGCTGCCATTCGACCTCGAAGAGCGGGACGGGCTGCGCGCGATTCTTGACAGCGATGGGCTCGCGCGGCGTCAGCGGATAGCGGTTGCCTGCGGCCTCTGCGGTAAAGGCGCTCATCAAAATCTGTCCCGCCTTGGAGTTTGATTCGAGACGAGCAGCCGTGTTGACAGTATCGCCGATGGCCGTGTATTCCGAGCGCCGCTCCGAGCCGATATAACCGACCGTCGCCTCGCCCGTATGCAGCCCGATGCCGACGCCGATCTCCTGAAAACCCTCGGCCCGCAGTTCTTCGTTGATACCGATGATGCGACGTTGCATGGCGACCGCCGCGTTCAATGCATTTTTGGCATCTTCAGGAGTCGCGGTCGGCGCGCCGAAGAGAGCCATCAACCCGTCGCCCAGATATTTGTCCAGCGTTCCGCCGTGCGCGAAGATAATATCGGTCATCGCTGAAAAATATTTATTGAGAAGCTGCACGACCTTTTCCGGCTTGGCGTGCTCGGAGAGGCGTGTGAAACCGCGTATATCGGCGAAAAGCACGGTGATTATCTGATTCGCGCCGCCAAGCTTGAACGATTCAGGGTTTTCCAGCATCTGCTTGACGACGTACTCCGGCAGGAAGCGACTGTAGTTGGCGCGCGCCACTTCCTCGCGCGCCAGGCGTTCGTGCGCGCGCGCATTCTCGACCGCCACAGCCGTCTGCGCCGCGACCGCCGTAATCAATTCCAGATCATCCGGCTTGAAGGCCGCAAACGGGTCGAGACGGTCTGCGTAGAGCGCGCCGTGGACGCCTGATTCCGCCACGAGCGGCGCGCAGATGGTCGAGCGCACGCCCTGCGAGACGATTGACTCCACGCCCGCGAACTGTTCTTCGGCGGCGGCATCCTGCGAAAGGAGCGCGACGCGATCACGCATTACCTTGCGCGTGATGGTACGGCCGACGGTTAGCTTTTTGGCGTGCGCTTCGAGCTTTTCGTCGCGCGCGCGCGTCGCGATGGGGATGAGTTTGACCTCACCATCGCCATTAACGTCGCCCTCGGCCAACAGCGCGACGACACGGTCGGCGGGCGTCGAGCGAAAGATGATGTCGGTGGCCTTGGCGAAGATTGCGTTGAGATCGAAGACGGAGCCGAGCGTCTTGCTCATCTCGTACATCGCGGCGAGAATCTCCGCCTTACGCTGGAGCGCCTCAATCTCTTTATCGCGGGACGGAGCTGCTGTCGTGGCCTTGGAGCGCAGCATCGTTGACATCACATCGTTGGCCGAGATCAGTAGCTGCGTATGGCCGAGCGGCTTATCGTCGTAGCGCATGTCGGTCGTGCGCTCTTCGACCTTCTGCTCGAAGCGCAGCGTGCTCGCGCCGATGGTCACGCGGTCGCCGTTTGCGAGCGGATGCTCGAAACGCTGTTCGCCATTGACGAACACCTTATTGGCGCTGCGCCGCAGTTGACCGCCCTCGACCACACCATCAACAATCGTAAACGTGCCGTCCTCGACCTTAACATGCGCGTGATGGCGCGAGGCGCGCGGATCGTCCAGCACCACGGAGTTATCGGGCGCGCGGCCAATGGTACAGGGGACTTGCGGCGATAAAGTGTATTGCCACTCACGACCGCTCGCATCAGTGATTCTAAGGAAAGCCATGACGATCTTCGGCCGCAGCCAGGGGGCGCGCCAGGGGCAGCGCTCCGAAAAGGAAACCAACGACAACGCCAGAGAGAGACGCTTGATTCTACAAGGAAACGCCTCTTGATCCTAGCAGTAGTTGGCAAAAGCTGACAACTCCGATAGAGCAAGGAGTGAGAAGCAGGGCGGTAGCAATGTGGGATAAAAGTATTAATCTCAGATTTGAGGTTCTTAATTTCAGGGCGAGTCTCAAATATGAAAGTCTGAATAATAAAATCGTTTGTCGCTCTCCAATGAAATACGTCCCGCTTGATCAAAAAAAGCGTTTTCCGTTAACCGTAACGTAACGTCGGGTTCATATTATCTTCAGTTCTCATCAGGGGTCTGGCAAATGGTGCGGACGCATCCGGGGCCAGAATCGGCTCGCAGGTATAAAGAGCGCGCGGCGTTCGCTTCTTCAACAACGAATCAGGAAAATCTTTCGGCGAAAAGGATTCGGATTATGTATCACACAGTTACATCACGTGCGCTGCTTCTGTGCGCCTGCTCTGCTTTCCTGGCCTTCAACGTCTCGGCTCAAACATCTGCGGCGCAGCAGCAGCAGGGGGTCGCGCCCACCACAGCAGCCAAGGCTATGTCCGCGAGCGAGGATGTGACCGCCGCCGCCCCGTCACAGATGGATGAGGTACTCCGCCTCTTGCGCCAGCAGCAGGAGGAGCTTGAGCGCATGCGCGCTCTTCTCAACGAGCAGTCGAGCACGATTGATAGCCTTCGCCAGCGCGTTGAGTTGACAGAACAACGCGCCGCCAATGCACCGAGGATCATAAAGACGGGCGACATCGCGTTAAGCGATTCGACAGCGAGCGCACAGGGACAAAGCGCAACGCAGAATCCGGCGGCCTCTAAGCCGGAGGACTCGGATGCGCGTATTGCGCGCGTTGAAGAACAGGTGAAGAAGACGAGCGAAACCCTTGCCCGCCAGCTCGGCTCGATCAGCTTCAGCGGTGATCTGCGTTTCCGTTATGAGTCCTTCTACGGACAATTAAATGCGCTCGCGAACGGCGATAATCCGGCCATCGTCGGCAATCCCCTCTCCACGCGCCAGCGTTTGCGCATCCGCGCGCGCCTAATGATTCGCGGCCAGCTTGGTAAAGAGTTCGACTGGGGCCTGCGCTTCGGCACGAGCAGCTTTGCCGACACCGTCTCGTCCAATCAAACCATCACGGATTTCTACAATCGCAAACCCTTCGGGCTCGATAACGTCTTTATCGCCTGGACGCCGCAACGCGTGCCGGGCCTGCGTATTCAGGCGGGCAAGTTCGATGTGCCCTGGGTGCGCACGGAGCTGACGATTGATAACGACCTGGCCCCGGAGGGCCTGACGGAAATCTACTCGCGCGGCTTTAAAAAGTCGAAGCTGAAGAATCTGACATTCGTCGCGTGGCAGCTACCTTTCCTCGAACGCAACTCCGCTTTCGTGCGCAACTCGAACGGCACGGTCAACGTGGTCGAATCGGGGCGCGCAGGTCGTGATCTGGCGCTCTACGGAGCACAACTGCGCGCGCGTATCGAGCCCTCGCCGACGGTCGGGTTGACGCTCTCCGTCGCCGATCTCTTCTATTCCGGTACTCAGTTCATCTCGCCCGTCCAGTTCTTCGGCAATCAACTGCAACTGCCCGTGACTTTCACGATCCCGGCGAACACCAATACTCCGGCGCAGACCATCACTACACAAGTCTCCATCCCGCGTGAGCTGCTCGTCTCCGGCAACGCCAATCTAGGTGTCTCGACGGCCACTAACAATGCGATCAATCGTGATGGCAGGCTCGCTTCGGGCTTTAATCTGATTGACCTGATCGGGCGTTTAGACCTTACGGGCAGCAAGCGTTGGCCCGTCTCGTTTATCCTCAACTTCGTGCATAACACGCAGGCGCATGATGTCTCGGTCGCCGGGCCGGGGGGCTCGACACAATTTCTCAACAATAACGAGAATAACGGCTACTGGGCGGAGGTTCAGGTGGGCAAGGTAAGGGAGAGCGGAGATTGGCTGCTGGGCTACACCTTCATCCGTATCGAAAAAGATGCTGTGCTGACGCCCTTTAACTTCTCTGACCTGATACAGCAATCCGACACGCGCGTTCATCGTTTCCTCGTCAACTATACGGTTGACCCGCGCGTCGCCTTCACGCTGATCGGCTTCTTTAACCAGCGTCCGAATGGGCTGCTCGGTGTCTTCGGCGCAACGCCTGTGGGATCGCTCAACGGCCCGACGACTCGTTTGCAGTTCGATACAACCTTCAGGTTCTGAAAAGCAGATGCTGGATATCAGAGACTGGTAAAAGCTTTCGCTGGCATCTGATATCCAGCATCTGCAATTTCGCCGTTCACCTTTCGTTATCGGCCTTTCCGCCTTTTCCTTGACCTTCCCTAAGACCGCTTGTTACACTTTCGTGAGATTTAAGCGAGACCCGACGCTTGCTGCGTCGCCCGAAACTAACGGGGTACTCAAAGACCCGCGCGTGCGGCGCAGTCTGATTTTTGTAATTCGATGGAGGTGCTATGGTAGGCTTCAAAGTCGGCCAGAAAGTTGTTTATCCAAATCACGGGATCGGGACCATCGAGCAGATCGAGCAGAAGCAGATAGGTGCTACCTCACTTCCCTTCTACACGCTCCGTCTTGCTGCCACCAATTCACTGGTTCTCGTCCCCGTAGCCAACGCAGGAGAGGTTGGCCTTCGTTCCCCAATCAGTTCCGGCGAATGCGATTTGCTCTTAAAGAATCTCGCAGATGATTTCACTTCCCCCGCCAACGATTGGAAAGACCGCTTCAAAGACTTCACTGAGAGGATGCGCACGGGCGATATTTTCGAGGTCGCCAACGTGCTCAAAAACCTGACATTCCTGAGCCATATCAAGCCGCTCTCTTTCCGCGAGCAACGTATGCTTGAGCGCGCTCGTTACCTGGTCATCTCCGAACTCGCCGCCGTTTGCCGCCAGCCCGAATGCAATATCGAGCCGCGCGTCGAACAGGCCCTCGCACGCTCTTGCGCCAAGCATGATCGTCGCCCTGCGCGCACCCGCGCCGCGGCAGCCGGCCACTGACCGAAAGCTTTACACCGCTATCAAAGGGAGCGAAAGTTCCCGGCCAAAGCGTCTTGAATAATTACCAAAGAGGGGCACGCCTGCCTCATCTTTTGGCCTGCCCGGTCACTGCCATGTCCGCATGCGCTGCCCGCGTGTTATACTTTCTTCCGTAAGTTCTACTAAAACAGTTTACGAGCCTTCCCCCTGTTCTCAATTAGACGATGGACGAACCTGCGAGTTTCTATCTGACTCTTTCTCTCTTCGAGGGTGTGCCCACTGAGCCTTTGTCGCTGACCGGAGTCGCTCTCAAACTCCTGGCCGTGCTGGTTCTGGTCGCCATCAACGGATTTTTCGTCGCCGCGGAGTTTGCGCTCGTAGGCGTGCGCCGTTCACGCATAGAACTACTGGCGGCCAGCGGGCAGCGCAGCGCGAAACGATTGCTCGGACTGCTCGATAATCTCAACGCCTACCTCTCCGCTTCGCAACTCGGCATCACTCTCGCCTCGCTCGCCTTAGGAATGCTCGGCGAGCCGACCATCGCGCGCCTTCTCGAAAGGCCTCTCGCAGGTTTTTCTGATGCTACGCGCCACATCATCTCCCTAGGCATTGCTTACATCATTATCACCTGTCTACACATCGTGCTTGGCGAACAGGCTCCGAAATTATTCGGTCTCGCGAGCGCCGAGAAGGTGGCGATGGCGACCGCCTGGCCGATGCAGACGTTCTATCTCATCTTTCGCTGGCCGATACGCGCTCTCGATTGGGCCAGCGCGCGCGTCGTTCGTCCATTCGGAATCCATGCCACGACCGAGCATGCCTCCATTTACACCGAAGCGGAGTTGCGACAGCTCATCAACATCTCGCATAGCAGCGGCCACCTGCGCGCCGCCGAGCAGCGCCTTATTCACCGTGTCTTTGAATTCTCTGACACCCTTGTGCGCGAGGCGATGGTGCCGCGCACGGCAATGGCGGCCATTTCAAGCAACTGCTCGCTCGAAGATATCGCGAAGGCTTTCAGCCGGCATGGCTACTCGCGCCTTCCCGTCTATCGCGAATCGCTCGACGATGTCATCGGCTTCGTTCACAGCAAGGACGTGATGCCATACCTTTTGCAGCCGGAAAACTTCAGACTTGAGCAAGTCCTGCAAGCGCCGCTTTATGTGGTTGATACGGCCCGGCTCGAAGATGTCCTTAAACAGATGCAGAAGGCCAAAAGCCATTTCGGCTTCGTCGTTGACGAGCACGGCGGAGTCGAAGGCGTCATCACGCTCGAAGATCTGCTCGAAGAGATCGTCGGCGACATCTCCGACGAGCATGATGTGGAGGTTGACGATCAGATCAGCGAAGAACCGGACGGCACATATATCCTCGACGGTGGTCTTGCCGTGCGCGACCTCAACCGACGTCTCAGCCTTACAGTGCCCGAGTCTGAGACTTACACGACTATCGGCGGATTTTTGATGACAGCCGCCGGGCACGTTCTCCAACCCGGAGAAGCAGTCCAACACAACGGACTACTCTTCCACGTCGAGCGCGTTGAGCGTCGCCGCGTCATACGCGTGCGCCTCGAACGAAACGCCGCTCAACCCACCGACACGGACGAAACCACCGCCAAGGACGCGAAAGCCGCAGGTTGAGCTGATTTTTCAGTTTGTGTAAACGATTCCAGGGATGATTAATTAACAAGCCCCGAAGTGGTTACATTCTGTCGCCCTTCGGGGCTTGGTTGTGTTGACCTTCAACAAACATCTTCCCTTTTATCAAACGTCTTTCCTTCGCCTCTTCACACAACAAATGGTAAAGTTGTTGCGCCGGAGCTATGGCGAATAATCACAATTTGCGGGAGGGTCGCGTCTCATTATGAGCATGATCGAATATATCAACGCGCGTGAAATCCTGGATTCGCGCGGCAATCCGACGGTCGAGGCAGAGGTTACTTTGATCGGCGGCGAGGTCGGGCGCGCTGCCGTTCCCTCTGGCGCGTCCACGGGCGAGCACGAGGCGATTGAGTTGCGCGATGGTGATCGGAAGCGTTATGGCGGCAAGGGAGTATTGAAGGCCGTCGAGAATATCAACGCTCTAGTCGCGCCGGAGATAGAGGGCATGGATGCGCTCGACCAGACGGAGATTGATCAGGCTTTGATCGAGCTGGATGGAACAGAGACGAAATCAAAACTCGGCGCGAATGCGCTGCTTGCCGTCTCGCTCGCCACGGCGCGCGCCGCTGCCGTCTATCTGGAGATTCCGCTCTACCGTTACTTAGGCGGGCCAAACGCGCGCACGCTTCCCGTCCCGCTGATGAACATCCTGAACGGCGGCGCGCACGCAGACAATAACGTTGACTTTCAAGAGTTCATGGTCGTGCCAACGGGCGCGCCCTCCTTTCGCGAGGCGCTGCGCACGGGCGCAGAGATTTTTCACTCGCTCAAAACTGTTTTGAAGAAGCGCGGGCTTGCGACGAGCGTCGGCGATGAGGGCGGGTTTGCCCCGAACCTGAAATCGAACGAGGAGGCCGTTGAGACCATCCTCGAAGCGATCACGCAGGCGGGCTACAGTGCCGGGAGCGAGATCATGCTGGCCTTAGACCCGGCGGCGAGTGAGTTTTACGATGGTAAATCTTACGTCTTCAAAAAATCCGACAAGCGCAAGCTTTCAAGCGATGAGATGGTCGCCTACTGGAAAAGCTGGTCGGCGCAGTATCCGATCATCTCGATTGAGGACGGCATGGCCGAGGGCGACTGGGACGGTTGGAAAACAATGACGGACGAGATGGGGCGCAACACACAACTCGTCGGCGACGATCTATTCGTCACCAACACGGCCTTTTTGAGAAAGGGCATCGAGCGCGGCGTCGCAAATTCCATCCTTATCAAGGTTAATCAGATCGGCACGCTCACGGAAACCCTGGACTGTATAGAGCTTGCTCAACGCAACAAACGGACGGCCATTATCTCGCATCGCTCAGGCGAGACGGAGGATTCCTTTATCGCAGACCTCGCGGTCGCAACAAACGCGGGGCAGATCAAGACCGGAAGCCTCTCGCGCACCGACCGCACGGCGAAATACAACCAGCTTCTGCGCATAGAGGAAGACCTGCGCACCGCTGCCCGCTATCCTGGCCTGGGCGCTTTTTACCAGATCGAGCAGCAGAGCGCGACCGCGAAGCCGGGAAGCCGGAAGAGCGCGCGTGCGGCGAAAAAGTAGATAACCAACATGGAGTGGTAGAAAGATGTTCTTCTTTTTCATTATCGGCACACATTATTTCACATGGGGGCGTGAACCCACGCCCCAGCAGATGCGCTGCGGCGAGTGCGGAACGGTGACGAACTTTACGATCAAGAAAGGCATGCGCTTTATCACGCTCTTTTTCATCGTCCCGATCATTCCCATCAGCGGCGTCAATAAATTGATGCAGTGCCCGAACTGCAAAGCGCGTTATCAAGCGGGCGCTTGAAATCTCATGAGAAAGTGTTACGCGCCTGAGAATCCGAATTTTGAAGGCTATAAGATTCGAGGTGTTGAGTTTTGACTGATAAACGAGGGCCGCTCGCGCTCATCATCATAGACGGCTGGGGTTACACTTCCGAACGAGAAGGCAATGCGATTGCTCTGGCCTCCACGCCCTTTTACGATGAGTTGACGGATAGTTACCCGCACACGCTGCTCGAAGCGTCGGGCACGCGCGTAGGGCTTCCGCGCGGCATCATGGGCAACTCCGAGGTCGGCCATTTGAATATGGGATCAGGGCGCGTCGTCCGCCAGGATTTGTCGCGCATAGATTATGACATTGAAACGGGCGCTTTTATCAGCAACGAGGCGCTCCTGGCAGCGATGGACGGCGCGCGCGCTCGCGGCACGGCGCTGCACTTGATGGGGCTCGTCTCGGACGGGCAGGTTCATTCATCGCAAGAGCATCTTTATACGCTCCTGCGCATGGCTAAAGAGCGCGGGTTGCAGCGCGTTTACATCCATTGTTTTCTCGACGGGCGCGACGTGCCGCCATCGTCCGCCTATGGTTATGTAGAGGCTTTACAGGTCAAGTGCGGCGAAACGGGTTGCGGGCGTATCGCGTCTGTGGTCGGGCGCTACTACGCTATGGATCGCGACAAGCGTTGGGAGAGAACCGAGCGCGCTTATAATCTTCTGGTCTCGGCTTCCGGCGAGCGCGCCGTTGATCCGGTCATGGCTATCAAAGCCTCTTATGAGCGCGGCATCACGGACGAGTTCGTCGAGCCCATCGTTTGTCTGCGTGAAACTGGTGAGCCGGTCGCGACTATTGATGAAGACGATGCGGTCATCTTCTTTAACTTTCGCCCTGATCGCGCACGTCAGATCACGAACGCCCTGGCCGTGCCGGGCTTCGGCGGATTCTCTACACCGCGCCGTCCGAAAGTAGATTTCGTCTGCTTTACTAAATACGACGAGACCTTTCCGCTTGCGTTAGCTTTTGGCCCGCAATCGCACACGAACGTGCTGGCGGAGGTCTTCGGTCGCGCCCGTGTGCGCAATCAACGGATGGCAGAGACGGAGAAGTACGCGCACGTCACATATTTTTTTAACGGCGGGGTGGAAAAGGAGTACCCGTGCGAGCGGCGACTTCTCGTGCCCTCGCCGAAAATTGCGACCTACGATCTTGAGCCGGAGATGGCGGCCTTCAAAGTCACGGATAAAGTTCTGCGCGCCATTGAGGACGGCGAAACGGATGTCTTTATCATCAACTTCGCCAACCCTGACATGGTCGGCCATACGGGCAAGCTCAAAGAGACGATTGAAGCCGTGCAGTATATTGATACCTGCCTGGGCTGGATTACGAAGGGCATCAGGACGGCGCGCGGGCGCTCTCTGATCACCGCCGATCACGGTAATTGCGAACAGATGATTGACCTTGTGACGGGACAGCCGCACACCGCGCACACGAACAATCCAGTTCCCTTTCATCTGATTGACGATGCGTCAAAGGGTTTGAAGCTGCGGGAAGACGCGGCGCTCGAAGACGTTGCGCCGACGATCCTCGGACTCCTCAACATTGAAAAGCCCGCGGAGATGACGGGATGCGATTTGCGCGAAGCGTCCCGTCCGCGTTAAATCCATATTCGATATGATTCGTATATGATGGAGAGCATGATGAAAAGCACGCTTGCTTTATTGCTGGTACTCCTGCTCTGCGGGTTGCCGCTGGCGCAGCAGAAGCCGAACGACTTTGATGTGCTTATCAAGGACGGCACGATTTACGACGGCACGGGCGGAGAGCCGCGCCTCGCTGATGTCGGCATACGCGGCGACCGCATCGTGAGCATAGGCAATCTCTCATCCAAGCGTGCGGGCACAGTAGTTGACGCCAAGGGCCTGGCCGTCGCGCCCGGCTTTATCAACATGCTTTCGTGGTCAACAGAATCATTGATTGCCGACGGTCGCTCGCAGGGAGAGATCCGACAGGGCGTGACGACCCAGATCATGGGCGAAGGCGAGTCCATGGGCCCGCTCAATGCCGAGATGAAGCGGCGGATGAAAGAGGATCAGGCACACATCAAATATGATATTGAATGGACTACTCTGGCGGAGTATTTGAGTTATCTGGAGAGGCGCGGCGTCTCTCCAAACGTTGCGTCCTTCGTCGGTGCGACGACCATCAGGGATTACGTCATCGGCGAAGAAGACAAGCAACCGACGCCGGAACAGATGGAGCGTATGCGCGCGCTCGTCCGCATAGAGATGGAGGCGGGCGCGCTCGGCATCGGCTCGTCCCTGATCTATGCGCCCGCTTTTTACGCGAAGACAGAAGAGCTGATAGAGCTTTGTAAAGTCGCGGCGAAATATCAGGGCAAGTATATCTCGCACATGCGCAGCGAGGGGAACAGGCTGATAGAAGGAGTCGAAGAGTTGATTCGCATCAGCCGCGAGGCGCGCATCCCCGCAGAGATTTATCACCTCAAGGCCGCAGGCGAACAGAACTGGAAAAAGATGGATCGCGCGATTGAGCTTATCGAAGCGGCGCGGCGCGACGGATTAAAGATCACAGCCGATATGTACATGTACACTGCCGGCTCGACCGGCCTCAATGCATCGCTCCCGCCCTGGGCGCTCGACGGCGGCTATGAGGCTCTCTTCAAACGGCTGCAAGACCCGGTCGAGCGAAAGGAGATCGCTGAGGCCATTCGCACTCCGACCGACGAATGGGAGAATTTCTATGTCACCGCAGGCTCGCCTGATCGCATTCTGCTCGTCGGCTTCAAGAATGAAAAGCTGAAGCCGCTTATCGGCAAGACGCTCGCCGAGGTCGCAAAGATGCGCGGCAAAGACGCCGTCGAAACGATCATGGACTTGATGCTTGAAGATCGCTCGCGCGTTGATGCGGTCTATTTCCTTATGTCCGAAGAGAACGTCAAAAAGCAGTTGCGCCTGCCGTGGGTTTCCATCGGCTCTGATGCAAGCTCTATGGCTACCGAAGGAGTCTTTTTGAAATCGTCCACGCACCCGCGCGCCTACGGTAATTTCGCGCGGCTGCTGGGAAAGTACGTGCGTGAAGAGAAGGTGATTACTCTCGCGGAGGCTGTGCGTCGTATGACGGGGCTGCCCGCAACCAACCTTGGTCTTGAGGGTCGCGGCTTTCTCAAGGAAGGCATGTACGCGGATGTCGTCGTGTTCGATCCGGTGACAATCACAGACCGCGCAACTTTTGAGAAGCCGCACCAGTACAGTACGGGCGTCCGCCATGTCTTCGTCAACGGCGCTCAGGTGCTCAAGGACGGCGAGCACACGGGCGCAAAACCCGGACGCGCCCTCTGGGGGCCGGGCAAAGTTAAGTAATCAGAACGCGTTTGACCTGAAGCAAGAAGTGAGTTTCGATCCACGTAACATTCTCGTTATAGACTTCGGCCAGTTGGGCGATGTGGTCTTAAGTTTGCCCGCGTTGCGCTCTATCCGCGAGAGATTTCCGCAGGCGCGTGTTACGGTCGCCGTCGGCTCGCCGGGCGCGCCCATCGTTGACCTGTCTGGTTACGCGGACGCGACGCTCGTCGTGGATCGCGTGGCGCTGCGCGATGGACCCAAGCCGCTCTCGATTATGCGTATCGCGCGGATTGTCAAAGATGTGCGGCGCGCCGAGTTCGATTTCGTCATTGATCTACACAGCCTCTACGAGACGAACCTGCTGGGTTTTCTATCGGGTGCGCCGAAGCGTCTCTACGCGCGCAGGCCCAATCGCTCGCTCGATTTTCTAGCCAACTTTAGTCCACGCCCGCCCGTTGAGGACATACGCCCTTCCAAACACGCCATTGATCGTTACCTTGACGTGCTGATTCCGCTCGGCATTAAGAATGCCGAACGTGTGCCGCGCCTGCGCACGCGCGCCGAAGACGACGCGGCCGTCGAGCAGATGTTGAAAAAAGCGAAGGCTCATACGGGAGCGCCGCTCGTCGGTCTGTTTCCGGGCGCGGGTCATCCCGGAAGGCGCTGGCCGCTCGCGCGCTTCAATGAGCTTGCAGATCAACTTATTCGCAACGACGATGTTCGTATAGTTATCTTCGCTGGGCCGGAGGAGCGCGCCTTCGTCAAGGAGATGCGCGAGACATTTCCGCGCTCGACTATTATCTTTGACAAGTTGACCGTTCCGCAGCTTGCTTCGGCGCTGGCGCGCCTGGCCGTTTTAGTTTCCAACGACACCGGGCCTATGCACGTCGCAACGGCCGTCGGCACATCGGTCGTCGTACTGCTCGACCGCCCAACCCCTCATAGTTTTAATCCCATCGAACCACGTCACCGTATCATCTACAGCAACAGGATTGCCGAGATGACGACCGATGAGGTCTATGGTGCGACGCGAGAGTTGCTGGTCACAGGCCGCACGGCCTCTCTCTTCGCCAGTTGAATGACCGGGTCTAATCAAATGACAGATAAAAATTACACTGGCCGGAGCGCTTTGGTCGCGAGCCTTTGCGCCGCGCTGTTGATCGTTATGTCACTGGCCGTTTACAGGCCGCTGACTCAAGGTAGCGCGCAACGGGCGGCGAAAGCCCCTGCTCGGGCGGCTCGCGAGCGGACTAAAGAGGATCAAAGAGCTAAAGATGAAGGTCGGCGCGCCGCACCTTCGCCCAGGGCTTCAAACGATGAGAAGATTTCGAGCGCGACCAGCCCTTCTGAACTCGGCGTTGAAATTGACCGCGCGATTGATGAGAGCAAGTTCGCAACTGCGCGCTGGGGTGTCTATGTTAGCAGCTTGCGTGACGGGCGCACGCTTTACGCGCGCAATGGGGACAAGCCGATCACCCCGGCCTCGAACATGAAGGTTTATACGACCGCCGTGGCGCTCGATCTGCTTGGAGCTGATTACCGCTGGCGAACCTCCGTCCATGCGGCTCAAGCACCTAAAGCAAACGGCATGATCAACGGCGACCTTGTTCTCTACGGGCGCGGCGCTCCGGATTTGTCATCGGAGACAAAGGGCGGCCGCGCCGACGCCTTGGGCCAACTTGCCGACGATCTTTACGCTCGCGGCGTGCGGAGAGTGCGGGGCAACGTCATCGGCGACGAAAGTTATTTTCGCGGAGAGGCTCTGGGCGACGGCTGGCTGTGGAACGATGTGCAATGGTACTTCGGCGCTGAGATCAGCGCGCTCTCCATCAACGGTAACGAGACGACCCTGACAGTCACGCCTGGGAGCAAGGCCGGCGATGCAGTCAACATAAAGTTCGACATTCCGACAAAGTTTTTTCAAGTCAGGAACGACGCCAACACCCTGGAGCGCGGTACGCCGACCAGCCTCGGTATTACACGTGGTCTCTCCGATAACGAGTTTCGCATCTGGGGCGATTTTCCCGCCGGAGGCCGTGGCTTTAGCGCGCGCTTGGCGGCGCACAAACCCGCTCTCTGGGCGGCGACCCTGTTTCGCGATGCGCTCGGAAAGCGCGGCATCGTCGTGGAAGGCGAAGCGCGCACGCGGGATGCTCGCGCGAGCCTTGATGCGCGCTTCGATCCGCAAAGCGCCGTCGAGCTGGCATCCATCAGAAGTAAAACGCTCGGTGAGATCGCCCGCTCGACGAATAAACAGAGCATCAACCTTTACGCCGAGCTGATCCTCAGAACGCTTGGCAAGGAGCGCGGCTCGCTCGCTCCGGACGGCGACCCGCAACGGATGCGTATGCGCGGCGACGACGAAGCCGGAGCGGCCGTCCTGCGCATGTGGATTGGACGCGCGGGCATCTCAACCGCCGGTCTCTCGCTTCACGACGGCTCAGGACTTTCGCGCCTGGATTTGGTAACGCCCGAAGTGACGGCGCGCTTGCTTGAGGCCATCGCCAAAACCCCTTCGGCCGGTATTTTTCGCGATTCGCTGCCGGTCGCCGGTCGCGATGGAACACTGGGGGGCCGCCTTCGCAGCACAGCGGGGCGCATTCAGGCCAAGACGGGCACGCTCACATACAACAATTCTCTCTCCGGTTATGTTGTGACCGATGACGGTGAGACGCTGGCCTTTTCCATTATCTGTAATAACGAAACGGCAGAGGGCAGCAGTACGCCCGTCATTGATGAAATCGCCCGCCTGCTCGCCTCCTATCGCGGGTCTGCTCGATAAATCGCTCTCCGTCCCGCGCGTCAGACTTTTATTTTACTGTTGGCTATAGACAAACTTTGTTTATCAAGCTAGTATTATGTCAGCTCGCTTGCGGCTAGGCGCGCCTTTAGTTCCAGCGACACCAGCCAGCACCGGGCTTTGTGCTCTCAACCTCATCCGCCCCGGCACACATAACCCACTCAGTTAATGCAACTTATGGAGGGAAAAGCGATGTCCTATCTAATCAACCGGGGCTTTCTACTCGTTGCTCTTTTGCTAACGATTCTTAATTCTTCAGCCCTGGCGCAGGGCGTCGCTAACAACACGGCGGCCGAACCTCGCCCGCAGATGGCGGCGGCCACAAGTGTCGCTGACAACGGTAGAGAGAGCGACGGACTGGCCGGGCCTGTGCGTAGAATCCGCACAGAGCTGACCAAGCTCTCGAACAAAAGCGGCAATACGACGGAGGGACAGCGCATATTGATGGAGACGGCCTCCTACGACATCAAGGGAACTAAGCTGGAGAACGCCTACTACCCTGTTGCCGGAGAGACGCTCACGGGCCGCGAGGTCTATAAGTATGATGAGCGCGGCAATATCAGCGAGATGACACTGCATGCGCCTGACGGATCGCTGATTAGCAAAGAGACATATACATATGAGTTCGATCAGGTCGGCAACTGGACGAAGATGACGACATCGGTGGCGGTCATAGAGGGAGGAAAGGTGAACTTCGAGCCGACGGAGATTACTTATCGAACGATCACTTATTACCTCGACGCGAACATGGCAAAGATGGTGCAACCCGCCTCGACCACGATCCCTCCGGCACTCTCGTCAACTCCCGCAGCGAAGCCAAACACGGACGCGAAGACCGAACCAAAGACCGCCGTCGCCGCGACAAACGGCAATCATGCTACCGCTCCCGTGAAGACGCAGGCTGCTTCACTACCCGTTGCCAACACGCTCGACAAGACCAATATAGTTCCGGTTTCCAATCGCGGCAGCAGTAGCATACCAGGCGGCGTCGTTGGTACGCCCGAGAGTAGCAGCAGTAGTAGTAGTAATAGTGGCGGTGGGGCAATCGTCAAAGTTGAAGATACTGGAGAACCGCCGGTGAAGTTGCTGCCGAAGCCTCTGACCAAGCCCGTCTCTGGCGGCGTGCTTAACGGCCAAGCGACGGAATTGCCGAAGCCTGAATACCCGGAGTTTGCCAAGCGTGCGCGCGCTGCCGGTATGGTCAACGTAGAGGTTGTGATAGATGAAATGGGGAAGATCATTTCAGCGCGCGCCGTGAGCGGCCCACCGCTGCTGAGAGAAGCTGCGGTCAAGGCAGCCTTGCGCGCTCGCTTCTCGCCGACCAAGCTTTCCGGACAGCCGGTCAAGGTTTCCGGTTTGATCAACTACAACTTTTCTTTGAACTAAAGACCCCTTGCGCACGCGAACAAAAGAATAAAGGTATTCTGCCTTCGATAAAAATTTCCCCCTCAGAACAGGGAGCACGTTATGGCACTGACCGGAGAATTAAGCGATCTTTCGCTCTCGGAATTAATTGAGTTCTTCTGCAATCAACGCAAGACCGGAAGACTGAAGGTCATCTACCCGAATCTTCCAGGCTATTTCTTTATTCAGGCGGGCGCGCTTGTTGATGCCCGGATCGGTTCTCTTTCCGGTATCGAAGCTGTCTACTACGCGCTCACGTTGCCCAATGCCTCATTCACCTTCGACATGGAGCTTGAGGTCGAGCAACGCACCATTCACCAGCCCTGGACGCAGGTCGTCCTTGAGGGCTTGCGTCGAATGGATGAAGGCATCTCTCCTGAGCCGCCGATTAACAAGGAAGAGCTGCCCGATGATAATGATCTGGATGAGGCGTTCGATAGCGTGATCGCACATGGAGAGCAGGACTCATTCATAGGACCGATGGCGATGACGGTTGAGAGCATGAACGGCGGCAGCGGTACAAAGAGAAAATTGATCTACGGCGCACTGGCGATGGCAGTGTTAAGCATCGTTGCTGCGACCCTTATTCTCACCAATCGGATGGCTCACGCCGAGTCCACAGCCTTGATTCCTCCTGTCGCCCTGCAAGATGATGTCGCGCAGCATCCTTCCGCTGCGCCTGATGATTCGACTGCGCCACAAATCGCAGAGGCCGAGCCAGCCAACCAGGCCACAGTAGAAAATAGCGCTTCGACCTTTAGTGACGCTGCTGCCCAGTTACGCGAGCGTGAAGCGCGTGAGCGAGAACGCCGCCGGGCGGCAGAGGAAAGGGCAGACCGGGCCACGACAGACGCCCCGGCTGCGCCTTCAACGACGACACCCCCGGCGGCCGCCATCGCGCAGAAGAAACCGGATGCGCCCAAGGCAGGGCCGAAGACCGTAACAGTCCAGGTGACATACGACGAGGCGGGCCGCGTCACACAAGCTTCGGGCAGCGATCCGACGGCGCTGCGTATCGCGCGCCAGAAACGTTTCCCTTCCGGCAAGGCCGGAACGACGACGGTCACGATTCCGATCAATTAACGGATCAACGCTTGAAAATGGAAAGAGGGAGAAGTTAACAGTTAACTTCTCCCTCTTTCCATTTTCGCTTAACTTCTATTTAATCCCGACCATTCCTAGCAGGACGAGGAGAGCACGTTTAAGACCCATGTCGCGACCGCGCGCGTCATACCATTCCTCTAGTGTGTGGGAATTGCCGGAAGAGCCGCCCGCGCCGAGAGTAATGGCAGGGATGCCCAAAGAGATGGCGACGTTGGAATCCGTTGACGAGCGGTCGAGCCGTGGGGTGTAGCCCAGAGAGCGCGTCGCCTCCTCGGCCATGCGAACGATTGGAGCATCGGTCGGTGTCTCGCCGCTCGGGCGATCACCGATCAGTTTCATATCCAGTTCGAGCGGCCGCTCGCCTGCGCGGCGTCCGGCGTTCTCTTCATCCACGGCTTCACGCGCTGCCCGCCTGAAAAAAGCATCCAGGCGCTGGAGTTCTTCTGCCGCTGCCGAGCGCAAATCAACATCCATAGTGGCCTCGCGCGGAATGACGTTGATGCCTGCGCCGCCTTCTATGCGACCGACGTTGAAGGTGGTGCGCGGTTCAGTGGGTGCCGGGTATGAGACGAGCCGCGCGATGGCGCGTCCCAGTGCATGAACGGGATTGGCCGCGCCAAAGTCGCCCCACGAATGGCCGCCCGCGCCGCGCAAACGCACGCGATAGCGGCGCGAGCCGAGCGCCGCATGAGTGATGCGTTCGATGCCCGGCCCATCGAAGCTAATAAAAGCATCCACCTGCTTGGCCCAACGGCCATTGGTCAAAAGGTGGCGCGCGCCGCGCAAGTTCCCTTCTCCCTCTTCACCAACAGTTCCGACGAAGAGCAGCGAGCCCACGGTCTCGATGTCGAAAGCCTCGAGCGCGCGAAGCAGCGCGACAAGCGCCGCGAGCCCGCAACCATCGTCGGCAATGCCAGGCGCGAGCAGCCTGTGTTGCTCGCGCCGCACCGTATAATCAGTGCCCGGCGGAAAGACAGTGTCGAGATGGGCGCTTACAACCAGCAGCGGCGAGCGTGAGACGCCCGCTCTGAGCGCTACACAGTTTCCCTCCTCGTCCACTTGCGCATCATTGAGGCCATGCTCGCGTAATCTCTCACAGAGGTAGCGGGCGCGCTCCGCCTCGCCAAACGGCGGCGCGGGAATACGGCAGAGGCGTATATGGTCTTCGGTAATCTCGGCGGCGTGCGTTTCAAAAAACCGAAAGGCGCTCTGCACGCGCGGGTTGTTGTGCAGCTCCTGCACTATTTTGTCAGGCGTGAGCGTAATGATCGGAGAAGCCATACAAAGTGTAGATGAAGATTTGAAGCTTTCGGTTTATTTAATGATTAAGGTGAGAGAAAAGCTGGAACTATCAATTTCGCCAGGCTTCCTGACATAGATCAGGTAATCGCCGGTCGCGGGCGCGACGCCCGACCACTTGTAGCCGTTATCTTGGATCTTAGAATCTTCGCTGCCGGAGCCTATCAGATCAAAGCGCGCCGATTGGGCCGGATTGGAAGCGAGTCGGATCGTGATTTGCTGTCCCTGACGAGCCGTAAAGATGAATTCCGCCTGTTCATCACGGCGAACTTTACCTTTGACGGTCGCGCTCTTTGCGCCGCGCTTGAACTCGATACGCAAAGGTTCGGCTTTACCTCCGCCCTGTGCATAGACCGGCGCGGCGGCGCATAAGAAGAGAAACGACAGCAGCAATAAACCCTTTATGAAATTCCGTTTTTCCACTTCGTGTTTCGTCATCGCAGCATTAGACCAGATGCATTACTTCATCTTCGCTGAGAACGGAGGAGGATTGCTTGGCGTGCGAGAGAATGCGTTCGACGCGCTCTTCGCTGGCTTCCAGCCCGCGATGTTCGAGCCAGTAGATGACGTTTGATTTGCCGCTCATGTAACCGATCTCGATATGTTGCTCCATGCCGAAGAGTCCGGCAGGCACGCCCGAATAGATCAGATCGGCGAGTCCCGGATCGCCCTTCTTGTAGCTCTTGATGACGGCAGCGGCATGCACGCCGGTCGCCGTGCGAAAAGCATCGCGCCCGAAGACGGGATAGTTGACGGGAATGGTCCAGCCGCAGGAAGACTCTGCCACCTGGCAATACTCGCGCAGGCGAGAGAGATCATTATCAATCCAGCCCATCAGCTTGAGATTGACGAGAAGCTGATCCATCGGCGTATTACCGACGCGCTCGCCTAAGCCCAGTGCCGAGCCATGCACTTGATCAGCGCCGCCCTCAATCGCCGCAATCGAGTTGATGACGCCGAGGCCTCGATCCTGATGACCATGCCAGTCCAGACGCACACGCTCGTCCTGTTCCTCGATGATGCTTTTCACGAAACGCACGACCGAGCGCGCGCCGTCCGGCGTCGAATGCCCGACCGTATCGCAGACGCACACCGCCCGCGCGCCCGCGCGGATGGCAGCCGTGTAAAGAGCGCGAATCGTCGCGGGATCGGCGCGCGAGGTATCCTCCGTCACGTACATCACCGAGAGACCTTCTTTGACGGCGAACGTAACGGCATCCTCTGTCATCTTCAAGAGCTTATCGAGCGTCCAATCTTCGGCGTAAAAGCGTACCGGGGATGAGCCGATGAAGGTGCAGGCTTCGATTGCGATGCCCGTGCGCTGCGAGATTTCGATGATAGGCCGGATGTCGGCCTCGTGGGTGCGCGCGGCGCAGTTGGGACGTATTCGTAATTTCTGCTCGACGATCTCGCGCGCAAGCCGCTCGACGCCCGCCGCGTGTGTGCCACCAGCACCCGGCAACCCTATATCCGCCGTGTCTATGCCGAGCGCGTCCATCAGATGCAGCAGCTCAAGCTTCTTTTCAATCGGCGGGTCGCACACGGACGGTGATTGCAGACCGTCGCGCAAAGTCTCGTCGTCAAAACCGATGTGACGGTTGGGAGACTGCGCCGTCGGCTCGACCTTATTCCAATCATAGACCAGTTCTTCTGTGGGCACTTCTCGTAACCTCTCTAGACTAAAAAAAATCGGGAACGAATCAAAGTTCGACAAGGGAAATTTGATTACAACAAGCGGCGCATGGAATGTCAAGAGAAGCCTAATTCAGTCCTCTCCTTTGACGCGCTACAGCACTCTTGTTCCAGCCGCTCGCATGCTTTCAGCCTGCATCATTGACACGCGCCGTTGGAATTTCGGCGTGACAGGACCGCCCTGAATTGTGAGAGGTAATTTGTCATCGCCAGTATCTGTTTGTTACCATATTGCGGCGGGCCGAGTCTCTTCGTTTTATCCACAATATAGGGCGGCTTCTCACCACTTCATATAAATACCATTAGAGGCACCTTGCGCGTCGCGAGGCTCCGCGAAAACACTTATGGCCATGACGGATGAGCAGTTCGATGAAATGGTGCGCCGTTTGGAGGAAGTCGCGCGGCGTAATCCTTCCAGATACAAGCTGCGCGTCGGTCTGCTGGCGGCGTTGGGTTATGGTTATCTTTTAGCCGTTCTGTCAATCGCGCTGGGCATCATCGTGGGACTCTCAATTATCACCATCCATGGTCAAATAAACTTTCTCATCATTAAGTTCGGCTGGATACTGATTGCGTTTGCTGCGGTCGTGTTGCGTGCTTTTTGGGTCAACATTCCTGTACCTGAAGGAGAGAACCTGCCGCCAGAGGCTGCTCCGCGTCTTTTCTCGTTAGCTGAGGAACTGGCGACTGCACTCGACGCGCCCCGCGCCGATCACATACTAATCAACAATGAGTTCAACGCCTCTGTCGCGCAGGTGCCGCGCTTTGGCGCGTTCGGATGGAAAATCAATTATCTTTCGATTGGGCTGCCACTTGCGCAGGCCATTTCACCGGAGCAGCTTCGCGCTGTGCTTGCGCATGAGTTCGGCCACCTCTCTGAAAATCATGGCCGCTTCGGGGCGTGGATTTATCGTCTCCGACAGATCTGGATACAGATTCTGGAACAGTTGGAAAAGCAGCAGCGCTATGGCTCGGCGATTTTCACCTCGTTTCTGCATTGGTATGTGCCTCACTTCAACGCATACTCATTTGTGTTGGCGCGAAGGCACGAATACGAGGCTGACATGGCGGCTGCGCACCTGGCGGGCGCGAGCGGTATGGCCGAAGCCCTTATTGATTTAGAGGTTAAAGATGCTTTCCTGTCGGGAACGTACTGGCCGGAAGTCTTCAGCCAGATGAACAAACAGGCCGCGCCGCCGAAAGGGGCATACCTGAATATCTCCGGCGCATTTCGCGAGCAACCGGGACGGGCAGCGACGACCACCATCCTCCGACAGGTGTTGAGCGCAAAAGCTAACCATGATGATACGCATCCTTCACTTTCCGCTCGTCTGAAAGCGCTGGGCTACACTGAAGAAAACGGCGACAATGACGAATCGTTGGCCCGGCGATACCGGCCCGCGCCATTAAAAGAGAGCGCAGGCCACTATTTTTTCGGAAACATCTTGGAGCAGATCGCAGAACGCCTGGAAGCCAGATGGCGAGAGGATGTCGCCCCCTTCTGGCGAGAGAGACACCAATACGCGCTCGATACTCAAAAGCATCTGGACGCTCTTGAAGAGAAAGCTCGAACCGAGATGCTCACACTCGATGAAGCGTGGAATCGCGCCTATTGGACGGCGGAGTTGAAAGGGCAGGACGCTTCGATTGAATTGTTGCATGATGTCCTTAAAATCAATCCCGACCACCCAGCCGCAAACTTTGCACTTGGTCAGGTTCTGCTCGGCGCGGATGAATTTGCGGGTATCGCTTATTTGGAAAAGGCGATGGCGGTGAATTCCGAATATATACTGCCCGGGTGCGAATGTTTGTATGACTATCTGGATCAACGCGCGCGGGCGGAAGAGGCTGAAAGCTATCTAGCGCGGGCGCAGACACACTACGAGATGCTGGTAGAGGCACAGCACGAACGGGAACAAGTAAACGAGTCTGATGAACTGGAGCCGCATGCGCTCCCTTCTATCGAAGTCGAGCGCTTGCGCGAGCAGTTAGCACTGCTACCACAAATCAAGATCGCCTATCTTGCACGTAAGAAGACGAAATACTTACCCGAACAGCCCTTCTATCTCGTAGGCGTCATGACGCGCTATCCTTGGTACAAATATAAGCCGGAGCAGGCCGATCAAGCGCTTTTACAGCAGCTCCTTTCTGAGATTGAATATCCGGGCTACACTTACGTCGTCATCCTCAACGGGAAAAAGCAACATCTCAAAAAGGTCTTACAGGAGATGGCCGGAGCGGAAATTTATCATCGTTAAATAGCTGCGTTTTCCGTCTCAATGATGCGGCCTGCCATGCTCAAGCTTGTGGACACAAGGCTTTATTCTTTAAGCCCCGTTACAAAGTAAATCTTCCGGTTGTGTCCTTTGACGTGCGACGCCACTCTGTTATAGCCTCTCGCATGCTTCTTCGGCCTGCGCGCGCATGCGCGTGTGCTTTGAGAGTAAATCGGAAAGTCTGAAAACCGCACCCTACACTTTCTGGCCAGCTATGATGAGGATCGCACTCGGCACGGAACGCGCTTCCAAGGTAGAGGCGCTGCGCGCAAGCCTGGCACGCATCGCGACGGTTGACGAGGCATGGCGCGACGCCTTGATCCTCGCGCGTTCTGTGGAAACGGGCGTTCCCGCGATGCCGCTGACCAACGAGCAGTTGATGCGCGGCGCAAAGACGAGGGCCGAGGCCGTGCGCGAGTTATTATTGAAGGAAAAGACGAGCGCGGAGCTTTACGTCGGTCTCGAAGGCGGATTTCATTCCGTCTCAATGGACGGCCAGTGGCACACGTTCCTGTGCGGGTGGGCCTACGCGACCGACGGCGAGCGCGGTCACTTCGGCGCTGCTCCCTCGATCAGCGTGCCCGCGTTTATCGCGCGGCGCGTGATTGATGGCCGCCGCGAGTTGAGCGAGGTCATTGACGAGGTCACAGGCGATGAGGATGTGCGCAGCCGTCAGGGAGCATGGGGCGTGCTCGCGCGCGATTTGCTGACGCGCTCCGCTAGTTTTGAAGCGACACTCGTCGCAGCCTTTGCGCCGTTTTATAACTCCAAACTTTATACCTAAAAATTTCTTTGAAGGATTCATTAGATGGACGAACTTACCGCACAGGGCAATGACGATCACATCAGTCATCTCAGAACCACTCCCGGCTGGATCGAGGTGATCGCCGGCTCGATGTTTTCCGGCAAGTCGGAAGAGCTGATACGCCGCCTGCGCCGCGCCAAGATCGCGCGCCAGAAAGTGCAGGTCTTCAAGCCCACGATTGACGTTCGCTATGCGCACGACCAGATCGTTTCGCATTCGGAGATGCGGCACGAATCTTCAACGGTCGAGACCGCTGCGGAGCTGCGCGCCAAAGTGGAACAGGGGACGGAGGTGGTCGGTATTGACGAGGGACAATTCTTCGACAATGATCTGGTCGAGGTGGCGAACGAGCTGGCCGACCGTGGCCTGCGCGTGATTATCGCCGGACTGGATCAGGACTACACTGGAAAACCGTTCGAGCCGATGCCGCAACTCTTAGCCATCGCCGAGTACATCACCAAGACGCACGCGATCTGTATGCGTTGCGGCCAGCCCGCCAACTATTCTCAGCGCACCTTTCAGTCCGAAGAGCGAGTCGCCGTCGGCGCGGGCGGCATGTACGAAGCTCGCTGCCGCCGCTGCTTTGTCCCGCACGCCGACGCTCCCACCTCGTATATTACGGAAGCCGCCGGTTAATCGCCGACCGCCAAAACATCACAAGAGTGAAAAGCACAAGGGCTCGAAACAAGAATCAGTTGCGTTCTCTCTTCAGTGGACGAGCTTGGTCGAATAGAGAATGGCGTAAAGCTCATCCTGGCGAGCGGGAAAATTCTTGCCGTCCGCCGAGAGGATAAGATTGACCATCTGAGTCTGCCCGGCGAACTTGCGATAAGCCATCCATTGCAGACGCCGTATGCCGTCCGGCTTCTCCGGATTGGATTCGCGAAACTGTATGCCCTTGACGCCGTCCAGCTCCAGATAACGCAGCTCGTCCACTTCACCGTTCTTCTTGCGCGTGACGGCGCCGTCGTAAAACGCCTTGAGACTGATGGCGGTCGGGAAGTCCTCGCCCATCGGCGAGATGCTGGCCGTCATAAAAGCGGAGTAGCCGGGAGCGCCGTATGTGAACTGCTTCGTCTCGACCGTTTGCTTGTTCCACCCTGCGGGAAACGTCCAGGTGATGCCCTGCTGATCCCATTTGATGGACTGGCCGCCTTCGAGCGCCTTCGTTTGGGCCGCCGTGGGCTCAGGTTGTTCGACCGGCTCAGTGCCCGCCTCGGCAGCGCTGCCTCCGCCGGTCGTGCTGGAGCCGGAGCCCGGTTGATTAGCGTTCTTACTTCCAGTGAATCTCTCCGTTATGTTGCAGAGCGAAAGGCTTACTGCCAGAGCGATGAGCAGGGAAATTAGTTTCATCTTTTATTGACTCTCGGTCCGTTGTGGATTGGTAAAAGCAGTCTGCTTCTACTTTAAATTCCTGCGCGAGTCAATATCTGCTTGCCATAAACTCAAAGCTTTGACGAAAGAGGTGAATGCTGAAGACGAGCAAACACCCGTGCTAGGGAAAACTATTTCCGACTTGGACGGAGCGCGTGTTATGCTTGTCTTCCCTATTTCCCTCAATGAAGAAACATCCCGGCGGATTCCCCGAACGCCGTTCGACTGAGGAGTCCATACTTATGCGCAGCTACGCTTTGAGGTCGTCCGTACAGTTTTCCCTGGCATTAGTTATCACGCTCGCGCTTTTGACGAGCGCGTGCCAGCAATCGGCGGTGACGAACACCAACGCGGGGAATTCCAACATCTCGAACGCCAATACGACCATCGTGAATGCCAATGTCACGACGGCCGTTCCGGCAGGCTCCGTGATCAACGCGCGAGAGCCGGAAAAATACAGCGCCACACTGGTCTTCACGGCTGAAACGGAGGGTGGCGATAAGGCTATGGCGATTCCAACCGTCTCGGCGGAAGTGGCGCGCAACGGTCAACAGCACCGTATATCTTTCAATCTTCCCAATAATGAAAAGCTCATCTACATAGATGGCGCGGACAACAAGCATTTTGTCATCTCGCCCACGCGCAAGCAGTACGCCGAGCTGACGCCGGAAGCTACAGGCTTTGAGATTCAGCGTTTGATGACGCCGGGACAGGTCGTCAAGTTTCTGGAGAAACAGCGCGGTTATGAGCGCGTCGGCGAGGAGCAGTTGAATGGCCGCACGGCGGAGAAGTATCGTTACGCGAATACTACGACGACGGGCACGCAGGCCGGGAATGTTCAATCCGAAGCCTTCGTTTTTGTTGATAAAGAGACAGGGCTGCCGCTGCGCGCGACGCTATCGAGCCAGGCGACGGGAGGTGTCGAGGGCGTCAAAGGCGTTCGCATCGTCGCCGAGATGCGCGACATCAAGACCGATGTTGACGCTACGCTGTTCGACGTGCCGAAGGACTACAGCAAGGTCACGCCGGAACAGGTGCGCCAGCAGATTGACGTGCTGACGAACACCGTCGCCGCCGTCATCAAAGCGTTGCTCACGAATATGAATACGCAGGGCGGCACGACGACGACCCCCACCACCACGACCACTACAGCGCCGTCGCCGTCCCCTTCGGCCAGCGCATCCCCGGCAGGGCGCTAACGCCTCAGAAGAAGAGGGTTGAAGATGAAATACGTTCTGGTTCTACTGTTAGGGCTCGTCCTGGGCGGAGTGCTCGTCTTCTTTCTTTTCGTCGGAGCGCCGCGCGCAGGGGCTCTGCCCGGCGCTCCGCTCAAAGCCCCGGATCAGGGGGGCGATCCCGCGGGCACGGCGGTCATCACGCTCGACGAAAAGTTTTTCGACACAGTGCTTGCCACGATCTTTCGCGACATGAACGCGCCGTCGTTCCCTCTGCAATTCAGCTCTATCGGCATGGATGGCGGCGCATCGCAGGCCAGCGCGAGCGATTTCCGTATGGCGGCATTCCAGGGTGATTGCACGGACGCGGTCACACTGGTTCCGGAAGGCAGCAATGTTAAGACGAGCGTGCGACTGGCGGATGGGAAGATCGTTGCTCCGCTCGCCTTCTCAGGCAGCTATAACGCTCCGATCTTCGGCTGCATGCGTTTTAAGGGATGGGCTCAGACCAGTATCAAACTCTCTTTCGACGAGCCGAAACAGACCGTGTACGGGCGCATTAACGTCGAGGGCGTCAACCTGGACAACACGGCATCCGGCGTCGGAGACATCGTCACCCTGCTCGTGCAACGCGCGATCAACGAGCGCGTCAACCCGCTTGAGATTCTACAGTCGCACCAACTCATGCTGGCCGTGCCCGTCCAGTCCAGCAAAAGCACGCTCAAGGCACAGGTCAAAGATGTGCGCGAAGAGATACAAAACGGCAAGCTGAGCCTTCACATCACCTACAACTTCAGCGGACAAAAACAATAGAAGAGATGACAGATGCTGGATGTTAGATGTTAGTAAAAAGCAGATAACCGACATCTAGTATCCAGCATCTAGCATCTGCTTTTAGTATCGCACCTTGGCCGTTTCTTCTTCGGGTGAATCGTGTTGCGGTTTGGCTCCGACGCCGTGTTCGTAGGCGAGCGAGCCGCCGAGCCAGCCCGATACAGAGATCAAGAGAACGCCGATGTCTGAGAGCAGTATGGGAATGTCAGGCTTCCATTACTGGCTGGCAGTAGTTTAGTGAATCAGGCCGACATCTCTGTTTCGTCATCGCCTTCCGACTGGCCGATCTTTTCGCGCTTGACGCCGTGCGGATTCGTGGAGCGCTCGCCGCGCTTTCGCGTCCGGCGCGGAGGGGTGCGAAGTTGGCCCATCTGATCTACGGAGCGGATAGGTTGCAGGTCTTCGGCGTCGCCTTCGGGGTCGTCCAGGCGGGTCTCGATCATCTCCGGTTCTAACTGCTGGTGATCGGTGGTGGCTTCGGCTAGCGCGCCGCCCGGACTACCTTCCTGGCCGCCCTCTGCGAGCGAGCGTTGCCGCGCGAAATGTTCGACGATCTCTGCGGCCGTTTTGCGTCCGACAAAGGGCGAGAGTTCGGCGACGCTCGCGGTCGCAACTCTCTGGATTGAGCCGAGGTTGCGAAGCAGTCGCGTCTTGCGCTTGTCGCCGACACCCGGTATGGCCGTCAGCTCCGAGGTGAAATCGCGCAGTTCTCGCCGCTTGCGGTGATAGGCCACGGCCGTGCGATGCGTCTCATCGCGAATCATCTGTAGAAAGCGCAGGACGAGCGAGTGCGAATCGAGAAAGACAGGCTCGTGCTCGCGCCCCTTGACCAGCAGGTGAGAGATGTCGTTATGACGACGCGGCGGCTTGACCACGCCGATCATCGGGATGGCTTCAAGATCAAGCTCGCGCATCGCCGCTGCCGCAGCGCCGAGTTGCCCTTTGCCTCCGTCAATCATAATAAGGTCGGGCAGGGGTTTCCCTTCGTCCAACTGGCGGCGATAGCGCCGCGAGACAGCTTCGTTCATGGAAGCGAAATCGTTTGCGCCCTCGACCGTCTTGATGCGAAAGCGGCGATACTCCGCGCGATTCATCTTGCCGTTTTCGCACACGACCATCCCGGCGACGTTCTCTGCGCCCTGTATATTCGAGATGTCGAAAGATTCTATGCGCGCGGGAAACCTGGGCAGCTCAAGACTCTCCTGCAACTCTTCGAGGACGCGCTCCATGTCCGGCTTCAAAACGCGGAAGCGTTGCTCGAAGGCGAGCTTGGCATTTTTTTCGACCAGACTAATGAGGTCGCGTTTCTCGCCCCGCTGCGGGTCTAGGATACGCACACGACGCCCACGCCTATCGCTCAGGGCTTTTTCCAGAAGCTCCCGATCCTCGAAATCGGAGGGGACGTAAATCTCCAGCGGCACGTAATCGGTCGAGTAATACTGCGTCAGCACATCGCTTAAAAACGCGGACGCATCGAATCCCTCTTCGGCTAGGTCTTCCCAGAAGAATTCGCGGCGACCGACGATCTTGCCCTCGCGCATCGTAAAGAGCTGCAAGGCCAGGCGCGCGCCCTCGTGGTAATAGCCGAAGATGTCCACGTCGCGGTCAGGCGAGGTAGCCATCTTCTGCTGCTCGGCCAGCGCCAGCACGGTCTTGCGCATATCCCGATAGCGCGCCGCCATCTCGAAACGCATCTCTTCGGATGCCTGCATCATGCGCGCTTCGAGGGTGTCGGACAGCTCTCGATTTTTTCCTTCCAGAAGTAATCGAACGTCGCGCACAGCTTCCGTATATTCCGTGGGCGTACACAATCCCTTGACGCATGGGCCAAGACAGCGTTTGATGTGATATTCGAGACACGGACGAGGAAGTTTGCCGTCTATCTCTATGTCGCAGGTGCGCAGTTGAAACGTGCGGTTGATGAGGTCAATCGTGCGGCGTGCAAGGGAGGCGGGCAGGAACGGGCCGAAGTAGAGAGCGCCGTCGCGCTGTATGCGCCGCGTGATCATGACGCGCGGGAACGGCTCGTTGACCGTCAGCTTCAAATGCGGATACTGCTTGTCGTCCTTGAGCAGAATGTTGTAGCGCGGCTTGTGCTGCTTGATCAGGTTGGACTCAAGAACGAGCGCCTCGACCTCGTTGTCCGTGACGATAAATTCTAAGTCCTGGATGCGGCGCACCAGCTCACGCGTTTTGCGATCATGCCCGCGCCCAGATTGGAAATAGGAGCGCACGCGATTACGCAGATTTTTAGCCTTGCCGATATAGATAATTTTTCCGGCGTCGTCCTTGTGCAGATAGACGCCGGGTGCTATGGGCAGGGTTTTGAGTTTCTCTTCTAAAGTCACGCTGGCGGTTCGCTTGTCGTTTGACTAAACATGAGTTTTCTTCTTCTATGATAGCTTATCGTGGCGAAGAGAGGAAAACCGGCTTGCATTTCCCTTTCACATTAGCGAATGAAAAAGAGTTCGACGCGGTCGGCTTCGGCCTTAACGCCGTGGATCACCTCGTCGTCGTGCCCGCCTACCCATCCTTCGACACGAAGACGCGGCTCACGGAGCATGTGCAGGCGGCGGGCGGGCAGACGGCGACGGCGATGGTCGCCTTGCAGCGACTCGGAATGCGTGCGGCCTACGCCGGTCGCTTCGGTTCGGACGCGGAAGGGCAATTCGGGCTCGCGACACTCAAAGATGAAGGCGTTGATGTAAGCCATGCGGAGGTGATCGAAGGAGCGCGCAACCAGATCGCATTCATTATCATAGACGAGCGCAACGGCGAGCGAACGATCATCTGGGATCGTGACACACGCCTGGCCTACGCGGCTAATGAAGCGCCGGTCGAAATGGCTGCGCGAGGCCGTGTGCTTCATCTGGACGCGCATGATCCTCCGGCCTGTGTGCGAATGGCACAGGCGGCGCGCACGGCGGGCACTCTCGTCTCAGCGGATATAGATAATATCTACGACGGCCTGCCAGAGCTTTTGCCGCTGATAGATATCCTCATCTCTTCGGCGGAGTTTCCGCACCGTCTGACGGGCATCACAGACCCGCGCGCCTCGCTCGTCGAACTCAAGGCGCGCTACGGTTGCGCGCTCGTCGGCATGACGCTCGGCACGCGCGGCGCTCTTATCTATTGTGGCGGTCAGGTTCTGGAATCTCCGGCCATGCAGGTGAGGGGCGGTTGCCGCGATACGACGGGCGCGGGCGATGCCTTTCACGCAGGATTTCTTTACGGACTGCTGCGCGGCGAAGAGATCGAGGCCAGTTTGAGATATGCCAACGCAACGGCCTCGCTGAAATGCCGAAGGCTTGGCGCGCGTACATCTTTGCCGACACAAGCGGAACTCAACGAATTTATCGAAAGCCGCCCGCTGCCTCCTATCTGACGTTTGACCGGAATCGAATGGAAAGGTTTCGGCGCTAGCCTTGCAGGCGCTCGCGGAAAAGTTTGAGCACGCGTTGCCAGGCGTCCGTGGCCGCCTCCGCGTTATAAACTTCGGGGCGCGTGTCGTTGAAGAAAGCATGATCGGCATCGTAACTCACGACTTCGACCGGCAGATTGTACTTTCGTGCAGCTTCACGTAGTCCCTCGACTTTTTCCGGCGTTATCCAGTTATCACGCGCGCCCGCGATAAAGAGCGTCGAAACTTTGAGGCGTGAAAGCGTCGCCTCGTCAGGAATATCGCCGTAGAAGGGGACTGCCGCGCCGAGGGCATCCACTTCGCAGGCGGCTCTGAGCGCAAAGGTTCCGCCCATGCAGTAGCCCGTGATGGCGATCTTGCTTACACCGTAGCGCCCGGTCGTCTCTTCAAGAGCGTGATTGATGATATTGATGCCGTCGTCAAGCGGAAGCGATTGCATCAGCTTCGAGGCTTCGTCCGTGTCGCTCGCAGTCTTACCGCGAAAGAGATCTGGCGCGATGCAAAGAAAACCCTCCTTCGCATAGCGACCGGCGAGGTCTCGCACGTGATCGTTGATGCCCCACCACTCATGTATGAGGATGACGGCGGCTGGCGCGCTCTTCGTTGCCGTTTCAGGCTGTGCGACGAAGGCCGTGGTCGCACCATTCTGCGTCTCGAAGTTGATGGTTTCAGTCTTCATGATGGCGAGAATCCTCCTGTGTAGAGATGGAATCTTTTATTGCGCTTTACAGTTTAGTGAACTTGATTATATGACATCCAAGAGCAAGGATGAAGGATGAAGGCGGCAACGACGAAGTAAGGAATCTCAAATTTGAGATGACGCAATTTCAAATAAATTTCATCCCTCATCCCTGCTCTTTGCCCTGTGCTTTCGCGCATCTTAAGTGATATAACGACAGTCGCTTCAAAAGAATTTCTATCTGGTCAAATATCAACGAGCGATCAAGCTTAGAACTATTCGGGAAAAGTGATTATGAAAATCATCGCGGCGATACTATTAAGCATAGCGTTGCTCTCCGGCATAGTACCCGGCGCAACCGTCGTTGAGCCCGCAGACATCGTTTTTAAGAATGGCAATGTCTATACGGTCAACGAGCGCCAGCCCCGCGCGGAGGCCATCGCGGTCAAAGGCGACCGCATAGTTTTCGTCGGTTCAAACCTTGAGGTAAAGAGATATGAGGGTAAGGGTACGCGCATCGTTGATCTAGGTGGCAAGACGGTTGTGCCCGGGCTTACAGACTCGCACAATCACCTGCTCGGCGTCGGCCAGCGAGAGATGACGCTCAATCTGGAAGGCACCACGAGCCTCGAAGATTTTCTCGCCAGGGTCAAAGCTCGCGTTGACAGAGCGAAACCCGGCGAGTGGATCACGGGGCGCGGCTGGATCGAGACGCACTGGAAGCCGCCCCATTTCCCGACCCGTCAGGAACTGGATCGTGTCTCGCCTGTTAATCCTGTTTTCCTTCGCCGCGCCGACGGTCACGCATCGGTCGCCAACAGCGCTGCACTAAAGATAGCTAAAGTTGATCGCAACACGCCGAGTCCGTTCGGCGGCGAAATCTCTAAAGACAAACAGACGGGCGAGCCCAACGGCATGGTACTCGATAACGCGCAAGAACTGGTCAATAAAAATATTCCGCCGACGAATGAGGCCGATGCCGAGCAGGCCATTCTTCTCGGCGTCAAGCGCAGCATAGCGCTCGGCTGGTGCGAGATTCAGGACGCGGGCGGAAGCTACGCGGATGTCGCGCGCTATCAAAAACTCTATCGTGAAGGCAAGATCAAGCTGCGCATCTATAAGGCCGTTTCCGGGCCGGGCAATGAATCGCTTCGACTGCTCGATGAAGGGGCCATTCTTGGGGCCTTCAATCAACGCTTTACATTACGCACGATCAAAGTCCACTTCGACGGCGCGCTCGGATCACGTGGTGCTGCACTGCTTGAACCCTACACGGATGCCGACACCTCCGGTTTCCTGACAGTTAAAGAAGAAGAACTGCTGCCGATGCTTATTAAAGCACTCCGGCGCGGCATACAGGTCGAGACGCACGCCATCGGCGACCGCGCCAATCGCGTTATCCTGGACCTTTACGAGAAGGCTTTCGCCGCCGTGCCTGCCCGTGAGAGAAAAATTCGCGAGCCGCGATGGCGCGTCGAACACGCGCAGATCATCAACCCTAAGGATATTCCGCGCTTCGCTAAACTTGGCGTCATCGCCTCCATGCAACCCTCGCACGCTATCGGCGACCTCTTCTTTGCGCCGAACCGCCTCGGACTCCCACGGCTCGAAGGCGCATATGCGTGGCAGAGTTTGATTCGAGCTGGCTCGATCATCGCCGGAGGCTCGGATGCCCCGGTCGAGCGCGGCGAGCCGATGATAGAGTTTTATGCTGCAGTGGCGCGTAAGGATCAGAAGGGTTTTACAGGCGAAGGCTGGCACGCGGAACAGGCCGTCTCGCGCGAACAGGCTCTTAAGATGTTTACCATTTGGGCCGCGCACGCGTCATTCGAGGAGAAGATAAAAGGCTCTATCGAGTCTGGAAAGCTCGCCGACCTGACGGTGCTCTCCGCAGACATTATGAAAATTCCTGAGCAGGAGATTCTCAAAACGCGCTCGATGATGACTGTAATCGGCGGCGAGATCGTCTATCAGAACGAACAGCAATAGTAAACTCGACGGCGGCTAAAAACATGCCGCACGTCTCGCCTTCGCAGGTGGGGCATTCACCCCACCCTTGACCAAAGGGATGCTGCGCCCCTTTGGAAACCCAAGCGCGAAGACTGATTCATCCC
>JBKKAL010000039.1:0-36046 GCA_046714695.1 Pyrinomonadaceae bacterium
CTTTGCCTGTGCCGGACTCGCCCGTTACCAGCACCGTCACATCGGAAGAGCGAATCTTGTGAACCTCTTCGACGAGGCGGGTCATGGCAGGGCTGGAATGAATAAAGCCGGGCATCAAGCTTGCGCCTGCGAGAGATTTTTGTGGTTGATCGTCGCCTCCTTCTCGCAACCGTTCGCGGAAAGCGCAGAGGTCGAGTCCCATTTCGGCCACGCGGAGCAGCGTCTCGACAGCCTCGCCGCCCGCCAGCTCAACCGACGTGCGCGGCGAGACGAAGAGCGTAGCGGGCGCGGCGTCCGTGACTCGCAGATGAATCACAGCCGTGTCCTGCTCCGCCGCTACACTCTCTTTTTCTTCCCTATCCCGCGCGGCGGCCCAAGCTTCAGCCAAGCGTTCGCCCTCGCGCCCCGCGTAGCCATGCGCCACGACGACCCTGTGACGCGACTCATCTTCCGGCTCAAGAATCAGGATTCTGCGCGCCATCGTCTCATGGCGAATGAGTGAGGCGAATTCGCGCAGCAGCAGTTCGCGCGAGGTCACGGCTTCGGCCATTCTCAGGATGAAGCGCTGCGAGCGCGCGGGCGGCTCGGCGGAAATCTTTTGCGGCGCGCGGTGACCTAACGCGGCGAGGGCGTCCTGCGCGCGCTTGATGTCAAGACGTGCGCCCAACTCGCTGAAGATGTGTACGGCGGTTGAGAGCGGCTCGGCCGCGCGCTCGGGTTGAGCGGCGGCGTAAGCACAGCCGAGCTCAAAGTAAGCGCGCGCGCTACGGTATCTGTCGCCGAGTATTTCGTAGATCGAGACGCTGCGACCGAAGTGGTGCGCGGCCAACACGGCGTTCTCCTGCTCCATCACGAGCAGGCCGCTAATGCGCTGCGCCTCGCCCGCAATCGCCATGTCGGCAACAGAGTCTTCGAGAAGGTTCGTCACCTTCCGCAGCAGCGCGGCGCAATCAGCCGTGTCGCCCATGCGGAGCCGCGCTTCGGCAAGCAACAGATTCGACTCGCAAATGGCCTGGCGGTCTCCGATGCGCTCGGCGAGCGCGAGCGCCTCACGACCCCTTTCGAGCGCTTGCTCGACATCATTTGCCGCGAGGTGGCAACGTCCGAGGGTGCGCAGGGCCTGCCCCGCGTACCACTCGTTGCCGTGCTCTGTGGCGAGTTTGACGGCGCGTTCAAGCAAGTTGCGGGCATCCTCCAACTCGCCGCGAAGCGTGCGTAGATCGCCGAGAGAATCCAGTATCATCGGCACCTGCGCGCCGCGCTCGTCCACCTCGAAGGCAAGTTCGAGCGCGTGTTTCAGCGCCTCATGGGCGCGCTCCCACTTACCAACGAGCGTGAGGTTGATGCCGAGATTGTTATAGCCAAGCGCCGAGTTACCCTTGTGCTCCGTTCGCTCGTAGTACTTGATGGCTTTTTCGAGGTGGCGGATGCCGTCGTGCGGGCGGCGAAGGAACCAGCACGAGCCGGCCATGTTGGCGTAGATTTTACCGAGCAGGTAGGGGGCCGGGCGATTGCCTATGAGCTTAGCCGCCTGTTCTGAGTGTGTGAGCGAGGACTCGTAGCGGCCTTGCAGCATGTCAACGAGGGCCAGGCCGTTGTAAGTCTCTGCAAGCCCGCGCCAGTCGCCCGTGCGCCGGTAATGCTCCAGCGCCTTCTGTGAGTAGTCGCGAGCGATTAAGTGCTCGTTTATATAGCGGTAGACGCGCGACAGCGCAGCATAAATCGCGCCGCGCTCGGTGTCCGCACCTGTCTCAGGCGTGTCGCGCAGTGCCGCGTTTAAGATCGCGATAGCATTGGGATAATCGCCCGTGTAATTGAGAGCGAGCCCGAGTTGCACGCGGAGCTCGATGTCGGTTTCCGGGTCGAGACCACGACGGGCTTCAGGCTGTGCATACGACTGGATGACGGCGAGGGAGTCGTTAAAGTGTCCCTCCATCGCCCGCGCCGTCGCGAGCGCGCAACGCGCCTGCGCCAACAGCGTCTCGTCATGGCGCACGGACTTGATAAGGTCCGTGAGCTGCGCCTCGGCCTCGCGCGAGAGACCACGGTCGAGCAGGAGACGCGCCGCGTCGAGTTTGCTCGCGGGTGTCGCGCGCGTGCTCGTCCCTTCACCGGCCTGCGCCAGCTTAAATTCGCGCCCCTTCTCCGGCGCGTCCTCACGCGGTATGCGCGAACGCTTCATTCTTAACCCGCACGGGCAATGGCCGGGAATATCATCAGTCCGCTCTCGTTATTATCCTGGTTGGGAGGACTGTTAGGGATAGACGGCGCCGAGCCGCCCGGCTTGTGGCCACCTGTTCGTAAAGCAGCGTGGAATTTAACACGGGCACGTCGAGGCCGTCCACACGCACGTTTATGCACAAGTCCGCTTACGGAAATGCCCGCCTGGACGTTCTGGCCATGCGGGCATCTCATTGATGGGATTGTTAATCCTTGCTGACTGGGCTTTGAGGGCTAAGTTGATTTTTTATTCAACCACTCAACTGTCTCTATCCACAACTTAATTGTTCACCAACACAATACGCTCTCAGGCCTTATTGTCCCTGCGAAAGCTTGCCGATCAGAGTAAAGAGCGGTAGGTACATCGCGATGACGATGGAGCCGATAGTGATGCCGAGGAATCCGATCAGAAGTGGCTCAATCATGGTTAGGAGATTGGCGATGGCGGCGTCAACCTCTTGCTCGTAAAAGTCTGCGATCTTGCCGAGCATGGCGTCCAGAGCGCCGGTCTGTTCGCCGATGCCAATCATCTGCGCGACCATGCTTGGGAATACCTCAGTCGCCTTTAACGGTTCGACGAAACTCTCGCCGCGCTCGACGCCTGCACGCACCTTCATGATCGCGTTTTCGATGACGACGTTACCGGCTGTGCGCGCCGTGATGTCTAATGATTGGAGAATGGGCACGCCGGAAGAGAGCAATGTGGAGAGCGTACGCGAGAAACGTGCGACGGCGATCTTGCGCATGATGCCTCCGAAGACCGGAAGCTTTAACATGATAGCGTCCAGTAGGTGACGACCGCCCGGCGTCTGGTAGTAGAAGCGTAACCCCACGACGATGCCGATTATGGCGACGAGAATCGCGAGGCCACCCCACCCGGCGAGAAAACTACTGATCCCGACCACGATGCGTGTCGGCAGCGGCAGCAACTCTCCCGGCCCGAGCAGGCCGAGGAAGATGTTCTGAAACTGCGGGATGACGACGACCATGATTACGGCAATAGCGCCGATAGCCATCAGGATTACCGCCGACGGATAGATCAGCGCCGAGATAACGTCGCGTTTCAGCTTGACGATCTTTTCAATAAAGGTCGAGAGGCGTTGGAGAATCAGATCGAGAATACCGCCGGTCTCGCCCGCTTCGACCATATTCGTAAAGAGCTGGTCGAAGACCTTTGGATGGCGTGCCATGGCTGCCGCGAGCGTCGAGCCCTCCTCGACATCCTGGCGCACCTGCATCAGGATTTGCTGAAAGTATTTGTTGTCCTGCTGCTGGCCCAAAATATCCAGACACTGCACGAGCGGGAGTCCGGCGTCAATCATCACGGAGAACTGGCGCGTAAAGATGGAGAGGGTTTTAGAGTTGACCTTTTTGCGCCCGCCAATCTTCGGGATGCCGACCTCGCGGCCCTTCTCTTTTACGGAGGTCAGCGTGACCTGCTCGCGGCGCAGGATTTGGCGTAAAGCTTCCCGGTTGTCCGCGACGCGCTCGCCAACAACGATCTCGTTGAGTTTGTTGCGGCCTTTGAAGACGTAAGTGGGCATATCTCAAAACTCCTAAAGAGAGGGACGAGTGGTAAGTGACAAGATAACAATTTGCTTCTGCTCGTCGCTCGTCACTGTTTTATCTAATGTTGGGACGCGCGCCGACCGGACGCCCTTGCGCGTATGGACTCGGATGCATGCCGGGTTTCGTTGCTGCGCCGCTGCCGTTGCCGGTATTGAGGCCCGACCCGCGCTCGATCAAATCCTTCAGCTCATCCGTATTCGACGAACGCTGCATCGCGATTTCCTGTGTGATCTGACGCTTGTGATAGAGCGAAGCGAGCGCCTGGTTAAAAGTCTGCATGCCGTACTTGTCCTGACCCGTCTGCATCATCGAATAAATCTGATGCACTTTGTCTTCGCGAATCAGGTTCCTGATAGCAGCGTTCGGGACGAGAATTTCCAGCGCCATGCAGCGGCCCTGGCCGTCTGCGCGCGGCAGTAGCGACTGGCACATGATGCCTTCTAAAACGAGCGAGAGCTGCGCGCGTATCTGCGCCTGCTGGTCTGAAGGGAAGACATCAATGATGCGATTGATGGTTGAGGCGGCCGAGTTGGTGTGCAGTGTGGCGAAGGTCAAGTGGCCCGTCTCGGCGATGCGTAAAGCCGACTCGATGGTTTCAAGGTCGCGCATCTCGCCGACGAGCACCACGTCCGGGTCCTGACGAAGGGCCGTGCGCAAAGCTTCGGCAAACCCGCGCGTGTCGGCGTTGACTTCGCGCTGGTTAACCAGACAGTTCTTGTGATTGTGCAGAAACTCGATCGGGTCTTCGATGGTCAGAATATGCTCGTGGCGATCCGTATTGATCTTGTCTATCATCGCGGCGAGTGTCGTTGATTTGCCGGAGCCCGTGGGCCCGGTGACGAGGATAAGGCCGCGCGGCTTATCGCACATTTGCTTGACGACGGGCGGCAGGCCCAGATTTTCAAACGGCTTGATCTCGTAAGGGATGGCGCGAAAAACCGCGCCGACCGCTCCACGCTGGTTGAAGATGTTTGCGCGAAAACGAGAGAGGCCCTTGACGCCGAATGAGAAATCAAGCTCCAGACTCTCCTCGAAGCGATGCTTCTGCGCGTCCGTGAGAACAGAGTAGGCGAGCTGTTTGGTGTCGGCTGAAGAGAGCGGGCGATAGCCTTCGAGCTGGCGAAGATGGCCGTCAACGCGCACCTGCGGCGGCGTGTTGGTGGTGATGTGAAGGTCTGAGCCGCCAAGTTCGGCGAGCTTTTTCAGCAGCTCGGAGAGTGTGACCTGCGGGACAGATTCATTCGTCATCATAAACTTTTTCTTTTCTCCTGGATTCTCTATACGGATCGTCTTGAGAAGAGCAGACTGATCTTTGTAGAGAAATATGTGAAGGGGGCCTTTAGCGGCGTGACGCCGAAGGGTTTGACTGTTGAGTGCCTGATGTCCCAAGCATCGCAATCACCCTTTCAGCTTCCACGGCCAGGCGGTCGGAAAACTCAAAGGGCGCATTCGAGACGATGTTGTAGATACGACCATCGACCTCTGTGAAGTAAAAATTCCAGGACTGTTGCGGCACGCGACGGTCGTTCGGCGCTGAGGTCTGGGCCAGGACGACATAAACCCGGCGACCACCGATCTCGCGCTCGAAATCATTGACGACCCAGCCACCGGAGGCGAGCATTTTGTCTATCACCATCCGGCGAAGCGCAGTGAAAGACACTCCACTCAAGGCGCGGCGGCGAGCAGCCGTCAAGGCCGCGCCACCACCAACAGCATTGGCGACGACCGTGACCGACACACGCCCCACCGTTTCTCCATTCGGCGTGTTAAGCCTGACTCCCCTTTCGCCGCCGTTCAAAACCGGGCGGCGGCTTTGTTCCGTCACAGGGCGGCGGCTTTGTTCCGGCGCGATGACGGGTGTGGATTGGCTGTGCGAAGCATTTCCAAGCTGTATCATGTTTGACAAGGGAGCCAGTGAGGGATACGACGCGGCTGAGTTGTCGCGTCGGGATCGCCTTTCCGAAGCCTTGCCATGACGTAATCCGGCGAGGCTCCTTTTACGCAGCAAAGCGGCGCGGCGACGACGCTGGCGCGCACGATGTCGCCGCCACCAGGCGCGCGAGTGACGGCGAAGCTTCTTCTTTTTGCTCGCCGCAGCAGCGGATCTGCCGCTATACGCAGAGGAGCTGATCAAAGGCAGCACCGCCGCTATCGAAAACAGCATTATCAGAGATAAGGCGGTCACCCGCGTTATCCTTTCCAATCTCTTCATGCCACAGTCTCCCGCACCACCTCTTCAAGGGTTGTGATGCCGGCGCGAATCTTGTGCAAGCCGGATTCACGCAAAGTAATCATGCCGTCTTCAATGGCCCGTTTACGCAACTCCAGAGCCGACGCGCCGATCAGGATCAGTTCTCGTATCTCGTCTGTCACTTCCATTACTTCATAGAGACCGACGCGGCCTTTATAGCCCGTGCCGTTGCAGGTCTGACAGCCGCGCCCCTTGTAGGTCTTAAGATCACGCGCCTCATCGGGCGAAAACCCGACCTCAAGCAAAGCTTCAGGAGGCATCTGGTGCTCTTTCTTACAGTCTTTGCAGACGCGACGGATGAGGCGCTGGGCCTGTATGAGGTTGACTGAGGTCGCGACCAGAAAAGGCTCTATGCCCAAGTTCATTAGACGCGAGATGGTGGAGGGCGCGTCGTTGGTGTGAAGAGTAGAGAGGACGAGGTGGCCCGTGAGCGCGGCCTTAATGGCGATCTCGGCGGTCTCGAAATCACGAACCTCACCAACGAGGATGATGTTCGGATCCTGGCGCAGGAAAGAGCGCAAGGCGGCGGCGAAGTTGAGTCCGATCTGCTCCTTCATCTGCACCTGGTTGACACCCGCGAGGTTGAACTCGACGGGATCTTCCGCCGTCATGATGTTCGTCGCGGTCGTATTCAGAGATTGCAGCGCAGAGTAGAGCGTGTTGGTCTTACCAGAGCCCGTAGGTCCTGTGACCAGCACCATGCCGTAGGGGCGCGCGATATTTCGCTGGAATTTCTCCAGCGACTCCGGCTCGAACCCCAGCTTGGTCATATCAAGCATCAGGTTCTCTTTATCGAGAAGACGCAGCACGACCTTTTCACCGAAGAGCGTGGGAAGTGTCGAGACGCGAAAATCCAGCTCGCGCGAACGCGCATCAACCTTGACTTTGATCTTTATACGACCATCCTGCGGCAGACGCTTTTCCGAGATGTCCAGCTTGGACATGATCTTGAGGCGAGAGATAAGCGCGTCGCGCATCTTTAAGGGCGGATGCATCACGTCGTAAAGCACGCCGTCAATACGAAAGCGTATGCGTAGCTCTTTCTCGTAGGGCTCGATATGTATGTCTGAAGCCCCGCGGCGCAGAGCGTCCACCAGCAGAACGTTGACAAGGCGAACGACGGGCGCATCCTCGCTCATGCGCGTCAGGCTGGAGAGGTCTATCTCCTCGTTGTCTTCGATGACCTCAAGGTTTTCAGCGGCCTCCGAATCGAAGTCCAGACTATCGAGCGAAACCAGATCGGCGTGAGTTATGCCACCGTTATGACCGTTGCCGTTAGAGCCCTTGACGTTCAAGCCCTCGACCACGACATCGCCGACGCCCGCCAGCTCTATCTCGCGCGAAAGATCGTAATACTTCGAGATGGCCTCATGAACGCTCGCCTCCGAGACGACGACGGGCTCAATATTTAAACCCGTCATGAACTTGATATCGTCCATCGCAAAGACGTTGGTGGGATCAACCATCGCCAGAGTCAGCGTCGCCCCGACACGCGAGAGCGGTAAGACCGAATACTTCTGTGCGACCTCCTGCGGGATCAGGCGGATCACTGAATCATTAATGTCGAACAGTTCCAGATTGACGGACGGAACGCCGTACTGGCGCGAAAGCACGGCCGTTATCATGTCATCGGAAACGAGCCCGAGCTTGACCAGGTTATAGCCCAAGCGCCCGCCATGCTCGCGTTGATAGTCCAACGCTTCACGGAGCTGCTGCGGGCTCAAGAGATTTTCGCGGACGAGAATTTCCCCTAATTTGGCTGACATCTTTTATGGTTTTCCGAATGCTGCGAAGCGCTTTTATCAGGTTGGCGACTGAAGGTTGTAGATAGATAGAGGTGGTTGCAACGGTGGCCGCTTAAACGCACGCATCTAAATAGACAAACGGTGCACAACACCGTTGCACAACGCATATTAACGTTTTAACGAGACGGGTGTCAAGCTGATTATTTGTGGCGTCAATCTGACATGAAAAGGCCGCGATCAGCGGGTTAATTCACCAATCGCGGCCATAAAGTTTAAGACAATACTTAGAGATGAGACGGACTACGGGCGGCGGCGACGGGCCGGAGTAGTTCTATCAGGCTTGATGTTCTGCTGATTCTTGACCTCCTCAAGCACAGCTTTGGCGTCTGCCTTGAGGGGATTCGTATCAGGAGCCTTGTCCACAAAGCGCTGTAGATAATTGGCCGCTTCCTGGAACTTGGCCTTGTCATTTGACGCGTAGGCGAGATTGTAGAGCGCCAGACCAGCACCGATCAGCGCATCAACATTGTCGGGGGAGGCCTCAAGAATTTTCTGATACTCAACGAGAGCCTTATCGGCCGCGCCAGCGTCCAGAAGCATCTTGGCCAGATCGTTATGCGCTTTGGTCTTCTTGGCGGCATCGGTTTCCGCCGCCATATATTCCTGGAAGGCGGCAAGTCCCGCATCGGCCTGTGTGGTATCAACCTTGGTGACTAACAGCAGCATCGTTTTGGCTCTCACGTCCAGGGCCGCAAGTTTGTTTCGATTTTGCTGGGTCTGAGCAGCCGCATCCGGGGCGGCACCGGCCGCGGGGGTCGTCGCCTTCTTCTTTAAGATCTCAACCGCTTTACTGGCGGCCTGGGCAGCATCGCGCCAGTCCTGCTGGGCAGATTTTATTCCGGCATCCCTGCCCGCATCATCACCCTTGATCTTGACGGCGGCGTTGTAGCGGTCAGCTCCGCGCAAACGATACCCTTCGGCCAAACCAACCATAAGGGCGTCCTGGTCAGGATCGGCGGCCAGACCCTCCTTAAAGTTTGTGATGGCATCATCCCAGCGTCTTGTACTGAGCGCTTCCTGACCGGCCTTGAAGGTGCGGTTGAGGACGGCGTTGACGTCTGTGTTCTTCTTATTTTCCTCTGTGATAGCCGCATTACTGCGCTCCATCTCCTCACGCTTGGCACGCTCTTCGGCGGACTCCCTACGACCCGCCGGAGCGGCAGGGCCACTACCCGCAGACGCCTTTATTTCCTCCAGCGTCCAGCGTTTGCCGTCGCCCGGAGTAAGCACTAACTCGTAATCTATGTCCTGACCAACCTTAACACCTTGCAGGACATTGGGACTGGCGTTCGGGGCGCTGGCGGCAATGCTATAGGTGCCGGAAAAAGGAAGGCCCGCAAAAATGAACTGCCCTTTCTTATTAGTCTTCGTTTCAAACTTGCCGGAAATATCTGTGCGGAAAACATCAATTGTAGCGCCTTCCACAGGAGTCTTTGTACCATCGGCCTTGGTCATGATCACATGGCCACGCAGTGGCGCAACCTGTGCAGAAGCGATGACGCCGCCGGTGAGTAGCATCAGGGCTGCTAAAAGAGAGCTGAGATAATTTTTATGACGCATTCGAGGTTCCTCCAAAAGTTTCGAGCCTTCACCTTGAAAGGCCTGAATAAGATGCTGAGAACAAACGAACGGGTTGTCACTTAATACTCGAAGACAGACCCGCACGTCAACAGCCGGGGCGACCCCTTATCAGGCATACGGGATCGGGTCAGCTATTCCAGCTTCGAGGAAAGCGCGCAAGCGTAGCGTACACGAATCGCAACGCCCGCACGCGCGTGCCGATGATTGATAACACGACCATGTGAGATGAAGCGGAGCATTCAATTCAAGGCCGCGACGAATGATCTCGGATTTGCGCAGGGCGATGACGGGCGTGACGATCTCGATTGCGGTCTCAGGCCGCGTTCCCGTTTTGACGGCCTGCTCGAAAGCGTCGAAGAATTCTGGACGACAATCCGGGTAACCTGAGGAATCCTCCGCCACTGCCCCGATGTAGAGACGCTCAGCGCCAGAGACCTCGGCCCAGCTCGTCGCAATCGAGAGCAGATGCGCATTACGAAAAGGAACGTAGCTCGTCGGTATCAGACGCGAAGCGAGGTCTGCTTCAGCGACCGCGATGCTGCTGTCGGTCAGAGACGAGCCGCCGATCTGCGTCAGATATTCTATCGAGACCGCGAGGCGTTTTGTGATCCCATAATAATCAGCGATCTCTTCAAAGGCGCGAAGCTCGCGCGCCTCCGTGCGCTGTCCGTACGAAACGTGTAGGAAGGCTATTTCATCATTCTCTTCCCCGGCGATGGCCGCTGTAACGCAAGAATCCATCCCGCCGGAGACAAGGCAAACAGCCACGCGCGCGCGCTCATCCAGCACATCCAGCTCTTCCTCATCCTCTGCTTGCGCGTAAGCTTTGTCGTTGTGTCCGCCCATCACATGACGCACCGTCTTCATCCGGCAAAATTATCTCATAAGCGCGCACGCACTATCAAAGCCACATCTAGCGCGAGTCCGCAGCAGCCCAAAAGGGATTCAGATACATCCAATCTTTGCGCCCGCGCTCTAAAGCGTACGGGTTCGTGATAGCATAGAGACTTGCGTTATTGATAGAAACCCCCGTGAGCCAGACGACTGCACAGATCGAAGAATTAGTTGCCGCAGGCGCGCGGCGATTGATAGCGCGCGCGGAAGATGCACGCGCGCTCGACTTGGAAGCGCTCGCCCCGCGCATTCGCGCGACGCTCAACAAGTACCTGTTGACGAGCGCCGCGCCGGAGTCATCGCCTCAAATAATCAAAGAGTTTATTGACGCTCTTCACGCGGATGATCTATGCCTGATTGTGGCGTGCGAGCGCGGCGACGAGCGGGCGTGGAGCGATCTGGTCGAAAAGTACGGTGCGACGGTGCATTCAGCGGCGCGAAGCGCCAGCTCAAATGAAGAGATGGCCGAAGACCAGGCGCAATCCATCTGGGCGGAGCTTCACGGATTGCGCCTGCGAGCGGACGGCCGCCCGTCAGGCAAGATAGCGTATTACTCCGGTCGCGGCTCTCTCGGCGGATGGCTGCGCGCCGTCGTCGGCCAACTGGCAGTTGACCAGCATCGCAAGGCGTCGCGTCTTGTGCAGACGGAAGATGATGCCGAATTTGATCGGCTGGCGCAGGATTCACACACCGCCGCTGGAGAGGGTTTTAGCGGAACAACCGCCCCGCTTAATCCGGAACAGGCGCTCGCCGAAGAGCGCGCCGCGAGCGATGTGGAAGAGGCGCTGGCGCGTGCCATTCAGGAGCTTGATACGGAAGATCGCCTGCTCGTCAAGCTCTACTATTTCGATGGGCTGCGCCTGCGTGAAGCGGGCGCAGTGCTGGGCGTGCATGAAGCGACCGCCAGTCGCCGTCTGGCGCGCGTCCATGTGGATATACGCCAGCGCGTCGAAACGATTCTCACCAAAGAGCATGGCTGGACGCGCGAAGAGACGGCTCGCTCGCTCGCCGAGGCCGCAACGCATCTCGATACGGACTTGCAACTTATGCTAACAACCGAGAAGACTACGGGAGAAAGTCGAACCGAGACGTAATGAAGAGCCCGTGTAAAAATGTTTTGACCGGAGAAGATGACCGCAAGCGAGAGCGTCTCGCGGCGTTCTATAGACAGTCGCGTACGAGCAGCGCGTCGTCAGGGCTTATCCGATGAAATCTGATACAAACACGGAAATGGAACTGCTGTTACGCCGTCACGCACGGCTTAGGAGTAGGGTTCTGCCCGGTGCAAGCGACGCTGCGTCGCCGAGCGATGAGACGACGGCGACGAGCGGCATGCATCTGGACGCGGACGAGATGAATGCTTATGCGGAAGGCGAGATGCCCGCCGCCGCGCGTGCTCATGCGCTCTCGCATATCGCCGATTGTGATCGGTGTCGCGCCCTCGTCACCAATCTCACTCTGGCGGCGAATGTTCCCGTCAAAGACACGGAGACGGATGCACAACAGCAGCAGCAGCAGGCTGCTTCGCCCAAAAGAGACTGGCGCGAATGGCTGGCCGTTCTCTTCGCGCCGCCCGTCATCCGTTATGGCGTCCCGGCGCTCCTGGCCCTCTGCGTCGTCGGGGTGGTATTCCTGACGCTGCGTCAACGCGAAGCGGAACGTCTGAATACTGAGCCCCCGTTGGTCGCGCGAAATGATCAGCGAGAGGGGCAAACAGCATCAGCCCTCAAGCCTGAAGCGACGCCCACGACCCTTGCTTCGCCCACGGAGCGCCCCGGCGAGCAGCCGGCCCCCGCTCAACCCAAAGATGTCGAGGCGGCTCAGACACCAGTGCTCACGGACACGCAAGACCTTGCTAAAACAAAGCAGACGAATGAGGCGACGCCCTCCGGGGCGACCAGAGCCGATGCGCCTGCGACTGCGACGATTAATTCGAACGACTCATCCGGCAAACAGGAAGCGGCCCGCGATCAACGCGACGAAGACTTTGCAGCGGCTGCGCCCAGACCAGCCGCACCTCCCTCCGCGATGTCACAACCGAGCGCGGGAGCTAGAGCGCAGGAGCCCACTGAGACCGATCGGCTAAGCCAGAACCCCAAAGAAAGCGCGCCGAGAGATAATCGTTCGGCGACTACTACTGGTGCGGCGAATAACACGGCCACCAGAGAATCCGAGGAGAAAACAGGATCGCTTGGCAGATCATCGCAAGCAACACAGGCGCGCAGTCGCGCCGCCCGCCGCCCGCAAACGATGACAGAAGGCTCTGGTACAGGCAGCAGCAGTAGCGGCGGTGCGGGCGAGAGATCGAGCGAAACACGCAGCGTCGGCGGGCGAAAGTTCAAACGACAGGGGAGCGCATGGGTTGACACGGCTTATGCTTCGGGACGTGCCACCGTCAACGTCACGCGCGGCTCCGAACAATATCGCGCGCTCGTCGCAGACGAACCCGGCCTGCGCACCATCGCCGACCAACTCGGAGGCGAAGTCATAGTAGTCTGGAGAGGCAGGGCCTATCGCATACATTGATAGCGCGAAACGGCAGATTGATGTTTTTCCGATTCCCTTCTCTAACTCCAAATGAAGCTTTTGAGATTGATTCCTCACACCTCTTCACGCTAACCTAGCGTCGTACCCCTACAAAACGAATCTTCGTCGTTGCGATCCGAGAAGGAGCTTAGACTATCAATGTCGAGAATACTCTCTGCCGTTCGTTCGAGCGCCGCACTATTTATCTTCATGTCGCTGATTATGCTCGCCGCAGCACCTATCACAAATGCACAGGAGAACAGGCAACGGAGGAACTCAACGCAGCGTGGAAGAGCGCGCCAGTCCCTTTCAAGCCGGAGCGCGCTGCGTAATCCTGAGATCGCACGCATACTTTCCGAGATAGATGCACGCAACATTGAGCGCGCCATACGCAAGCTCGTCTCCTTCGGGACGCGCAATACTCTCTCGGCGCAGGATAATCCGGCGCGCGGAATCGGCGCTGCGCGCGACTGGCTCTACAGCGAGTTTCAAAAAATAGCGGCACAAACGGGCGGGCGCATGACGGTTGAAAAGCAGTCTTACCTGCAAGAGGCCATGCCGCCGCCGCAAGGGCGCGTGCCTCAACCAACGACAATCACGAACGTCGTCGCCACGCTTCGCGGCACGCAGCCCGCCTCTGAAGACCGTCGCTACGTCGTCAGCGGCCATTACGATTCGATGTGCAGCAGCCCCCTTGATGCCGTGTGCGATGCGCCGGGCGCAAACGATGATGCGTCGGGCACGGCCGCTGTGCTTGAGATGGCGCGCGTGATGTCTAAATACCGTTTTGACGCGACCATAGTCTTTATGGCCGTCGCGGGCGAAGAGCAGAGTCTGCTTGGCTCGACCTATTATGCTGAGCAGGCCAAACAAAAGAACTGGAATATTGCGGCGATGTTTACAAACGACATCATCGGCAACACCTTGGGCGGCAATGGGGTGCGCGACCGTCGAACAGTGCGCGTTTTCTCAGAGGGCGTGCCATCGAACGAGTCAGAGGATGAAGCGCGCACGCGGCGCAGCGTCGGCGGCGAGAATGATTCGGCGGCACGCCAACTCGCGCGCTTTGTTAAAGAGACGAGCGAGCGCTACATGCCCGGCTTTAATGTGATGATGGTTTACAGGCGCGACCGCTACCTGCGCGGCGGCGATCACATCCCTTTTCTTGAGCGCGGCTTCCCTGCTGTGCGTTTTACCGAACCCAACGAGGACTATCAACACCAGCACCAGAACGTGCGCACAGAGGGCGGCATACAGTACGGCGACCTGCCGCAGTTCGTTGACTTCGCTTACATCGCGCAGGTGGCGCGCATCAACGCCGCTTCGCTGGCGAGCCTGGCGCTCGCGCCCGCCGCGCCCAAAAACGTTGGCATTCTGACCAAGCGTTTGACTAACGATACGGATCTGCAATGGGCAGCGAACACAGAACCGGACATGGCCGGTTACGAGATCGTCTGGCGCGAGACATCCTCACCCGTCTGGACGGGCGCGCGAGATGTTGGAAACCTCACGACCTACACCATGCCGGGCATGTCCAAGGACAACTACTTTTTCGGCGTGCGCGCCGTGGATAGAGAGGGCAATCGGAGTCCCGCGAGCTATCCGAAGCCGATCAGGTAAAGACCAGGGACGCGCGCTTGTGATACTTGGCAACGGCGGCTAATAATTTTCAGCCGATACACTAAATGTCCCGCTCTACTCTTGTCGCAGCGCGTTCATAGGGTCAACGCGAGTGGCGCGGCGGGCCGGGATCGAGCAGGCCAGCAACGCGACAGTGATCAAGAGAAGCACGATGGAAGCGAACGTCAGGGGATCTGTGCTGCTCACTCCGTAAAGCAGGCTCGCTAAATAGCGCGTCAACAAAAGGGATACCGCGACTCCGATGCCCACCCCAATGAGGCTCAGAATCATCCCGTGCCCGACCACCAGCTTGAAAACATCCCAACGTCGCGCGCCGAGCGCGATGCGGATTCCGATCTCGCGCGTCCTCTGGCTGACTCCGTAGGCGATCACGCCGTAAATCCCTACCGCCGCCAAGATGAGCGCGACTATTGCGAAAATCCCCAGCAGCACCCCTCTATAACGAGACTGCCCGAGCGATTCGGACATTAACTGATCCATCGTCTTGATATCCGCAAGCGCCAGATCAGGATCAATGCTATTGACTTCGCGGCGGACGGCCGCGACCATGCTCGCCGGATCGCCATCCGTGCGCAGCAACAGACTCATCATGCGAACGTTGAGGGCCTCTTGAAGGAAGGGGCGGTACATGGCCGGAGCAATTTCCGCGCTCAGTCCCTCATTCTTCACATCTCCCACCACGCCGACGATAGTCGTCCAGTCGCACTCTTCTGTGCATCCTCCAGTTTTAAGGCGCATGCCGATGGGGTCTTCGCCCGGGAAGTAGCGCTTTGCCATAGTCTCGGAGATGACCATCACCGGCGGGGACTCTTCTTTGTCCTGTTCAGAGAGATAGCGTCCTTTGAGCAAAGGGATGCTCAACGTGCGAAAGTATTCCGGACTGACGGACATAAACTCGGCGACCTCCTCGGATTTCCCCGGCGGCGTCGGACGAATCTCAAGATTAAAATTATTCGTGTTTCCACCCTCCATCGGGAGGTGCGTCGCGATGCTCGCCGATTGAACGCCTGGCAGCGTCTGTATTCTCCGTAGCGTCTCCTTATGGAAGTTTGCCACCTGCTCCTGCTCTTGATACTTCAAAGCGGGGAGCGGCAGTCGCACGGTTAGTAGGTGATCCGGTTCAAAGCCGGGCTTGACCTGTTGCAATCGCATAAAGCTATTGATCATCAGGCCCGCCCCGACCAGAAGCGGCAACGCCAGAGCAAACTCTGCAATGACCAGCAGGTCGCGCAGCCGTCGGCGACCGGGAACTTCCGAGCTACCACGGCCTCCGCCTTTGAGCGGTTCTCCTAGATCGGGATTTACGTTATAGAGAGCCGGCACCAGTCCGAAGATAAGACAACTGAAAACGGTGCCGAGCGCGGCAAAGCCCAGCACGAAGCCGTCCACCTTCACTTGATCCATACGCGGAATGGTTCCCGGACTCAAGGCCAGCAGCATGTCAACGCCCCACACTGCAAGCAGCAGCCCGGCCGCGCCTCCGAGAATTGCCAGCAGCAAGCTCTCCGTAAATAGTTGCCGCACCAATCGAAAGCGACCGGCACCGAGCGCCGCGCGAATCGCGATCTCCTGCTGTCGCGTACTGGCGCGCGCCAACAGTAGATTAGCGACATTGATGGATGCGAGCAGCAATACGCAGCCGACCGCGCCAAGCAGAACCAGTAATGTTGTTCCGATGTCCCCGATGAGGGCTTGCTTGACCGGCATCGAAACGTAAGTCGCATTCGCGTCAGGGAAGGTGTGGGCCCACTGTGTGAATACTCCGCGCGCAATCCTCTGTAGCTCCTCGCGGCTCTGCTGCTCGCTTACTCCATTGTTGCGCCTGGCAATGACGCGCAGAGTGAAGGGGCCGCGTCGCTTCGGCGTCTGTAACTGTAATATGGGCCAGAGATCGGGAGTCGTACTTGACGGGGCGATAAAGTCCGGCGGCATAATTCCAATTACGGTATAGGCGATACCGTCTAGCATGAGCCGTTGTCCGATGGTCTCCGTATTGCCAGCCAGTTGGCGCTGCCAGAAACCGTGGCTGATGACGACCACGGGGTCTGTGTCAGGACGATCTTCGCCCGGCACGAAGGCGCGACCACGCGCGGGGCTCACTCCCACAGTCTTAAAGAATTCTGCGGTCGCGAAAGTGGCTTTTATCTGTTCGGGACGCTCCCCGCCTGTTAACGTGACGGCACGGTGCGTAAAGGCTGCGACGCTGCCGATCTTCGGGTACTCTTTTTCCATGCCCTGAAAATCGGCGACCGATATGCCGAACCGGTTCATCGAGCTGTTTTGCTGGAACACCGTGTCCAACTGATCCGGCTGCGGGTACGGCAAGGGACGAAGCAACACGCCGTTGACGATACTGAAAATGGCCGTGTTCGCGCCTATCCCTAAGGCCAGCGTCAGCACTGCCATCAAACTGAAGCCGGGATGCTTGCGCAGCATACGCGCCCCGTATCGAACGTCCTGCCAGAAGGCCTCCAACCAACCGCCGCCACGCACATCCCAGCCCATATCCTTGATGCGTCCGGTATTGCCAAATCGCTCTTCGGCATCACGGCGAGCATCATCGGGCGACATGCCGCGCTTGATGTTCTCCTGTGTTCGCATACGGATGTGGATTTGCAACTCTTCATCTATGTCTTGATGAACTGCTTCATTGTTCCAGACAGCGCGCAGCCGCGCTGCTAATGTTTTGAGCTGTGCCATTTCACACTCCCCTTAAGTGGTCGCCATGACTTTGAAAATCGCTCCTGCCAGACGACCCCAATTCTCTTCTTCAAGCTGGAGCTGCTTGCGACCCTGGCGGGTGAGTTTGTAGAACTTCGCCCTCTGGTTGTTATCCGATACTCCCCACTCGGATTCGATCCAACCCTGCTGCTCAATGCGGTAGAGCGCCGGATAGAGCGATCCCTCTTCGACCCTTAAGACATCGTCGGATGTTTGCTGAATTCGCTGGCCCACTCCGTAACCGTGCATCGGCCCCAAAGAGAGCGCTTTCAAGACCAGCATGTCCAGCGTACCCTGTAGCAGATTGTTCTTTGCTTTAGTAACCATGTTCCTCCCGTATAGACCTAGACAATCTATGCCCAGCATGTCACCTTGCCCCTAGACTGTCAAGGGCTTTCTAGGATCAGGAAGGAGAAAACGTAGAGCCAAAGGAAAGTGTCCCGATCAGACGCTAAGCGCTCGAAGAGCAGATACAATGCCTGTACTATTTTTGACGAAGGTCTAGCGGCCATAAATACATCAGGCGGGCTTCCAAGTAAGAAGGGAGTTATGCCTGAATAATTTGTCAACCCTACGGCATGCCTGCGCGTCTAAATTGGTGAGACAATCAAGCGTCGCAATTTCCGACCGGCGTCGCCGGAAAGCAAGTGGACAATCTGAAGATCGAAACGGTGCAGTTATGAAGGCTTTTAAAAGCGTATTTCGCCATCCTTTGACCGAACGGGCACGCCTCGCAGCGGCTCTATTCTCCATGCTGGCGCTTTTGTCCGGGACATTTGTTCCGGGCTTGAGCGCACAACAGCCACCCCAACAGAAGCAGCGATTGAGCGAGGATCAACGCATCCTGCACACGCTGAACCGCCTGGGGTTCGGCGTGCGTCCGGGAGATTTGGAGCGCGTTCGCGCTCTCGGATTGGAGAATTACATCCGGCAGCAGCTTGCGCCGGAGAAGATCAATGATAGTGTGGCGGAATCGAAGGTGCGCAACCTGACGACGCTCTCGCTCTCCACTGCCGAGCTTTATGCGAAGTACCCGAAGCCGGGCGCGCTGCTGCGCCGTCTTGAGCGTCGCGGAGAGTTATCGCCGGAGTTGGCTGCGCTGCGCGAGAATCGCGTCAAAGGCAGAGGGGCTCAGCCGGATGCTGCGACGATGACAAAACCGGACGGCGAAACGGCGATGCGTGACCGGCCTGAGGGAATGCCGCAGGCCGCTGCCGATGCGGACGGAGATGGAAACCGGAACGAGTATCGCAGAGCTTTGCGCGAATATCTTTTGAAGAATGGACTGCAACCGCCGCAGCGTATCGTTGCCGAGTTGCAGGCTTCACGTATCCTGCGCGCCGTCTATAGTGAGAGGCAGTTGCAGGAAGTGCTGGTTGATTTCTGGTCGAACCATTTCAACATCTTCGCGGGCAAGGGCGCAGACCGCTGGCTGCTGGTCGCTTACGACCGCGACACGATTCGCCCGCACACCCTTGGCAAGTTTCGAGAGCTGCTCGCAGCGACCGCACAAAGCCCCGCGATGCTTTTTTACCTGGACAACTTTCAGAGCGTGAGCCCCGATGCCTCACGTGCGCGGATGAATCAACGTCAAAGGGGTGGACTGCGCGGTCGCTTCCTGGATCAGTTGATGCGTGGAAACGCCGGGGCTCGTCGCGGCGCGATGAATCGAGGCGCGCGTGCAGATCAACGAGCGGAGATGCCCGCCGGGAGTATCCAGCAACGCCCTGAGCAGCAAGCGGCGCAGCCGCAACAGCAACGCCGGGTGCGCGGCATCAACGAAAATTATGCGCGCGAGTTGATGGAGTTGCATACGCTCGGCGTTGACGGCGGCTATACGCAGAAGGATGTGCAGGAGATCGCGCGTTGCTTTACGGGTTGGACTATTCTCAATCCGCGCGGCTTTCGCAATATGGGCGGCGGAGGCGGGATGGAAGGCGAGGCCGGGAAGTTCTATTTCAACGCGCGCATGCATGACGACGGCGAAAAGATTGTGCTCGGTCAAAGGATTCCGGCGGGCGGCGGAGTTCGAGACGGGCTGATGGTTCTGGACATTCTCGCGCGTCATCCTTCGACGGCACGATTTATCGCGACCAAGCTCGCGCGCCGCTTCGTCATGGACGAGCCGACGCCGCAGCTTGTCGAGCGTATCGCCGCGGCTTTTACCGGAAGCGACGGCGACATACGCGAGACCCTGCGCGCTATCTTCGCTTCGCCGGAATTTAATTCGCCCGACTCTTATCGCGCTAAGATTAAGACGCCTTTCGAGTTAGCCGTGAGCGCTATCCGAACGCTCAATGGTGAGACAAATGGCGGGCCCATGATTCACCAGTGGATAGCTAAGATGGGCGAGCCGCTCTATGGCTATCAAGCGCCGACGGGCTATCCCGACAAAGCCGAGAACTGGGTCAACACGGGCGCGCTATTGGAACGTTTGAACTTCGGGTTGGCGCTGGCGAGCAATCGTATTCCGGGCACGCGCGTTGATCTTGCGCGCTTTAATGGAGTTGGAGGGGACGCCTCAGCGGATACAGCGAAGATGATGGAACGCTTTCTAGGAGTGATCGTGCAGGGAGACATCTCGCCGAAGACGAAAGCGACGCTATTAAAACAACTGAGCGAGAATGCGCCCGTGATTACAACTTCCGGCGCTGTGGGGATGAGGGATGAAATGGTCGCGATGGGCCAGGGGCGCGGCCGCCGCAGGCGCGGGCAGCGAGAGTTGGCCCAAGCCGATCTATCGAGCGTAAGCAATCCGTTGATGGTGAAAGCGGTCGGATTGATTCTGGGCTCGCCCGAATTCCAAAGACAGTAATCAAATGTCGAGCAACGTGCCTTTACTTCTCCCTTTGATGGCAAATTTGGGATGAGGGCTACGGGGTTCGATTGTCAGAAGAGGTCAGTAGTGATGAGTATTAATCGAAGATTTTTCCTGAAGTCGAGCGGCATCGCTCTCTGTAGCATTGGCATTGCGCAGGCAGCGCCGTCTTTCCTCACACGCGCCGTCCTTGCACAAGACAGGCAACGCATAGCGGGCGGGGGCGGTCGTCGTAAGACGCTGATTACAATCTTTCAGCGCGGCGCGGTTGATGGGCTCAACATGGTCGTGCCCTTTGGGGAGCGCGCCTATTATGACCTGCGCCCCGCGCTGGCTATCCCCAGGCCGCGGAGCGGCAATGCCGAAGCGGCGATTGATCTGGACGGATTCTTCGGCCTGCATCCGTCGCTCGCGGGGTTCAAACCATTGTGGGATGCCGGGCGTTTGGCGATTATCGAAGCCGTCGGATCGCCCGATAATACGCGGTCGCACTTCGACGCGCAGGACTACATGGAGAGCGGCACGCCCGGAAGAAAAGCGACAGAGGATGGCTGGCTCAATCGCCTCTTGCAGTCGAAGCAGGACAAAGCGGCTTCGCCGTTTCGTGCCGTCTCGATGACACAGAACATGCCGCGCGTGTTGCAGGGACGCGCTCCGGCGCTCGCCATGACGAATCTCTCTGACTTTACGATCCGTGCCGGTCAGTATTCGCAGAACGTGCAGGGCGGCTTTGAGGCCATCTACGATCAGGGCGTCACGGACGTACTCAGCGGGACGGGCAAAGAGACGTTTGAGGCCGTCAACTATTTGAAGAAGGTTAACCCGGCGCAATACAAGCCTGAGAACGGCGCGCAGTATCCGCGCGGGGCTTTCGGTAATTCCCTTTTACAGATCGCGCAATTGATCAAGGCGGACATCGGACTCGAAGTCGCCTTCACGGACGTTGGCGGATGGGACACGCACGTCAACCAGGGCAACGCGCGAGGGCAACTCGCCGTTCGCTTGCAGGAGTTCGGTTCGGGCATCAGTGCCCTCGCGCGTGACCTCGGCGCGCGAATGGATGACGTGATTATCTTAACGATGTCGGAGTTTGGCCGCACGGCCCGCGAGAACGGCAATCGCGGTACGGATCACGGCCACGCCAACGCGATGTTCGTGATCGGCAACAGTGTGCGCGGAGGCAAGGTTTACGGCCAGTGGCCCGGTCTCAAGAGCGACCAGTTACACGAGGGGCGCGATCTGGCTCTCACGACAGACTTCCGCGATGTCTTCGGCGAGTTGGCCCAGAAGCATCTAGGCAACTCTAACCTCCAGGCGATCTTTCCGGGCTACCAGTCAAGCGCGCAGAAGTTTCGCGGCGTGATCTGAAGAAGGCAAAGGCTAAGAGTAAAAGGCAAAAGTGAAGAAGGGTTGAGCGCCTTTCCTTACTTTTGCCTTTTTCTTATCTACTTTTTACCTTTCACCCTTCTACTTCACAATGGCGATAATGCGCAGAGGAGCGCCGCTGCCGCCTTTGATCTTCATCGGAAGAGCGATCAGAAAAAAGTCCTTTGTCGGAAGTTGATCGAGGTTGGCGAGGTTCTCGAATGCGGGCACATTCTTCTCGAATAAGATTCGATGGCTCTCAAACAAGGTTGATTGGCCGTAATCTATGCTCGGCGTATCAAGCCCGACGGCCTTGATCGAGCGACTGGTTATGAGCCAGCGGGCGGCGTTCGGATGAAGACCGGGAAAGTGTAACTTGGGAACGGCGCTTGCCCCACGCTCATCAGTACCCATGTAGCTCCGGCGATCCGGCCAGCGTTGACCGTAGCCAGTCCTCAATAGAACTATCGCGCCATTCGCGATGGGGCCGTTCTTTTTCTCCCAGGCTTGTAAATCTTCCGTCGTGATCTGGTAATCCCGGTTCGCCTCGCATTGCCTCTGAACGTCAACGATTATGCTTGCGCCGACGAGTTGCTCAAGCGGGATTTGGTCAACCGTGCGGCGACCCGCTGCGAAATGGATCGGCGCATCTATATGCGTCCCTCCATGCTCGGCGGTGCAAAATTTATTGGCGGCATAATAATAGCCTTTGTCCGTCATGCCATCGTGCTCTTTTTCGAGACGGAAGCCCTCTTCCGTGGGCCAATAAATCGTCCCGGCATCGTAGGCGTGCGAAAGATCAACTATCTTCCCCCCGGGGAATTCCGACTTTTCCCGTAAAGAGAAGATCAGGAGCGACGAGAACAGCAGCGTACATAACCACCTCATGACAAGTCCTCCTTGGATTTTCAGGGAGCGGAGCGGGTTCGCTTCGGCGCATGTCTTATATCATTTTCCAGACTGGTCTTTCCAAGAGCTAATCCTTATCATGCTACGGCTCAGGCGAAAATCAGATAACAGAGCACGCACTCGTCGGCTCTCACGATAGAAGTTGAAGTGAAACCGTATATGATCAAAAACTTTTCTTTCTCGCTCTCTTCCAGACTTAACGCTACGATGTGCGTTCTCGGTCTTATGCTTATCCTTCTCTCCGGCGCGTCGTCTGCCGTTACAGCGCAAGAAGTCCGACCGCTGCCAACACCAACCCCGCAGATGACTCCGACGCCTGTCTCTTTTCCGGCGCAGTTAATAAAGGAGATGAAGCAGCTTCAACGGGCGGCGCTCGAAAGTGATTACGCTTACAAACAGGTGGCCTATCTGAGCAACAATATCGGGCCGCGCTTAAGCGGCTCGGCGCAGGCGCAGGCTGCTGTCGAGTACGTTGCCGGTGAGATGCGTCGCCTCGGCCTTGAAGTGCAGCTTGAGAAATTGATGGTGCCGCACTGGGTACGAGGCGAAGAGAGCGCGGCGCTTGTGACCTATCCCGGACAGGCCGCCGGTACGACGCAGAAAATCGTTTTGACGGCGCTTGGCGCAAGTACAGCGACGCCTGCGGCGGGGCTCACAGCTGAGGTCGTCGTCGTTAATGACTTTGAAGAACTGCGAGCCCTGGGACGCGAACGCGTGGCGGGCAAGATCGTGCTTTTTAATGCGCGCTACGATAAAGAGATGGCCGCGCAGGGGCAGGGCGGGCCTGCTTATGGACAGGCCGTCGTCTATCGTGGTGGTGGGCCAAGCGCCGCTTCGCGCCTCGGAGCGGTGGCGGCGATTGTTCGCTCGGTTGGAGGAGCTGAATACCGTTTGCCGCATACTGGGCAGACACGCTACGCCGCCGATGCGCCGAAGATTCCAGCCGCTGCGGTCGCGGCTGAAGATGCGGATTTGATCGCGCACCTGACCCGCGAAGGAACGGTGCGCATGCGCCTGACTCTGACGCCGCAAACTTTGCCCGACGCTCCGAGCTACAATGTCATCGCGGACATCAAAGGCAGCGAGCATCCCGAACAGATAGTCATCGTCTCCGGCCATCTGGACTCATGGGACCTGGGCACGGGCGCGCTCGACGACGCCTCAGGTGTCGCCATCGCCATGCAGACCGCGCAGCTTATCAAGCAACTCGGCCTGCGTCCCCGTCGAACCATCCGCGTTATCGCGTGGATGAATGAAGAGAACGGACTGGTCGGGGGGCGAACATATGCTAAGGATTACGCCGCAGAGATCAAAAATCACATCGCTGCCATTGAAAGCGACCTGGGCGCGGGGCATCCGCTGGGCATCAATGTCAGCGCGAAGCCGGAGGCTTTACCGCTCCTGACCCCTATATCAATTGTGCTTCAAAGCTCAGGGGCAGGGCTGGTACGCTTGGTAGAGGAAACGGGATCGGATATTACGCCGCTGACGGAGGCGGGGGTTCCGTCATTTGCTCCATGGCAGGACTCGCGCACCTATTTCAACTATCATCACACTGCCGCCGACACACTGGATAAAGTAGTGCCGCGAGAACTGGCGGAGAATGCTGCGGTCATGGCCGTGCTGGCATATGCGCTGGCGAACATGCCGCAAACTCTGCCGCGATAAAGCAAAGGAAGCATAAAGGCTTTCTCAATCGGCTTGGCGGCTTTACGCGCTTCAACCTGGTTACAATGTGAGTATTCATCAAGCACAGCAGAAAGCGACCGAGCGCCTGCGACCAGTTATCTTGCGCTTCGACTCGCTCGCTTCGACCAATACGGAGGCGGCGCGGCAGGCCGAGCGCGGCGCTCCAGAAGGACTCTGTATCGTCGCGCGCGAGCAGACGGCGGGTCGTGGCCGACAGGAGCGCGTCTGGATTTCTCCCGCCGACGCCGGTCTCTATTGCAGTATCCTGTTGCGACCCCGGATTGAGCAGAGCGCATGGCCGATGCTGACGCTGATGACGGCGGTCGCGGTTCACGATGCGCTTATTGACGCCTGCGCTCTACGCACGGACATCAAGTGGCCCAACGACATATATGCGAATGAACGCAAACTCTGCGGTATTCTCGCCGAGACGGTCGAGACCGGAAGGGCTCGCGCATGCATTATCGGTATCGGCGTTAATCTGAGCGACCGCGCATTTCCGGAAGAACTGCGTGACGCGGCAATCTCTGTCGAAGCTTTGACCGGCAAGACGGTGGACGCTGAAAACCTGCTCGAAGCATTGCTACGCGCAGTCGCCGCGCGCTACGAAACGCTTGAGGGCGCAAACGGCGTATCCCTCACGCTGCGGGCATGGACTGAGCGCTCATCTTATGCCGAGGGCAGGCGCGTTCGCGTCGCGCTCGCCGGAGAGATTTTAGAGGGCACGACGCGCGGCCTCGAACCCGACGGCGCTTTGCGTGTCGAAACCAACAAGGGAATCAGAATCATTCGCGCCGGAGACGTTACGATTATAAGAGGGATGAGGGATGAAATGGATTGAGTGATGGATTCACTTGAGTAGTGATTCAATCCCTCATCCCCCCGCCCTCATCCCTTAAAAGTTATGCTGCTTGTTATTGATGTAGGAAATACGAATACTTCGCTCGGCGTTTACGACGGCGAGCGGCTAGTGGCTGACTGGCGTTTGACGACGGCGCGGGCGCGCACGGTGGACGAGTATGGCGTGCATTCGCGCAATCTGTTCCAGTTAGCCGGAATAGATTTTAAGGCGATCACGGCGGTCGCCATCGCATCGGTTGTGCCGCCTCTCAATTATACTCTGAAGAGGATGTCGGAGGTTTATTTCGGCCTGACGCCACTCTTTATAGATCACACGATTGAAACCGGCGTGCCGATTCTCTACGAGCCGCCGTCGGATGTGGGCGCAGACCGCATAGTGGATGCCGTCGCGGCGGTTCACAGGTACGGTGCGCCGTGCATCATCGTTGACTTCGGGACGGCGACGACTTTCAATGCGATCAATGCGCGTGGCGAATATCTCGGCGGCGTCATCACGCCCGGCATTATCATCTCGGCCGACGCGCTCTTTGCGCGCGCCGCTCGTCTTCCGCGTGTGGAGATAAAGCGCCCGGATTCCGTGATCGGCACATCAACCGTCGGCTCTATGCAATCAGGACTCTATTATGGTTATGCCGGTCTCGTTGATGGAATCCTGAAGAGGATGATCGAAGAAGTTGGAGGTGCGCCGCGTATTATCGCTACGGGTGGCCTTGCGTCTCTGATCGCGACCGGATCTGAGCTGATCGAGGTGATTGACTCCACGATCACGCTTGAGGGCTTGCGACTGGTTTATGAGCGCCACAAGGCAGCGACGAGTGACGAGCGACAAGTGACTGGATAAAATATTCTAACTCGTCGCACATGTTTGATGGCGTGGTCGCTCGCCTTATGAATTATTTCAATTACTTCACTGAGATCGAAGATACTTTTGTTCGTCGTCGCGGCAAGCATCTGCTTTTGGGCACGATGGACTGGGCGCTGATGACCGCCTGGAAAGAGATGGGCGTGCCGCTGCACGTGGTACTCAACGGCATCGAGCACGCTTTCGATTCCTTTGAGGCCAAACCGCGCAAACGCAGCGTCAAGACTTTGATGTACTGCCAGGAAGAGGTCGAGGCGCAGTATGCCGAATGGCTCGAATCACAGCTCGGCGCGCAAAACGGGGCGGGCGATGGCGAGCAGGAGACGGGCGAGGATTTCGTCGAGGAGGAGAATCTTCCCTTTCCGCGCGCCGCAATCCTTGAGCACATGCAGAGCGCACGCGCGTCGCTGCTCGAAATCTGCGAAGAGCGCCGCCGTAAGATGCGTGATGATGAATTGTGTGACGCCCTCGCAAGAGCCGCCGCGCGTCTTGGCGAGTTGGAAAAGGATTTCGCGCGCGCCTCGCGCCCCAGCGCTGAAAAGCTTGAGGAGGCGCTGACCGCTTTGGAACAGATGTTGGATGATGCGCTCGGCGCAAATATCCCGCAGGAGGAGTTGGCGACGGCGCGCTCTGAGACGGAAGCACAACTCGAACCTTACCGCAATCGCATGGAGCAGCCCACATACGAACAGACCTTCGGCAATCTTCTGCTCAAGCGCCTGCGCGATCAATACAATGTTCCGCGTCTTAGTTTGTTCTATCTTTAAGGCTTGTGATGAAAAGGCATAAGCGCCCCCGTCGTACAGCAGCGCACACACAGAAGAGCGCGGAGAGCACGGGCCAGAGCGTATTACTTGAGATCGAGCGCATTGTGCCGGGCGGCGCAGGACTGGCGCACGCGGGCGGGCGAACGATCTTCGTCGGTCTGGCAGCACCCGGCGATCATCTTCGCGTTAGAATCAATCAGACTCGCGGCCGTATAGCCTTTGCTTCTATATTGGAAATTATCAAGCCTTCGCCTGCGCGCGTCGAGCCCCTTTGTCCTTATTTCGGTCGCTGCGGCGGCTGCGACTTTCAGCAATTGAATTACGAAGCGCAGCTAGACGCCAAACTTCAGATCATACGCGACTGCCTGCGCCGCATCGCGCGCCTTGAGCCTCCGGCAGAGATTCCGATCACACCCTCTCCGCTGCGCTGGAATTACCGCTCGCGCGCCCAGTGGCAGTTCGACCCCTTGCGCAGGCATCTGGGCTACTTTGAACGCGGCTCCCATCAAGTCTGTGATGTCGTCGAATGCCCCGTTATCGTTTCATCATTGCAGGAGAGGCTCAACAGTCTGCGCGAGCTGGCACGGGATGGCTCGCTCCCTGAAGAGACCGAGTTTCAGGCCGTGGCGGGAGATGAGGGCGCAGCGCTTGCGCCGCCTGTGAGCCCAAACGCCGTGCGCGAGGTAAGTCGCCACATCGGAGGAAACCGCTACAGTTTCAATGCTGACGGCTTCTTTCAGATCAATCATGAGTTGCTTCCAACATTGATTGCGGCGGCGCTTGGTGACGCGCATGGCGAGCGCGCGATAGACCTTTACTGCGGCGTCGGCCTTTTCACGCTGCCGCTGGCGCTAAAGTTCACGCACGTCACGGGCGTCGAAGCCAACGAGACGGCGATTCATTCGGCGCGAAGCAACCTGCAAAACGCGCAGCTCAACAACGCCTTCTTTGAATGCGCAAAGGTTTCCGACTGGTTAAAAGCACAGAATCATGAAGGCACGCCCGTTGATCTTATCCTTCTCGATCCCCCGCGCGCCGGCGCAGAAGAAGGCGCGATCAACAGCATCATTGCTCTCAGTCCACGGCGCATCTCTTATGTCTCCTGCGATCCGGCGACGCTCGCGCGCGACCTCAAGTATTTGATCGAGGGCGGATACCTGCTTGACTCCGTCTCAGCATTTGATATGTTCCCACAGACTCATCATGTGGAGACGGTCGCGCACCTCTCACGTAGAGATGCGGCGCGGGAAGGGGCTTGAAGATCGTCAATTGACTATCATCAGGGGCGCGTGCCCGTATTGATGACTCTGTCGCCAAATAGATCATAGATGGGAGGATTGAGGTATGAAATACTTTAGCAGAATGATGATGATTGCGATTGTTAGTTTGTCATGCGTGATAACTGGAGCGGCGCAGACCGCGGGCTCCGGTTCGGCGACGATGGACAGGCAGGCACGAAAACAGGCCGAGCGTGATCGTAAGGAACAAGAGCGCAGGCGCAAGGAAGAGGAGCAAGCCGCACAGCGACAGGCGGGTGTCAGGTGCTCTCGTCTTTATAAGAAGAATTAGTCGGATGGGCGCGCGTCGTGTGCTCGTCCTGCTGAATCCCGGACGAGTCAGGCAGCGCGTTTGAGGTTTGCATGAGCGTGTGCTCGCCCCGTCGGATTTAAGCGAAGTCTCGCATCCCATGGAAGATTTAAGAGAAGCGGAACGTGTTGAGATAGACACGGCCATTTACATCCTCTGGGGGACGGACGAATCTCTGCGTGGGGGAAAGATCACCAGCCTGAGCATCAAGGGTTGCTTTATTCAAACCAGGTCGGAGGCGGCTTCCGGCCAGATGATCTCGATACGGATTCGCCTTCCGACAGAGCGATGGATGCTGCTTGAAGGCGAGGTCGTGCATGTTCTCAAGCGTGTGGGCTTCGGCGTCGAGTTTACCGGATTGGCCGGGGGCGATGCGGGCATGCTCAACCTGCTGGTGGACTATTTTTGCGACGACTTGCAGATAGTTTCCGGCGTCCTGTGCGAAGAGGACGCGGCGCGCGCGCCGGACACCAAACGAATCAAGGGCGGGCGCGTGCTTCCCGGCCCGCTTTAGGAGACGGCTGCGCTGCGTTTCGTTCGCCAGAGCCACAGCGAGAGCCCCCAGGAGATAAACATATAGTAAAGCGGAAACACGAGCGAGATTATGATCAGCGTTCTAGGCTCGTCCTCCCAACGCCAGAGTATCATCAATAGAAGCACAGTCCAGATGCTTCCCAGCAGGATCGTCAGACGGCTGAACGGTCCGCCCTGCGAAGGATATAAATACTTCAATGGGATGAAAGTCAGCAGCGCCACCAGGATGAGGAGCGCGAGCGAGACGGCGGCGGGCAGGCCCAGCACGTAGAGATAAAACGCCACGATGTTCCAGTACGAAGGGAAACCGAGAAAGAATCCGTCTTTCGTTTTGGCGCTCGTCTGTGAGAATCCATAGGCGCTGGCAAGCAGCGGCAACAGCAGCCACCACTGTTGACCTTCCGGCAGAATTCCTGCTCGCCACACGAGCAGCAGCGGCAACGTTGTGTAGGTGTGAAAGTCCACCAGATTATCCAGCGTGCTTCCATCAAAATTCGGCAAAACCTCCTTGACTCTGGCACGCCGCGCCAGCCACCCGTCCGTCGAGTCAATAAAAGTCGCCACCAGCATCAACGCGAAAGCCCAGCGAAACGACGTGTCTCCGCCACGCACGATGAGGACGGCCATCACCGCCGCCGCCACAAACCCCGACGCCGTGTACAGATGTACGCACCAGGCTAGAATTTTTTGCTGCATCATGACGCCCCCGTCGTTTAGCTCTTCATCACACACTCAAAGGCTTGAGATACTATGAACGCGGACGCGCCCCGCCCTAAGATAAACCAGCGCATTGTAACCGCCTTCGATCCCTCACGCTAGACAGACTTAACAATTAAAGATCGGGCGTCGGAATTGATGTAATATAAAGCGTCATTTAGGATGTCTACCTGTTGGACTCACAACTTGAAAGTAAGAGTATAAGATGAAATACACCTGCGCCTTTATTATTGGTTTAGCCTTATTCTTCACCGCATGGCCTGCGACTGCACAAAACAAGGAAAGTGACACGGAGGCAGTGAAACAGATCGAGCGGCGCTGGCAGGAAGCCTGGAATCGCCATGACATGAAAGCGCTGGCGGCTCTGGTGGCAGAGGACGTTGATTTCATCACCGTCTCAGGCATTTGGCTAAAGGGTCGTATGGCCTTCGAGGAGCATCATACGAGAGTTCACGCGATGCAGTTTAAGGAGAGCGTCTGGGCGACTACCGATGTCCAGGTGAAGTTCCTCAAGCCTGACATCGCGTTAGTTCACGTCAACTGGGGGCTTAGAGGTGACAAAGACCCTGACGGTACGCCGCGCCAGCCGAGGCGCGGCATCTTCACACGTATCGTAACGAAGCAGGGCGGGAAGTGGTTAATCCAAGCGTCCCAAAATACAAATATCCGCGAGACTCCGCCAGCGAAGTGAGCTTAACCACGGCATGCGCCCAACCAGGAATAGCTCGGCCTTCATCTGCAAGACGTCGTGCTTGATACGTTGAAAGCGCGGCGGGTGTTGCCGGGCGTTATGCTTCATATATCTTGAAAGATATCTATGGTTAATGAAAGCGGAAGTAATCTGGAAACGGACAGGCTTATTCTGGAGCCTTTATGCCGACAACATGCCAGGCATTTATTCTCTGCATTGTCAGACCCGCGCATCTATACCTTCATACCGCAAGACCCGCCCGCTTCTGTGCCTGCCCTGGAAGCCAGATACCGCCAGCTTGAGAGCCGGATGTCACCTTCCGGCGAAGAATTATGGCTAAATTGGGCAGTCCATCTCAAAGAGCGGGCCGTATACATCGGTACGGTTCAAGCGACAATTCTTAATAACCAAAGCTCATTGTTGGCCTACGAATTATCACCGGATTTCTGGGGACAAGGTTATGCCACAGAAGCTTGTTTGCGAGTCATAGAAAGCTTATTCACGGATTATGATGTCGCCGAGATAGTGGCAGAGGTGGATACCCGTAACGAAGCATCGTGTAAGCTCCTGGAGCGACTCTCCTTCAAGAGAATAAAGATGCAAGCAGGCACTGACTTCTTTAAGGGCAAGGCTAGCGATGAACATACATATAAGCTTTCCCGGAGGGTTGGAGCAGCATAACAACTCATTCAAGCGCCCGCGCAATCAGCTTGTCATTGATCTGGAACTTGATCGTTTCGCCGGTCTATGCTCGTCGTTGGAATTCCCGCGTCAGATTTCCTCTCAACTATTTGAGATTCGATCAATCGCGACCAGCATACTGTTTAAAATCGTTGGCGTGAGTGGGCCCATGCCGGAGTGATGATTGACTTGCCCTTAAGTTTATTATACTTTGCTCCCCGCTCGGCAACCTCTCAACACGCTGAGCAAAGGCGAGTGAACTCCTCGCTACCATCGTGACGGCAGTAATCCTGAGCAAATGTAAATAAAGAACAGGCCAGGTTGCCATTTATGCATCTCGCGGTTTCCACCCGACCGCCTTTCGCTCCTCATCCACTGGCGCTGTTGGCTCTCTCTTTCGCCGCCGGTATCGTCGCGGCGCGTCTCCTCGGGTTGACGACCGCTTTAGTTCTCGCCTGCTGCGCGGGCAGCTCGGCTCTGACACTCTTCTATTTCGCGCGGCGGCGCTCAGGATGGGCCACGCTCTTTTTGGCGCTCGCTTTCTGCTGTGCTGGAGCGATGCTCGCGATTACGGAAAAGCGCGGCGTCCAAGGGCATCGCCTTGAGCGCATGTTCGAGGATGGCGTTATCAGTTCGGGTGATCCGGTGGAGATCGAGGGCGTCCTCTTGAGCGCGCCGGAGCCTGCGCCCGAAAGCTTTTATCTCACACTGCGCGTTGAAAAGATCAGGTACAAAGAGATGGAACGAGAGGCAACGGGGACGGTCTGGCTCATGGCTTCAGTTCATGATCAGAGGGTGCGCGCCGAATACGAGACGCTGGAGCTGCGCTACGGCGCGCGCCTGCGCATTATGACTGCACTCAGCCGCACAGAAAGATTTAGTAATCCCGGCGTGTCTTCGTTGACAGAGTATTTAGAGCAGCGTGGACTGGATGCCACGGGCGCGATTAAGAGCCCGCTACTGGTCGAAAGGCTCGATGACGAGCGCGTGTTGCTGCCGCTCTTCTGGCTTTACCAGTGGCGACAAAGTCTGCTGGCGGAGATCAATGCGAGATTTTCGCCCGCGACGGCGGGCGTTTTGAATGCGGCGCTGCTCGGTAATCGCTACGGGCTCTCGCGCGGGGCCGCCGAGCGGTTTCGTGTGGGCGGCACGTTTCATGTGCTGGTCATCAGCGGTCTGCACATCACTTTCCTCGGCGGCTTCGTCTTGTTGCTGGCGCGGCGGCTGACGAAGCGGCGCGGCTGGCAATTTTTAACCTGCACGATATTTTTATGGGCCTACACGCTCGCCGTGGGGGCTGAAAGCTCGGTCGTGCGCGCCGCACTGATGTTCACGGTCGTGGCGTTTGCGCCCGTCGTCCATCGCCGCGCGGGCAGCCTCAATGCGCTCGGCGGCGCAGGTCTTCTGCTGCTCGTGTGGCGTCCGAGCGACCTGTTTAATCCGTCGTTCCAGTTAACCTTTCTCTCCGTGCTGATGATCGTATGTCTGGCCTGGCCGCTGCTGCGAAAGTTGGAGGAGGTGGGCGCATGGCGTCCGACGCGCGCGACCGCGTACCCGCCCATCTGCCCGCGCTCTTTACGCACGCTCGGCGAGACGCTTTTCTGGAGCGAGCGCGCTTGGAAACGAGAGATGGCACACTCGACTTATCAATATCATCTCTTTAAAACGAGGTTGGCCGCCCGTCTTGAGAGATTCCGTGTGCAGCGCATCGTACGCTACGCCGTGTCTGCGCTGGTGGTCTCTGCGAGCGTGCAGTTGGGATTGCTGCCCCTACTCATACTCTATTTCCATCGCCTGTCGCTCGCTTCTTTGATCTTAAATATACTGGTCGGCGTCCTGATGGCCGCTCTCTCTCTGATCGCGCTGGCTTCCCTTCTGGTATTTCAACTGAGCGCATCGCTGGCCGCGCCTCTTATACGGCTGGCGGAGCTGACGAGCTGGTTGATGATCCATAGCGTTGATCCGTTTTGTGATTATTCCCGAATTTTTTCCGAGATAGGAACCATAAGATTTCCGCAAAATGCCCTATTGGTGGTCTATTTGTACCCAAAGTGAAATTGAATGGAAGAATATGTTTTCCAATCAGGAACTATAATCATTCCGACAGTACATATCCCTTTTTCGGCTATTGACGAAGCAGAAATGGAGTGAGATGATTTAACGAGATTTAATGACCCCTATTTCGTCATTAAGTCTTTGTAGTTTTAACTCTGGCCTGCGCCCACGCATTCTTGCTTCAGTGCTTTTTCTGAGTCACTTTGCTAGTTATGCTCAACCCTCGCACTCTATAGAAGGCCAAGCGATAGTGACAGATATCCTCAAATCACTCCATGATATTCTGGGCGAGTTAATCGCTCTTCCAGTCAGCTATACGCGCCCCGAGGAACGCTCGATTGCTTTTCAGCATCTGACGCGACTCTGCCGCGAAGCTCTATGAGGCACAGCCTGCTCGCTTACTAAAGTTGACTTAGAGCAAAGAAAACTAATTCACATCGCTGGCAACGGCATTTACAAGATACGGCGTGATGAGGTGCTGTTTCGGGATTACAGGTCGAAAAATATAAATAGTTAGTCTCTACTAGAACCTATCTTCGATTAAAGTACAGCTTAAGCAAGGGGATCAGGATATGCGAAATGAACTGCTGCACCCTTCGCGGCCTTGGCAATGGTAGCTTTTCCTGTGAGCACATAAATCAACAGTCCACAGGACCGGCCCTCTTTACCAAATCCTGCACATTGGGTCTCTCATATTTACCGTCGAGGTTCTACCGTTCGAAATGTGAATTAGCTGTCCTGTACGGGGATAACCTGCCCGCGTCTCATCCTCGCTTTCCTGCTGGCAACAAGCTTTCTTGTCGGCCTGACTATAATTCCAGCCAATTAAATTAGGTATGAGTGGAAGTGCTTCAATTCGTGGATATTTGGTGCAAACCGTAATTAGTTTGCTCAATGCTCTAGAAACAGATGACAAATGGCAAGCTGTAACCATAGAGCCAAACTTAGACTCAACTAAAGTTGATATTCTTTGGGAGTATCCAGATAAAAAAAGAGCTACCCAAATTAAGTCATCACAAAACAGAATAGATAAGCCTGAAGCAGAAAGGTGGGCATATGAGTTACTACAATCGAAAGCGGCTGATGAGTATGAATTGATACTGGCAAGCTATTATTCAGGTGGATTAATTGAAGGTCAATTGTTGGGAGGGGTAGTTATTAAGTTGCGAGACCTTGATAGCGATAGATTAGTCATGGAAGGTGCTCAAAAACTGGGGGTATATCTTGAAGATAGAAGCTTCCCTCAGGTGTCCTCAAGAGCTAGAGAGCTGATAGTTCGGTCACTTGTTACCGAATTACAAACTTATTCAACAAAAGCAGGGAAGATAACCCGAAAGGAGCTTGATGACACACTCAGCCTTTGGTTATTACCAGTATTGAACGCACAAGTTTTGAGTAACATTGCTATAGAACTTAAAGAACTCGCAGAATTCAGAGCACTTTATGGAGTGGAGGCTAAGCCGGATTTAAGGAAAGCAATTAAGGATTTCGACAATAGTTCACCAAATAAGAATACTAGGTATTGGATTAAAGAAGCATTAGATTTTTTGAGAGTAAAGAATGGCAAGCTCCACGTAGAAATCAAGAAATGGGAATATTTCCTTTATAGTTTCTTTTTCCTTTGGGCCATTTTGTTTATGTTACTTGGGGCATTGCTTATTATACCTGTATGGGATGTTCAAAGTGCAAAATTATATTTTGTACTAACAACGATGTGTCTAACACTGTTTGGGACAAGTTTTCTGATTCTTAATATAGTTAGACCATTTCTACAGGCATTGCGTATCCGCAAAGAAATTCATCGAATGCAAAGAGAACTACAGTAAGGGCGGATACAGATATAATCTGATTAAAGGCTGCATCTCGCTGTGGCAAATACATATAATGAGTAACCATGCCTGAGAGAGTTAGGCTATATCGCTTATTTCTTGCCGCGCCCGGTGATGTTCATGATGAACACGCGCGGGCCTATTCTCTAGGAGCGGTGCTGGCCTTCCTGTAAGGGCGGATTCATTTGTTCTACGCTGTTGGCGCGCGTTGCCTCCCCCCCGGATAGTCCCTGTACTACCACTCCCCAGACAAAGGGTCTAATGTAATTCTGTACCAGTACTTAATGTAAGATCCTCGTGAGAAGCAAGCGAGTTATTGACAGACTCCCTCATACGTTCGATGTCCGCACCAAGCAGGCGTAGCTTCGATTCGATCTTTTCGTAGCCGCGATCAATATGATAGACGCGGTCAATGATCGTCTCTCCGCGCGCCGCCAGCCCCGCTAGCACGAGCGAGGCGGAAGCCCGCAAATCCGAAGCCTGCACACGAGCGCCCGTCAACGGCGATGGCCCATCAACGGTCGCCGTGCGCCCTTCGATATGAATACGCGCCCCCATGCGCTGCATCTCCGAAGCGTGCATGAAGCGATTCTCGAAGATCGTTTCCGTTATCACCGAGCGCCCCGTGGCCTGTGTCATGAGCGCCATGTACTGTGCCTGCATATCTGTGGGAAAACCAGGGTGTGGCTGGGTCTCGACATCGCGCGCCGTCAGCCCATTCGGGCGGCAGCGAACATGTAACGTGCTTTGATTGACCTCCTCTATCTCGACGCCCACTTCGCGCAGCTTCGAGATCAGGATGGCGGAATGTTCCGGCACGCAGCCCTTGATTTCCAGTTCTCCGCGCGTGATTGCGGCCGCAATGAGAAACGTCCCCGTCTCAATGCGGTCTGGAATGATCGTGTGCTCTGCGCCGCCGAGAGCTTCGACGCCTTCGATCACGATGACGGGCGTGCCCGCGCCGCGCACGCGCGCTCCCATACTGTTTAAGAGTTCCGCGAGGTCGGCGATCTCCGGCTCGCGCGCCGCATTGTGAATAGTGGTGCGGCCCTGGGCTAATGTCGCGGCCATCATGATGTTTTCCGTGCCCGTCACGGTCGCCTTGTCGAAGTGGACTTCGCCGCCGCGCAGACGCCCACCCTTGGGCGCGCGCGCCACTACATCTCCAGATTCCAGACCAACCTCCGCGCCGAGCATCTTGAACCCCTCAAGATGAAGATCAATCGGGCGGGTTCCGATGGCGCAGCCTCCGGGCAGAGAGACTCGCGCCTTGCCGAATCGCGCCAGCAGTGGGCCCAGAGCGAGCACGGATGCGCGCATGGTCTTGACCAGCTCATAGGGCGCTTCAAAAAGCTCTATGTGAGAGGCCGTGATCTTGTGCGTGCGCAGTTCCGGCGTGAGCACCGCTGCGCCGAGGTCTTCGAGCAGGCGTCGCTGCGTGATGATGTCGCGCACGTAAGGGATGTTATGCAG
>JBKKAL010000040.1:0-7403 GCA_046714695.1 Pyrinomonadaceae bacterium
TCCAAAGCCTTTGAGGAATTCGAGCAGACGCCGATAGCAGCCGCCTCGCTTGGACAGGTGCATGCCGCCACGATGCGCGATGGCCGCGCCGTCGTCGTCAAAGTGCAGCGGCCCGGCATACGCGAGACCATCGTCAAAGACCTGGAAGTCTTAAACGACATCGCGGCGTTTATGGATAGTCATACGGAGATGGGAAAGCGCTATGAATTTCAGGGCATCCTCGGTGAGCTTCGCAAGAGTTTGCTGCGCGAATTGGATTATCGTCAGGAAGCCCGCAATCTTTCGATCTTCGCTGAGAACTTGAAAGACTTCGACGTGCTCGTCGTGCCGCTGCCCGTCGAGGGCTTTACTACCTCGCGCGTGCTGACGATGGATTTCGTCAAGGGTAAAAAGATCACCTCGCTCTCTCCGCTTGGCTGGATAGACCTTGACGGCTACATGCTCGCCGAGCAGCTCTTCCACGCATATCTGAAGCAAATTCTCGTTGACGGTTTTTTCCACGCCGACCCGCATCCGGGCAATGTCTTCCTCACCGAAGACCGCCGGATCGCGCTTATAGATTTGGGGATGGTGGGCCGCGTCGCGCCGCGCGCGCAGGAGAACATACTTCAACTACTTCTGGGGATCAGCGAAGGTCACGGCGATGCCGTCGCCGAGATAACGATCAAGATGGGCGAGGCCAAAGCGGATTTCGACGAGCAGCGGTTCACGCGCCAGGTCTCCGACCTCGTCACACAACACCGCGATGCGGACATGCAAAATATAGATTCGGGGCGGATTGTGCTTGAGATTCAACGCATCGCGGGCGAGACGGGATTTCGCCTGCCGCCGGACTTTACCTTGATCGCCAAGGCTCTGCTCAATCTGGATCAGGTGGTACACACCCTCGATCCCAGTTTCGACCCGAACGCTTCGATCCGCCAGCATGCCATGGAAATAATGCAGCAGCGTATGCTGCAAACTCTTTCACCCGGAAATCTTTTCAACTTCCTGCTCGAAACCAAGGGTCTGATTGAGAAGATACCCAACCGCGTCAACAAGCTGCTCGATACTATCGCCAACAATTCGCTCTCGATCAAGGTGGACGCCATTGACGAGGTCAAGCTGATGGAGGGGCTGCAAAAGGTCGCCAACCGTATCACGCTGGGGCTTATACTTGCATCCCTGATCATCGGGGCGGCGCTATTGATGCGCGTTGAGACCTCTTTCAAAATCTTCGGTTATCCGGGGCTCGCCATCATCTGTTTTCTGGCGGCGGCGGCCGGAGGCGTGATGCTGGTCGTCAACATCCTCTTTTACGACGAGACTCAAAAGGACAAATGATTCCCGCTCGCTTTATCAATCTCAGAACTTTTTATCGGAGATCAAAGATGAGACGCAAGTTCCACTGTGTGATCGCAATGATTCTATTAATCGCGCTGCTTGTTTCCGCGGGAGGATGGCAGCAAACACCTCGGAGCAGCGCGGCTGTGCTCAAGACTTCGGCGCGAGAACAACAGATCGCGCAGGCAGCCGAAGCGTTGCGCCCGCAGCTCGTCGCGCAACGGCGCGACTTTCACATGCACCCGGAGCTTTCCAATCGCGAAGAGAGAACCTCTCGCATCGTCGCCGAGCGGCTGCGTGCGCTGGGTCTGGAGGATGTCAAAACGGGCGTGGGCCGTTACGGCGTGACGGCGCTCTTGAAGGGCGCGAAGCCCGGCCCCGTGGTCGCCGTGCGCGCCGATATGGATGCGTTGCCGATCCAGGAGACGAACGATGTGCCGTACAAATCCCAGACGCCGGGCGTCAAACACGCATGCGGCCACGACGTGCATACGACGGTCGAGCTGGGTGTGGCGGAAATCCTGAGCAAGATGCGCGGCGAGATAAACGGCACGATCAAGTTTATCTTTCAACCCGCCGAGGAGGGCGCGCCCAGTGGCGAAGAGGGCGGCGCGGCGCTGATGATCAAAGAGGGCGTGCTGGAGAACCCAAGGCCGCAGGCCATCTTCGGTCTTCATACGGAGCCCAACTTGCAGGCCGGGCAGATCGGCTATCACAGTGGCCCCGCGATGGCTTCGTCCGACACGTTCACAATCACTATTCGCGGAAAGGGCGCGCACGGAGCGCAGCCGCAAATGGGCATTGATGCGGTCGTCGTGGCCTCCGAGGCGGTGCTTGCGCTTCAGCACATCAGGAGCCGCAGGATTGATCCGCTTGAGCCGCTCGTCATCACGGTCGGAACAATTCAGGGCGGCCAACGCTTTAATATCATCGCCGGAGAGGTGAAGATGACCGGCACCTTGCGCACGCTCAACGACCAGGTGCGGGAGCGCTCGCAGGCATTGATGAGGGAGACGCTCCTGAATATCACTGCCGCCTACGGGGCGACGTTCGAGCTAAGCTTTGACAACGGCAACCCTGTCACCTACAACGAGCCTCTGCTCGTCGAAAGGACGCTGCCAACCATGCGCCGCATCCTGGGCGAAAAAAATGCCGTCGCCATCAAGCCCTTTATGCCCGCTGAAGACTTTTCACTATATCAGAAGGTTATTCCCGGCTTTTACTACTTCCTCGGAGTCGGGAACACTGCCAAGGGCATTACCGCCGGATGGCACACACCCAACTTCGATGTAGATGAAGAGAGCCTCGTCGTCGGCGTTAAAGTGATGGCAAACGTGCTGCTCGATTACCTGGATCAACATAAATCTGGTGCGAGCGCTACTCCCAAGAGCTAGTCCTATAGAATAGTCACGCCCCGCGTTCAGTCCCCATCCGAGCCTCTCGATGGTTCAAAATCGGGATGGGGCAACCGCGTCAAATTCCTTCGAGAAATCACCATAAGTCCTGTGTTTCCTTCAAAAAGGCTCGCCCGTGGGCGTTCGCCTGATAGCTTCCTGTTGAACACCTCAAGAATTCCTCAAGTGGCATTTTATACATTTCATAGTGGATTCGCGGCCTGCCTGTGTGCGGTCGCGATCAACTTCGCGGTCAAGGACGATTTTGAGCAACCTGGATGGCTGAAATCTTTAAGCGCTCGACTGAACGAGTCCTCACAAAGGGTCGGTCTCGGAATCAGTCGCGATACAGGAACGAAAAGCATGCAACTCATCCTCGATAAAATCACGACCCCCGCGGACGCGCCGCGCATCTCGCGTATGCGTCTGCTCAACACGCTGCACGGAAGCCTAGCCTCTTGCACCTCGACGATTATCAATGGCCGGGCGGGGACAGGTAAGACGATGCTGGCGACAGATTTCGCCCGTCGCTCCGGGAGGCGCGTGGCATGGTACAAGGTTGATGCTTCGGACGGCGACCTGCACATCTTTTTTCAGTATCTGATCGAGAGCGTGCGGCGAGAACGCCCGCGCTTCGGCTCCGAGACGCTCTCGCGCCTGCTCTCGGAGACCACTACGCTGGAAGATGTGCCTCTGCTCGCCGAATCTTTCGTTTATGAATTGATGGAGAGCGGCAGTGAACCGCTCCTGATCATCATAGACGACCTTCATCTCGTTTATGACGCCGAATGGGTCGTGCCGTTCTTTCGACGCCTTCTTCCGCTTCTGCCCGCGGAGGCGCATATGCTGATAACGGGGCGCAGCCTGCCGCCAGCGCCTCTGTGGCGCATGCGCTCCAAGCAGACGCTCTGCGTCGTCGAAGAGCCGGTCATGGCTTTCACGGAAGAGGAAGCCAAAAAGCTTTTTGCCAGTTACGGTCTGAGAGAAGAACAGGCGCTCTCGGCGCTCTCGCAGACGCGCGGGCGTGCGGCGTCGCTGGATCGAGCCGCCGCAGTGTTGAGCGCGCCCGTAAAACTGATTGCCAGTGTAAAAAACAGGAGGAAGAGAACCAGACGGGCTACTATTTTACAGATACACGGATACTTGATTTAGGGACGATTAAAAAGTCAAAAAACGAACCCGCGGAAGCGTTGTAACTCCTCGCATTGATCTGCCGGCCACTTGCGCGCTCTGGAACCAGTATGATAAACCCCCAACACGATTTCAGCGTCGCTGATTGTGTATCTCTCCATCTGAGTTTAGAGGGACTTGCGAGGCCAGTGCTAATGGCACAAAGACCCCTTGAAGAAAATGCCAGCCAGGCGGCTGTCGAGCCGCCCCCGCCGCCGGTGAAGGAGAAGCGGGAAGGCGCAGCATTGCCGGCATTTTTCCTGCGTACCAAGCTTCTGCCGCCGAGGCCCGCCCCGGCGCTGCTTCAGCGTCCACGCCTGACCGAACGACTGCTCAACAATCTGGCGCATCCGGTAACGCTGGTCGCCGCCGCCGCCGGCTCAGGCAAGACTACGCTGGTCGCCGATTTCGTACGCACCAACGCGCACAAGTTCGTCTGGTATCAATTGGAGAATACGGATTCGGACCCGCTCGTTTTCCTCGGATACGTGACGCACGGGGTCAAGCAGGCCGTGCCCGGCTTTGGCGAGGTGATGCTTTCCTATCTTCACGAATCAGCCGCCGAATTGGCCCAGGCCCCCGAACGCGCCGTTGACGTATTGCTCAACGAAGTTCTCGAACACGTCGAGCAACAGTTCATCCTGGTACTGGACGACTACCATCATCTCGGCGCGGAGACGGCTGTTCATGCCGTGGTTGATCGCCTGCTCGCTTACCTGCCGGACGTAATGCACGTCATTATCATTTCGCGCGACGTGCCGCCGCTTAGCTTAGCGCGCCTGCGCAGCCAGGCATCGCTCGCCATCATTGATCGCAATGAGCTGCTCTTTACCGATGAAGAGACGCAGCAGCTTTTCCGCGAAGTATTCGATCTTGAATTGACGCCCGCGCAGTTGATTGAATATCGAGAAAGAACGCACGGCTGGATCACCGCGCTGCAACTTGTCAGACAGGTGGCGCAGCGTCAGGCGCTGGCCCACAGCGGCGAAAGCCCCACAGATCTGGTGGAGATTCTCAGGCAGTCCGAACGCGACATCTTCGACTATTTCGCCGAGGAGGTCTTCGCCGACGAGCCGGAAGACATACAGCGACTGCTGGTCAACATATCGCTGCTTGATCGTCTCGATCTTGAGACGTGCGGGCGTCTCTATCCTGCCCGGAGCTGTTCGTCTGTGCTGCCCTCGCTCGTCCGGCGTAACGTCTTTATCACGGTCGCATCGGACGAGCGAGGCGAAGAGTTTCGTCTTCATCCGCTCTTCCAGGGATTCCTCAGACGGCGGCTGCGTTCCGATATAGGTCAGGCCGGAGTGGCCGCCGAGCATTCGCGCATCGCCGATTATTTTCTGCAACATGAAACCTGGGAGCGGGCTGTGCATCACTTGCTCGCGGCGGAGGATTTCGACCGTGCCGCTCATGTGATCGCCGATAAGGGCAGCGCATGGATCGCCTCCGGCGCGCTCTCCTCGCTCGTCTCCCATGCCGAGGCGCTGCCCCAGTCGTCGCTCGAAAAATACCCGCGCTCGCTCGCACATCGCGCCGAAGTTGCTCGTCTTCGCGGCAAGTACGATGCGGCGCAAATGCTGTTCAGTCGTGCTGTGACACTGCTCCGCGAGCGTAATGATCGAGAGGGAGAAGCAGAGGCTCTACATTCCCTGGCGACTATAGCCAGAAGACGCGGCGAGTGTGGGACGGCTTTCACTTATCTTGATCGCGCCGCCGAGCTGACGGATGCGCATTCGATTGTGCGTATCAAGTGCGGCAATACGCGGGGCTTGTGCCTGATGGCGACCGGAGAGCTGGCGGCGGCGGAACATGAATTTCGCGCGGCGCTGCAATTTGCCGAAGAGCAGGGCAACGAGCATTACATGCGCCTGATCGCGCACAACCTGGGCCTGCCCGCCGCCATTCGCGGCGATTTCGGAGAGGCCCTGCGTTGGTCGCGTCGCATGCTGCGCGAGGCCGATAACCTGCCGCCCGTGCCGCAGGAAGCGACTGGACACTTGAACGTCGCGCGTTTTAACTTTTATCGCGGAGAGCTGGCAGAATGCGAACAACATCTGGATCGCGCGCTGGAAATCTGCCAGCTATTTAACCTGATCGCACTGCGCGCGGAAATCTTCGAGACCTACGGCAATCTTTACCGCGAGCGCAGCGATATAGCTCGCGCCGCAGAATTCTATGAGCGGGCTGTGCGGGCCTACGATGAGGCGGGAGTTGATCTGGCGCGCACGGAGCTGCTCGAAGAGCAAGCGCTTCTCTTCTTGCAGGCGGGGAATGTAGCGGCTGCGCGCGCGCAGTTGGATCGGCTGGTCAGCGCTCGCGAGGGAGCCGGAGACGAACTGAGATATCACACGGCGGCGCTGGCGCGCGGTCGCGTCATCTATGCGCAGGGCGACATGGACGCGGCACGCGCCGATCTTGAAGCGGCGCGCGCTTACTTTCACTCGCATAAACTTTATTACTTCGAGTCGCAGGCTTGCCTGGCGCTTGCCTACTGCGAGCTGGCCGCATCGCGGGACGCAGAGATGCTGGAACACTTGCGGCGCACGCTCGATCTCGTGGCGCGTTATGATTACGAGAACTGGTTGCAGCGCGAACTCCTGCGCAATCCCGTTTTGTTGGCCCACGCGGATGCCGCCGAGTTGCTTCCGGCAGATGTGCGCGAGCAGACGCTCTCTGCGCCCTCCCCGCAGGTTCCTGCGACGCAACCGGCTGAGGTCTCCTTACCGTCAAAGCCCGTCACGGATTTAACCATCAGCATGTTTGGGCCTATTGAGATTTTCCGCGATCCTGTGCGCCCGCTCTCTGCTGACGCCTGGACGACCAAGCGTGCGCGCGACATTCTGTGCTTCATCGCGTCGCGCCGACACCGTCGCGCCTCTAAGGATACGATCATTGATACCTTCTGGGGAGAAGCGGATTTCGAGGCGGTCGAAAAGAACTTTCACCCGACGGTCTCGCACATACGCAAGGCTTTGAACAGCAATCAGCCGCTCAAACAAAAATTCCTGCTCTATCGCGACGGCGACTATCTGCTTAGTCCGGAATTCTCTTATTGCATAGATACGGAGGAGTTTGACCGTTTGGTCGCCGAAGCCGACAGCGCGCGGCGCGCGCGCGAGTTCGAGCGTTGCATAGAAGCTTACGAACAGGCCATCGCGCTTTATCGCGGCGAGTTTATGCAGGGCAGTTACGACGAGTGGGTCGAAGAGCAGCGCTCCTATTATCGCGAGCAGCACCTGCGGATGCTGGAATCGCTCGCCGCAGTGGCACAAAAGATGCAGGAATGGCAACGGTCGCTGCACCTCGCACAGCAAATCTTGCACGAAGACCCATTCCGCGAAGATATTCACTGTATGATCATGCGGGCTCATGCGGCAATGGGTAATCGCGTCGCGGTCAAGGAACAGTATGAGAATCTGGTCCGCCTCCTGCGCAAAGAACTAGGCGTTGATCCGGCGGCTGACACGAAGAAGGTTTACCAGGAACTCGTCCGTTAAAGATGGAGACATGGAT
>JBKKAL010000041.1:0-20108 GCA_046714695.1 Pyrinomonadaceae bacterium
AAAGAGTCGCGTTTCTATCGCCCGATTGATCGCACCTACACGATGATGCTCAGGTGGTCTATGCGTCATCGCTGGATCGTGGTGCTTTTGTGCGTGGTGGTTATCTTAAGCATCGTGCCGCTCTTTATGTTCGTCGGCAAGAACTTTCTGCCGGTTGACGATCAATCGCAGTTCGAGATCAACGTGCGCACGCCTGAGGGCTATACGCTGCCCGCGACCTCTACGCTGCTGGAGCGCATTGCCGCCGACATACGCCAGTTGCCCGGCGTCACCGATACGCTCGTCACGGTCGGCGGCGGCCAGCAGCAACAGGTCAACAACGCCTCCATCTACGTCCGGCTTCAGCCGATCAAAGAGCGCGACCTGACGCAGGATCAGGTTATGGTACGCGCTCGTGAAGAAGTCCTGGCGAAATATCTGAAGCAATATCCGGATCAGTTGCGCACCAGCGTGCAGCAGGTCGCGGCCATCTCCGGCGGCGGTTTCCGCAACGCCGATATTCAATTCGTCATCGGCGGCCCTGATCTTCAGAAGCTGACGAAATACTCAGAAGAGCTGCTGGCAAAAATGAAGACGATTCCCGATGTCGTTGATGCCGACTCGACTTTGATCAACGGCAAGCCGGAGCTGCGCGTAGAGATTCACCGCGAGCATGCCGCCGACCTGGGTGTTCGTGTGGGCGACATTGCGCAGGCCTTGAACACGCTGGTCGCCGGACAAAAAGTCTCTAGCTTTAACGCCGGCACTGACCAGTATGATGTGCGCGTGCGTGCGACGGGCGAGTTTCGCGCGAGCGTAGAGGGCTTAAAGCGCATGCTCGTTCCCTCAAGCAAGATCGGCTGGGTGAGTCTGGATAATCTTGTCAGCGTTGCAGAGGGAGCCGGCCCATCGGCCATTGAGCGCCTTAATCGCCAGCGACAGGTGACTCTGCTCGGAAACGTCAAGCCCGGTGGCTCGCAGGCTGCCGTCATCAGCCGTATGGACGAGTTCGTCAAAGAGGTTAATGTTGATCCGGCTTATAAGACGGGCCTCGCGGGGCGCTCCAAGGAACTGGGGCGCGCGGGCTACTACTTCGGTCTCGCCTTCCTGCTCTCGTTTATCTTTATGTACATGGTGCTGGCCGCGCAGTTTGAATCGTTTGTTCACCCGATCACGATTTTGCTGACACTGCCGCTCGCCATCCCGTTCGGCATTCTTTCGCTGCTTGTCACGGGACAGACCGTCAATATCTTCTCCGGCCTCGGGCTGCTGCTGCTGTTCGGCGTAGTCAAGAAGAACGCGATTTTGCAGATTGACCACACGAACGAACTGAGAGCGCGCGGCATGGATCGCTTCGACGCGATTATCCAGGCAAACCGTGATCGCCTGCGACCGATCCTGATGACGACGATTGCGTTAGTCGCAGGCATGATGCCGCTGGTGATCTCTACCGGGCCTGGCTCGGGCACGAACCGCTCCATCGGCGTGCTCGTTGTCGGCGGCCAATCGCTCTGTTTGCTGCTGACGCTGCTGGCCGTGCCGGTCTTCTATTCGCTCTTTGACGATCTGGCGCGCAGCCGCATCTTTGCGCGCATAGGGCATGCATTCAGCGGAAGCTTTGCCTGGGCCAGGCGTAAGACGGCGACCGCGACCGCTTCGCTCTTCGGCATGATCACGAAGCAATAAGAACGAGGACGCGCAAGGGGCGCTACTGTTTTCAAAACAAGATATGAAGACTCAGAGAAAAAACATTTTTCGCGGACTGTTAGGGGCAGCGCTTCTGTGTGCGGCTTCGACAACACAGCTTGCCTTTGCTCAGCAGCCGACGGGCGGGCCATCAAGTGGCGCGCTTCCGCCTGCGCCGTCCGCCAATACGCCCGTCATACAGAACACAACGCCTGCACCAGCGAGCGGTATAACCATCGCACCGTCCGCCAACGCGCCGCAGGGACAATCAAGCGCGCCTGGCGCAAACGCGCGCCCCTTGACCACCGACGCACAGATCGAGCAGAGCGCACAACCCACGACACAGGCCGGAGGTCAGCAGGCGGGCGGGCAACAACCTCCTGCTCCAACTGCGCCCGCAATAATACAGGGGGGCATGTCGCCTTCTTCGATCCCGACTCTGGATAGCTTGCCGTCTGGCAACAGTACGGGCTCAGCGTCACAGCAACCATCAGAAGTTCAGACGCCGCCGATTCCGTCTCCTGCGGGCGTGCGCCCGCCTGGACGAGAGAGCGTGCCGACGCCTGCGCCCGATGAGCTGCCAGCCGTCCCGGAGGTTGCTCCCGACTATCGCGCCGCGCCCGCGCCGATTCCCGAACTCGGTCGCGTCGGCGTGGACATGGCCGACCAGCAGCCGCTCTCTTTGCGTGAAGCATTGGAGATGGCCTTAGCCAACAACAAAGATTTGGAGATCGCGCGCGACGTTGTTCGTATCGCCGAGTTCGATTTGCAGGGAGCGCGCGGCATTTACGATCCGCGCCTGACTTCGCTCTCCTATTACGAGCGTTCGTCAACGCCATCCTCCAGCTTTCTCTCCGGGGCCAACGGCGCGGTCGTGCAGAGCGATTTTACAGGCACGGCTAGACTCGAAGGTCTGACGCCTGCATTCGGCGGCGGCTATCGCGTGGACTTGTCCGCGATTCGCCTGACGACTAATAACCAGTTTGCGGCGCTCAATCCACAGTTCCCGACCGCGCTGACATTCAACTACACGCAACCGCTCTGGCGCGGCCTGCGCTTCGATAATAATCGCCGGCAAATAGAGGTCGCGAAAAAAAATCTTTCGCTCACGGATGCACAGTTTCGCCAGCGCACGATTGAGACGATCACGGCTGTGCAACGCGCTTACTGGGATCTGGTATTCGCGCTGCGCAATCTACAGGTGCAGCGTGACGCGGTGCGGGATGCGCGCGCGCAGCTTGAGCACAATCGGCGTCTGGTTGCAGAGGGCATGCTCGCTCCGATTGACGTTGTCGCGGCGGACGCGCAGGTTTCCGGCTACGAGCAGAGCGTCTATAGCGCGCTCGAAGATGTCTCGCGCTCCGAGAATAATCTGAAGAACCTGATCGCCGAGAATCGTCAATCGAAATTCTGGAATGTCTCTATCATCCCGACAGACCCGGTTGATCTTGAGCCGCCCATATTCTCTCTGCCGGATGCTATGGACGCGGCGCTTGCGAATCGCCCGGAGCTGAAGCAGGCGCAAGTCGTTGCCGAGATCAACCAGATAGACCAGAGGTATTACCGCGAGCAGACCAAGCCGCAGATTGACCTCATCGGCAGCTACGGTGTGGTGGGCTTGGCCGGGTCGGTCAGGCAGGACATCTCGGGCGGCAATCCTTTTAATTCAAATGCGGATTTACGCGCGCGCATCAACGAGCTTTCATTGATCAATGGTCTGCCGCCGCTGCCCGCGCCCTTGGCGCAGGCGATACCGGAAGATTTGATCGGAGGCTTCCCTCAGTCGTTCGGAAGTCTCGCCGCCAATCGTTACAACAACTTTCGCGTCGGCGTGCAGCTCAATCTTCCATTGCGAAATCGCACGGCACAGGCGCAACTGGGACGCTCGCTCGTCGAGGCGCGGCGCGTAGAGACGCAGCGCGAGCAGCTTGAGCAATTGATTCAGGTTGATGTGCGCAATGCTTTGCAGATCGTGCGCACTGCTACCTCGCGCCTGCGCGCAGCAGCGGCCGCACGCAACGCTGGCGAACAGCAGTACGCGAGCGAACAGAGAAAATTCGATGTCGGTCAATCAACGCTCTTCCTCGTTTTAGAGCGCCAGACTACGCTCACGACCGCACGCGGTAATGAGCTGCGAGCGCAGACGGACTTAAACAAAGCCATCGCCGAGCTTCAACGCGCGACCGGTAATTCCTTGCAGGCCAACAACGTGGTCGTTCGAATACATTAAAGGCAATGATGAAAGGAATTTTTTCACATCTTAATTTGCCTTAGAGCGGGCAGGGACTATCAAATGCGTCGTGGAAGATGTGCGCTCGGGAGGTCTCCCCTCCAGGCGCACCCCACGGCCAAGAGGCGGTGGGTTCGTGGGGCGAAACTCACCGCCTCGCTCTATTACGGCACCACTGCAAACTTACGGGCGCTCACCTTTGAAGCTGTCAAAGCTTAAACCTTTGACGATCTGTCTCATAAACCAGTTGAGATTTTCCATTCCGGCCTTCGCTCGATGTAGCGTTCGACTGTGTTTGAAAGATCGCGTATCGAACCTCATATGGCCTTGTTGATTTCGTCTTGCGATTTGATGTGTTGTAACACAATTTGCATTAATTCCCTTGGCGACGAAGGTCATGGAAATAATGCACTGGTGTCCGATTTTAGTGGTGAAGAAGAATCCCCGGCAGGCGACGCTTTGGGCCTCACATCCTGAAATATCAATACTTCGCTGGTGTAGTGACTGAGCAGTGGCGAGTGCTTTGTTGTGGCGTAGTAGTTGCTGAGTCAGAACGGTGGAATCAAATTGTGAAACTCTCTCCGACGGTGTGTGGGCAGCCGTTAATCAGAATTGCCGTGGTTTTCACAAAAAATGAACTAAGAGGGAAAGGGTTGTAACAATGAAAAGAATTCTTCTTCTGTGCGCGTTATGCATGCTTTTGGGCTTGGCGAGCGTAGCGTTCGGACAAGGTCGCGGTTCGGATCGCCAGCGCATTCGGCGCGGCATACGATCCGGGCAGATTACGCGTGATGAGGCGCAAGTGCTGCGCGCGCAACAGCGACAGAATCGCGCACAGCGACGCGTCTTTCGCTCGGATGGCAGGCTCGCGCGCGACGAGCGACGTGAGATCCGCCGGGATGAGCGCGAGCATGATCGTTTGATTCGCCGCGCACGCCACAACGACGTTCGCCGTCCGGACAACTACTACAACAACGGTCGCCGCAATCACAGGCGCGGTAATGGCTATTATCGTCGCGGAGCGGGTTCACCCACTCACCCGGTCTTTGGCCGTCGCAATCGCCATCGCAATCGCCATTGACCTCTTCGGATCGGTAGATCAAGATTTTCAAACGGGAGTCGTCGCTTGCTTGTGTAAGCGATGTCTCCCGTTTTCAAACAAACTTTACAGTGATTGATCGTCAATCGGCGTAGTGGCTTGAAAGGGGAGGCAATCAGCCTCCTCTTTTATTTTGGAGGCGTTACGGTCTTTAATGCCTCGCGCTCTCCGTCCAGACGAATAGTAACCCAGAGCGGCCAGTGGTCTGAGAGACCGACCTTGCGGTTGATACCGTAATCGAGCGCGCGCATGTTTCTGAGCCAGACCCAGTCGAGCTTGAGCTTGATAAAGAGTGTCTTCCACGTCGGCTCGCTGTTCGGGAAGGGCGTTTGAAAGCCTGCGCTCTTGAATAATTGCGTGGTGGAGTCAACATCTTTACCCATAATGGTATTGAAATCACCGAGGACTACGGCGCGCTCGATTTTTGGGCGTTGGCCCAGGTCATCAAGGACGGCTTGGAATTGCTGTAAGCGCCGCTCGTTGGTGGTGCGCGTCTCGGCGTGAAGCGAATAGACACGCAGGGCATTCGGGCCAATCGTGATGGTCGCGCCCAGTCCTGCGCGACGACGACCGCCCGGCCCCGCGTTCGGCAGCACGATCCGGCTCGCGTCCGTCAGAGGATAAAGGCTGAGAAGAGCGACGCCCGTTTCTTCTTCCTCATGCTCTTTACCGGGAGCGTTTGGCGGCGCAGCCCAGGCATAATGCAGCCCCAGTTCTTCAGCCATCAGCCGAGCCGTGTTCGTATTGCCCGTCCTTTTCCTGTTGCGGTCAACCTCCTGTAGGCCGATGATTGTCGCCCCGCCGATCAACGCATCGCTCCGCAGCAGTTCGATCAGCCTGCGCAGATCATTGCCGCCGCGCCAGCGAATATTGTAAGAGACGATCTTGATATTGACGGGAACAGTGGTGGGTGTCGCGACCTTGGATGCGCTGCCTGTTTCGAGCAACTCCGGTTCACGCGCCCGCGTAATGGAAAGAGAAGAAAAAAGAAGTGCGATAATCGCCGTAAAGATAAGCCCTTTGACGTTGATTGGATTTTTCATGTTCAGTTTTTTCGTCCCCCTTATCTCTTAATCGTCATTCGCAGGCCGTCCCGGCCTGCGATGGTTTGACCGGGCCAATCCTTTCGCGCTTCGGCGGCGATGTCAATGCCGTCCCACTCCGGATAGAGATGCGTCAGCAGAACCTTTCCCGGTGCGGCGCGACGTGCGAGCCGCATCGCATCACTAAGCTCAAGGTGCGCTTCGATGGGTTTGTTACGCCAGAAGGAGCACTCCATCATAAAAAGCTGCGTGCCTTCGGCGAAAGCGCCGAGCGCATCCGTATAGCCCGTGTCCGATGTGTAAACCAGAGATGCGCCGTCCTCATCCGTCAAACGAATGGCGAGGCTCTCGCGCGTGTGCGGCGTTGAGAAAGTCCGCGCAAAGAGTCCCGGCAACAGCTCAAACTCTGTGCTCGGCGAGACCTCCCGCACTTCTATGGGAAAGGGCTGCTTCAATAGATTGTAATCGCCCGCCTCATCGAACGCGCTGAGAAGCTTCTTTAGACCGTCGCCGCCATAGATCGTGAGAGGCTTGCGGCGCTCGCGCGTCTGCGGAGCGTGCTTTGTACCGAACAGGAAGGGAGCGAGACCGCCGACATGATCCAGATGAAAGTGGCTGATCCAGATCGCATCCAGCCCGACCCAATCAAGATGTTCCTGTGCCATGCGATGCACAGAGGCCGCGCTGGCATCGAGCAGCACAGACCCGGCAGGAGTATCAAGCCAGTGAGCGGACGAGGCGCGCTGCGGGTGCGGGACTGAAGTGCCGGAGCCTAAAACTACGAGGCGCATTGGTAATGTCCTTTCGGCGGAAGAGGCTATCAACTCGCGCGCGTGCGCGTCAATCAAAACGGCTTGACCGGCGCACACCTGTGAGGTTAAATCTCAAGGACAGTGATCGGAAACCTTTTAAGGATTCACGAAAAAGCATGGGCACATCTGAAACGGAACTGGACGTGCTGGCCGTTTTCTCGCACCCGGACGATGCGGAGTTGACGGTCGCGGGCACACTGTTGAAGCTCAAGTCGCAGGGGTATCGCACGGGCGTGCTGGACATGACGCGCGGCGAGATGGGCACGCGCGGAACGCCGGAAGGGCGCGCGTTGGAGGCTCTTGAGGCGGCGCGCATCATGGGTCTGGACGTTCGCCTCAATCTGGAACAGCCGGACGGGCACGTGTGGTTGACGGAAGAGGCGCGGACAATGATGGTGCGCGTCATCCGCGCCCGTAAGCCCAAAGTGATCTTCACCTCGCATTGGGACGACCCGCACCCGGATCATGCCGCGACCTGTCGCATCGTGCGCGAAGCGGCGCGGCTCAGTAGCATGCGCCGCTACGATGAAGAACACGGTCAGGACGCAGTGCCCGTCCCGGCGTTGGCCCACGCCGTTTATTCGCGCCTCGTCCCGCCCTCGTTTATCGTGGACATCTCGGATTTCGTCGAAGAGAAACGACAGGCCATCCGCGCACACGTCTCGCAGTTCTACAGGGCGGACACAACGGAGCCCGTGACGCGCATCAGCGAGAAAGGTTTCCTCGAACAGCTTGAGTACCGTATGCGCTATTACGGCTCGCTAATCGGCGTCGCGGCGGGCGAAGCCTTCTACGTCCGCGAGGCGCTCAATGTTGACGACGCGGTCGCTCTGCTTTCAAGACCCATGAACATCTATTCCTAGCGAAAATTCAATACGGTATAAGTAAACACTGAATAGCATATTAAGAATATGCAGGGAGACGCTAGATTCTGTTCGTTGCGCTTTAGCCTGTTAGACCGAAGCATTCGGTACAGTATGTGTTAGACGGCTTCTTTTACGGAAGATTGAAATCAGGAGAACAAAACAACGAATGGCTTTATCTTTGAAAAGAATTGCCAAAAGTGTTCTGGCAGAACTGTTCTTATTAACAATCTGTATACCAGCCAACGCTCAGCAGAACACAATTAAAATCTCAACCCTTGAAGAGATTAAAGCTGAATTTAGTGTAGTGCCTTGCAAGGATGATGAGCGATTAACAGCGGTGAAAGCTTTGTTCGAGAAAGTTGGTGCTCTAGCGTCCGACATGTCAGTTGTGAAATATAAGAGTGTAGAGAATCTTGTCATCCGCAAGCAGGGTACTTCGGCAGAAATCATTGTGGTCGGTGCTCATTACGACAAAGTGTCGGACGGGTGCGGTGCAATAGACAACTGGACGGGTATTGTCGCCATAGCTCATCTCTATAAAACTCTTAGTAACGCTTCGCTAAGTAAGACGATCATCTTCGTGGCGTTCGGGAAAGAGGAGAAGGGGCTGATCGGATCGCGTGCGATGGTTGACGGTATCGCTAAAGATCAACTTGGACAGTATTGCGCGATGATTAACATTGATAGTATTGGCTTAGCGGCTCCGCAGATATTAGATAACGCATCGAGCAAGAAACTAAGAGAGTTAGCTGCAAATGTCGCTAAAGAGATGAAGATGCCGTTCAGCCATAGGAGCGTAGGGAATGCTGATGCTGATTCAAGTTCCTTCGTCAGGAAGAAGATTCCCGCGCTCACTATTCATGGCTTAAACGACGAGTGGAGTTCAATCATTCACAGTCGCAACGATCAACTTTCTAAGGTGAATCCCGTTAGCGTCTATCTCGGCTACAGACTCGCTTTAGCATTAATGAGCAGCTTGGATGCGTCTGCTTGTGCTACATACAGGTAAGCAGTTTATACGAAAGCACCGTCTAACAAGCGGTTCGAGCTGACTATTTAATCGCTTCGCTCTCAAACAGCAACTCAACCCCAGCGTTGAGCTGCTTCGTGTATTCAGAATAGAAGATGAGGATAAGGAGACCCGAATGCGAAAGCAGAGATCGGAAGGTATTAGCCGCCGCGAGTTCGTGAATGCCGCAATCGCGGGTACAGCTTTCGCAGGGATGTCCGGCAGCGCACTGCCCCGCACGCGGCGACCTAATGTGCTGTTTATTCTGGCCGACGATCTTGGCTACGGTGATTTAAGCTGCTTTGGCAGGCCGGATTATGAGACTCCCAATCTGGATAGACTAGCGCGGCAGGGCATCCGCTTCACCAATGCCTATTCGGCCTCGCCCCTTTGCACGCCGACGCGTTGCGGCTTTATCACCGGGCGGTATCCGGCGAGGACGCTGGTCGGGCTTGAGGAGCCTCTGGCGTGGAAGAAACAACTGGGTAAAAGGGTGGATACTTTAGGTCTTTCCCCGGATCATCCGACGATTGCCTCGCTGCTGAAAAAGAACGGCTACGAAACCGCTCTGATTGGTAAGTGGCATTTGGGTTATCTCCCCAAATTTGGCCCGAACCAGCATGGATTCGATAAGTTCTTCGGCATCCTGAGCGGGGCCGCCGACTTCTTTACTCACAAAGACGCTTACGGCGAACACGATCTTTACGAGGATGAAGTACCCGTCGAGCGCATAGGCTATATGACTGACCTCCTGACAGAGCGTGCCGTAGAGTTTCTTTCAGGTCGCCACAATCGTCCATTTTATCTGAGCCTTCATTACACTGCGCCCCATTGGCCCTGGGAGGGGCCGGAAGACAAACACATCAGCGCCACTCTGAAGCAGGGTTACGCTGGTTTTACCGCTGGAGGATCACTGAAAACTTACGCCGCGATGATAAAGAGCCTTGATGACGGCATCGGTCGCGTCATGAGTTCGATGGAGAGAGCCAAGCTTGATCGGGATACTATCGTCATCTTTACCAGTGACAACGGTGGCGAGCGATTCTCTTACAACTGGCCTTTCTCCGGGGAGAAGGGAGTCGTGCTCGAAGGCGGGATAAGAGTGCCCACCATTGCCCGCTGGACGGGCGTGATCCCAAGGGGACGTTCCACCGAGCAGGTCGCGATCACGATGGATTGGACAGCGACTATTCTTGCTGCAACACAGACCGCACACGATCCCGGCTACCCGCTGGACGGTCATGACTTGCTTCCCGTCATCAGAGGCGAACGCGCCGTTTATGAGCGAAAGCTATTCTGGCGGCACGGTAAACAGGATGCCGTCCGTCGCGGGAAATGGAAATATGTAAATGATGGAGAGCGGCAATATCTGTTCGATCTCTCGATTGACCAGAGAGAACAATCCGACTTCAAAGAGAAGCACCCGGATGTGATTAGTCAACTGCGAAGCGAATTTCAGGAGTGGCAGTCGCATGTATTGCCCAGACCTGAAGCCAGAAGTTAATAAAAATAGCCATCGAAGTGAGAGTCAATCACTGATTCGTCGCCGCTATCTACATGAACGACAACCTTCCGCTTGTCAAAACAGGTTGCTGCGGATTTCGCATGTCGCAGGCTGAATACACGGCCCAGTTTCCGGTCGTCGAAGTCCAGCAGACATTTTATCAGCCGCCCAAAGTTGAAACGCTCAAAAGATGGCGAGAGGATGCGCCGCCTGATTTCGAGTTTACGCTCAAAGCCTGGATGTTGATTACGCACGAGGCGCGAAGCCCCGTGTACCGTCGTCTCAAGCGTGTGTTGACGGAGACGGAGCGCGAAGGCGCGGGCGGCTTTCGCGCGAGCAAGATCGTGAGAGAGGCTTGGAAGACGACGCTCGACTGCATCGAAGCCCTCGATGCACGCCGCATCCTGTTTCAATGCCCGGCGAGCTTCACTCCCATCGCGCCGAATATCAAACGCCTGCGCCGCTTTTTCACGTCAATCGAACGACCCACAAAATTGCAGCTTCTGTGGGAGCCGCGCGGAGATTGGCCGCGTGAAGTGACGAGCGCTCTCTGCCGCGAGCTTGAGCTTATTCACGTCGTTGATCCATTCGTCGCGCGCACCACGACACCTGAGCTTTGCTATTTTCGCCTGCACGGCCGCAAGGGCTTTCGTTACGTTTACGAAGAGGACGAGCTTGAAGAGTTGTACGAGATGCTGCCGCACGGTCAGACCTCTTACGTCTTCTTCAACAACGTGCGTATGCGTGAGGACGCCGCGCGCTTTCAAGAGTTGGTCAAGCGGCGAATGGCGGACGAACAGTGAGCAGGGAAAAAAGCGGCGCGCGTGCGAAGACGCGCGCCACTTCCTATCCTTAAGGCGATAAGCCGGATGCGCCGCCACAGGTCAGGGATTGCCGGATGCCGCAGCCGTTTCTCTACGCTTGAACTCCAGCTCTTTAAAATCGAAATCGGGATTCGGTACATCAATTTTCATCTCGTCTAAAAGGCCCTGCGCGTTGAGCGTGAAGGTGACGAAGCCCTTCGGGAAAGGGTAGCTGACGCTCTCGCGCCAACGGACGCGAAAAGTATCGTATTGCCAGTGCTCAAGGTCGCCGACGAAATTCGGCGCAGGCACAAGACGCAACACCAGCCTTCCGTTTTCCATGCTGATCTTCGCCTCGCCGTACATCTCGCCCGTGTAGCTGCCTGCATATCTTTCAAGCGGAAGCGAAGGCTTAGTCCCCGGCACGCGCGCACCTTCTATGCGTTTCTCTTCGGCGCGGTCGGCTTCGCGCCCCTGTTGAGTGCGTACCAGCATCTCCGCGCTCCAATCGCGCGCCTGCACGCCAAGGAAAACATCGAAGACCTTATTAAGCAAAAGAGATGCGAGCGGCGTCTCGCTGTTGGTCAGGATAACGACGCCCAGATTCTCCTCCGGCATCAACCCGACCTGCGAGATCATGCCGTCAAGCCCCCCGCTGTGCGAGACGACCTTGCGCCCGTGATAGTCGCTGAGAAACCAGCCGAGCCCGTACAGATTGAAATGGCGCGTCGGGTTGAATCGCTCGCTCTGCGCACTGACGGGGATAATGGTGTTCGGCGACCACATCTCTCTGGACGCGGCGGCGCTGAAAAATTGTTTGCCATCGAATGTTCCTCTGCCGAGCTGAAGCCTGAGCCAGCGCGCCATGTCGGCAACTGATGAATTGAGACTCGCCGCAGGGCCCGCGCCGTCAACATTGCCGTAGCGCACGACGCGCACTTTCCCGTCCATCTCGTTGTGCGGCGCGGCGATGTTATCTCCATCCTTGAAATCGCGGATACTGGTCGTCGTCATGCTCATGCCGAGCGGGATCAGGAAACGCTCCCTTGTAAAGTCGTCCCAGCTTTTACCCGTCACCGCAGAGACCACCTGACCGGCGGCCAGAAACATGATGTTTTGATAGCCGTAGCGGCTGCGGAAACTTGATGTCGGTTTAAGAAAGCGTATGCGTCGCAGAATCTCGCTGCGGTCATAGGTCGTCTCGTACCAGAGAAGATCGCCGCCGAAGGTCGCGAGCCCGCTGCGATGGCTGAGCAGGTCGCGTATCGTTAACTCGCGCGTGGCGTACGTGTCGTAAAGTTGAAAGCCTGGCAGATATTTCGCGACCGGGTCATCCCATTTGATCTTGCCCTCATCAACGAGGATGGCGAGCGCGGCGGCGGTAAATGCTTTGGTGTTCGAGGCGATGGCAAAAAGCGTTCGCTCATCCACGGGCGCACTTTCGCCCAGTTTGCGCACGCCGTAGCCTTTGGCAAAGATCACCTTGTCGTCTTTGACAATCGCCATCGCAAAGCCCGGAACCTTCCAGTCTCGCATGGCCTTTGCTGCATACTCATCAATCTCCTTGAGCCTTGCGGCCTCGGTCTGCGCCGGAAGCCGTAGCGGCGCGATGAAAAACAGCAGAAGCAAAAGAACGAAACGTGATGAACGCTGAAGCATTCGTGGTGAACCTTTCAACGAAAATTTATCCTTTAATTACAACATGAGTAACAGGACATGCAACAGTAAAGCAACGTGAGATAGACATAAGCAAAGAAGGGCGACCGCAGCCGCCTATGTCGAACTCACATTGAGGCGTCCGCGACTATTGAAACTAAAGATCAGTCCGGTCGCCCTCAACTGTATCTAACTTGAAGGAGGCCGCGTAGGGTAGCGTTTCCTCACAAACACACCTTACGATTATCTTTTAAAGGCGAGAACTCTTCTGCAAATTATCTTAAGGAGGTGAAGCTTATGGACGGAAGTATTTATCGAGGAAAAACTTTTCCGTCAGGTATCTTTGCTGCCAGCCGGGATTGGCCCGGTCGAGCAGCAAAGCTTCGCCTGCTCCGACCGCGTAAAACGCCACCCTCTGCTGTTTATTGAGCGACAGCGCAGGCAACTCCGACATGATCCTAGCCCTTATCGAGTCGGCCACCTGTTTGAACGTAGTGAAATCTTCGAGCGACCTGAATTCCACGGTGGGCTGATAAATAGTCGAGGCTAGCCGTGCGATGCGATATTCCGTGTAGCGTGCGACGCCCTCTTTCCACAACTGGAAAGAGAAATACTTATAATCATCGTCGGCGAGCATCTCTTTAAGACGAGCGCGCTCTGCCATGTATGCGCGAAGTCTGGTCTTAAATTGTTTCGCGGGCGCGGGCTGAAGCGCCAGCGCGAGCGCGCTACCCATGATGCTGAACTGCTTTTTGACCTCAACATTTTCATAGGGGAAAGGGAAATTCAGCATCCACATTCCCGTTTGATCGCCCCGCGCCAGATTCAACGCATTAACATCGCGGTAGAAGGTCGGCTGAGAGTCCTGTAATTGATGAAAATGCTCGTGGAGCAACGTGACGACCCATCGCGTTGAGTTCCCGGCTTCAGTGTTAAGGGGTTGGCCCACCACAATGGTCGAAATACCGCCGACTGCGGGAAAGGTGGCTAAAAGGTTGGGCTCATAGACTCGCTTGCGATAATAGACTTCGCTTTTGAGAAGCGAGTCGTAGCCTGTCCTGATAAATTCATCCGATGGTCGTGGGTGACGGATGAGAAATTCATAATCTGGAGTAACCAGCAGCACGGCGAAGGGCGACTCGCTCCATCCCTTCCACACCTTGTCTCCAAGCTTTTCGCCGATGCGAAAAGCTTCGGCCAGGCGTATGCGATCAGCGGGCGATAATCGAGGCGCAGGAGAAGAGGAAGGAGAGGTCGCGGCGGAAGAGGTTTGCGCCTGAGCTGATAGAGCCCGGCCGATCAAGCACAGTACAACCGCGAAAGCCCTCGCGTGAAGTATCATTCGTCCCTCCGCTATTTAGGAGCACCGCCAGCGCACGCTAGAAATGTAAGACCCGCTCGAATCTGACACGCGCGCTCCAACCAGTGGTTCCGAAAAAATTAACGGGGATAAACAGCATAAAGAAAACCGCAAGGCAAGGCATCGAGTTTCAAATCCCAAATTTAAAATCACGCATCTCAAATCTCTTTTCCATCCTGATAATCTCTTTCCACCTCTGTTTGATTTCGCTTAGGCCATCTCCCGGCAGAACCGGCACAAAAAAAGGACGGCGCGCGTTTATGTTCAACGCACGCCGTCCATACTTAGTTGATGATTAGATTATGCGGCGACGACCTCCATCTCAGGATCAACCTCTTGCCTGAGCATCCCTTCGATAGCCATCAATGTGCCGGAGAGCGAGCTGGGGCAACTGCCGCACGCGCCCTGGTATTTAATCGTCAGCGTATGCTCCTTGAGGCCCAGGATTTCCAGCCAGCCACCGTCACCGGCCAGCGCCGGTCGCACTTTCTCGTCCAGTATCTCGTTGATTTTTATGAGGCGCGGGTCGTCGCTCATGATCGCCCCCAGCGCTCCGCCGATTCCAGCGGCTGCTGCTGTGGTGGCCGTCTCCCCTGTGGAAGTGGTTGACTCGGCGGCGCGAATCGGTATGGCAAGCGCGGGCAACAGCTCGTCCCAGTCGCCCTCTTCGTCCTTTTCGACCGTTACCATGCGATCCATGTAGAAGACGGAGACGACATGACCCACGTCGAATAAAGCTTTAGCCAGCGGGTCGCCTTCAGCCGTCTGGATCGAAGGAAAAGAGTGCGTCGTTCCATTGCTGATCGGTTCTTTGAGAATAAATTTGATGGCATTCGGATTCGGTGTCTCTTCGATATCACTAATCTTTGGCATGTTGCGCGTCTCCCATGGGCCCGGCCAGATTCCTAAAAATTTGTCCGGCAATTTGTAAAATTTTTCGTTAACTGTCGTCATTATACTCCCTTTCGCCCTCGTTTGCAGTGTGCCAAACGCCCGTAAAATCAGGCGAAAATTGATTTCGTTAATACCTGTTCAAACCCCCGGCACGGACGCCTGCGCGGAATGGGCGAAAAAAGTCTTTTTTTGTCAAAAGAACTATTGCCAAAACAAGAAAGTAGGACTATACTCTGCCCCTCGCTTGACCCCCCTTTACAGGTGAGACAAGTTGAGGCAAGAAGCAGGCGATTGCGAGGGTCGCCTGTTTTTTGCTGTTCAGCATCCGACAAATCCTTCCACACATCTTTCCCCATCCCAAGACGCACTGCTACAATCAGAGGCTGGATGTCAGATATTTGATGTCAGCAAGAACAGGTCTGTCTTTTGCTGATATCTAATATCTGACATCTAATATCTACACATGAACATCGGCATCACTGTTTATCCGACTTATGGCGGCAGCGGTATCGTCGGTTCCGAGCTTGGGAAAGAACTGGCGGCGCGCGGCCACACTGTTCATTTCATCGCCTCGGCGCTGCCAACACGTCTGACCGAACTGAATGAGCGCGTGCGCTTCCACGAAGTCGAGATGATGTCGTACCCGCTCTTCGAGCATCAGCCGTATACGCTTGCCTTAGCGACCAAGATGGCTACGGTCGCGGAGACGGAAAATCTAGACCTCCTGCATGTCCACTACGCCATCCCGCACTCGATCAGCGCGATACTGGCGCGCGAATCATTGCAACCGCATCGCCGCCTGCCCGTCATCACGACGCTTCACGGCACGGACATTACGCTCGTCGGCGCAGATCGTTCTTATCTGCCCATTACGCGCTACGGCATAGTGCAATCGGACGGCGTGACGGCCATCTCTCATTACTTAAAGCAGGCTACGGCCGAGACGTTTCAGTTCGACAATATCGCCGTCATTCCAAATTTTATCTGCGCTTCGGATTACCAGAGACACTCTGTCCAGGATCTTCGCGCGCTTCTTTCGCCGGACGGTGTGCCGCTCCTCGTCCACGTCTCTAATTTCCGCCCGGTCAAGCGCCCGGTTGATTGCGTAGAGATACTGGCGCGCGTCCTCAAGCGGGGCATAAGGACGCGACTCGTGATGGTCGGCGATGGCAGCGAGCGCACTAATGCGGAGCATCGCGCGCGTTGCCTCGGCGTTGATGAGCACTGCGCCTTTGTCGGCAAGCAGCCGAAGATCGTTGACTATCTCTCGGCAGCGGACGTGCTGTTGCTGCCATCCGAGCAGGAATCGTTCGGGCTGGCGGCGCTCGAAGCGATGGCCTGCGAAGTGCCCGTCATCGCCTCGCGCGTGGGCGGCATACCTGAAGTCGTTACCGATGGCGAGACGGGATTTCTAAGCGAAGTAGGAGATATGGAAAAGATGAGCGCAGATGCCGCGCGCCTTCTCTTGAATAAAGATTTGAGAGAGGAGATGGGAGCGCGAGCGCGCGGGTCAGCCGTCTCGCGCTACAGTACCGATCTGGTCATTCCGCAATACATAGACTTTTATGAGCGCGTCCTCGCCGCGTAAGGCGGCCCCTGCGAATAGTGAAGCGGACACCGATGCTTCTACAACAGTGGAGAAGCCGCTTCATTACATCATACAGAATCTGGAGCGTACCTACGGCGTGCCTGAGAACCGGCGCGCGTCCCGTCCGCTCGACATGCTTATCAAAATTGTTCTCTCGCAGGCGACGAGCGATGTCAACAGCCATCGTACTTTCGCCGCTTTGAAAAAACGTTTTCCACGTTGGGAGCAGGCGTTGCGTGCTAGAGAGTCAACGATTGCCGAGACGATCCGCTCCGGCGGCCTTGCGAATCAGAAGGCGGCGGTCATCAAAAGCATTCTTCGCCAGATAAAGGAGGAGCGCGGCACACTCGATCTCTCTTTCCTGCACGACACTTCTGCCGCAGAGGCCACGCGCTATCTCTCGCAATTTCGCGGCATTGGCCCAAAGACGGTCGCCTGTACGCTTCTCTTCGCCTGTCGCAAAGAGGTCTTCCCGCTCGATACACACATCTTCCGCATATTGCGGCGCGTCGGTTTGATTCCACAAAAATGCACGGACGCGCGCGCGCACCGGATCATGAACGACATTGTGCCGGAAGGGAAATCCTACTCCTTCCACGTCAACCTGATCCGGCACGGTCGCGCACTGTGCCGCCCGCGCGAGCCCCTGTGCGAGCGCTGCCCAATCGTTGAGTACTGCGATTACGGACAGTCAATTATTTAAAATTGTAGTCGGCCTAGTCGTAACGAAGCGCCACGCATGGGTCTACTTTGGTTGCGCGGCGCGCGGGGAGATAGCTTGCCAGTAGCGCCACTATTGTAAGTAACAGCGGAATACTCAGAAAGGTAACGGGATCGGTCGCGCTTACTCCGAAAAGAAGGCTAGACAGGATGCGAGTCAGAGCGAAGGCCGCGACCATTCCGATTGCAATACCTATCAGTGTCAGCTTTATTCCCTGGCCCAGGATCATATTCAGCACATCACTTTGTTGTGCCCCCAGCGCCAGTCGTATGCCAATCTCGTTTGTGCGCTGCGTGACGGAATAGGCTATGACGCCGTAAATCCCGACCGCCGCCAGCAACCCCGCGAGCGCGCCGAATATGACCAGCAGCAGGCTGTTGAAGCGACGTTGCGAGAGGGAATTCGAGATCACTTCCTCCAGCAGTCGAACCTGAAAGAGGGCTTGTTCCTGATCCATCGAGCGCAACTCTTTTTGTATGCTTGGTACCATGCTCGTCGGCTCACCCTGGGCGCGCAGGACGAGGAACATATTGCGCGCGGCATTCGGAAAGGTGTTCTGTGCGATGGGAATATAGATGGCCGGGGCTATCTCAGCGTCCAAGCCGGATAGTTTCTCGTTGCCGACCACACCGACGATCTCGCGCCAACGAGTCGTTTCTGCCGATAGATATATGAATTGGCCGAGCGGGCTCTCATTCGGCCAAAAACGTTCGGCCATCACTTTGTTAATGATGACGGCATCGGGCGTATCTTTCGTATCGCGCAGAGTGAAATCACGACCCTGCGTAAAGGGAATCCCCATCGTTTGAAAATATCGCGGACTTATCAGCCGGGCGTTAGCGACGGGCGAATGGCCCGCTTCCACGGGCCTCCCCTTGATATTGAAATTGGAAGAGGATATGACGGCGACGACCGGGACTCTTGAAACCGCTGCGATTGAGACCATGCCCGGCAGCGTCTCAAGTTTTGTCAGTAATGTCTGATAGAAAACGGCCTGCTGTTGCATCTCCGGATACTTGATCGGAGACAGGCCGATGCCGGCGGTCAGTATGCCGCGAGGATCGTAGCCCGGAGAGACCTGACTGACAGAGATAAAGCTGCGTATCATCAGACCAGCGCCGACCAACAGCACCAGCGCCAGCGCGACCTCCGTGATGACCAGCAAGTTGAGCACGCGCTTATGCAGCAACCCGCCGGTTGAGCCCCTTCTCCCTTCTCTGAGCGAATCCGTAAGCTTCTTGCTTGAAGATTGCCATGCAGGCAAGAGGCCGAAGATGATGCCGGTCACAAGCGAGATGAGCAGCGTAAAAAAGAGGACGCGATAGCTTATCCTGACCTCGTCTACGCGCGGCAGGCTGCCCGAACTGAGTCTCGTCAGTATAGGGACGCACCACACGGCCAGTAGAAAACCCAGGATGCCGCCGCATAAACTCAACAGGATGCTCTCCGTCAGTAGTTGTCGAATCAACTGCCAGCGACTTGCACCCATCGCCGCGCGCACGGCCAACTCCATCCGACGCCCGACGGCTCTTGCCAGCAACAGGTTGGCGACGTTGGCGCAGGCGATCAAAAGAACACACCCGACAGCGCCAAGCAAAACCAGCAGGGCCGGTCGGATATTCCCCACGACCTGCTCCTGTAGCGGAACTACATTCACGCGCCAGCCAGTATTGGTGACAGGGTACTGTTGTTCTAGACGCGCCGCGATGGCGTCCATCTCCGTGCGCGCCTGTTCGAGCGAGACGCCCGATTGCAAGCGTCCTATCACCCAGACGAAATGGTTGGCGCGTTGCGCATCACGCGGTAGAGGAATAAACGGTATGACCAGATCGGTGTCCGCTGTTGGATATCCGATCCCGCGTGGCAAGACGCCAACGACCGTGTAAGGGATGCTGTCAACCTGAAGGGACCTTCCGACAATTTGCGTATCGGCAGCGTAACGCCTTTGCCAGATGCCATAACTGATAAGCACAACGGGCTGGGCGCCCGGCCTGTCTTCACCTTCCGTAAACGTTCGCCCAAGGATGGGCTTAACACGCAGCAGCGAGTAAAAGTTACTGGAAACACGCGCGCCCGTGACGCGCTCGGTCTCTCCGTCCTGAGTCAGATTAAAAGTTGCATTCCTTGTGATAGCGAGCTGCTCAAATACGCGGTTCTGCTCTTTCCAGTCATCGAGATTTGGCAGCGAGACGGGTTGCTGATTCTCGTTCGTGATGACCTGTCTCTCCCAGACGGCGACCAGTCTTTCGGGGTCTTCGTAGGGGAGCGGGGCGAGCAGCACCGCGTTGATGACGCTAAAGATAGCTGTGTTCGCGCCGATTCCGAGAGCCAGCGTGATGACAGCCACAACCGTAAACCCCGGGCGCTTCCAGAGCATGCGCAGGGCATAGCGAATATCTCTTAGTAACATATCTGTTGTAACCTTCTAACCGGACGGTCAGCCCTTGTGGCTTCTTGGTCTTCGTTTGAATAATGCGTCAACCAACTGGCCGCTTTGATTGTCAGGCTCATGATAATTTAAATGTGGTGTGAGACAAGCTCATTGTTTTCATAATTCTGATGAATAACATTCATCCACCTGTGAGGAGGTTGATGGTGCTGAGTGAATCGGGTGGAGAAGACGCGCGAGACCGTTTTAAAATGTCGCTCAAGCATGATCGGGCGGGCGAGTTGTCCCGCCGCCTATTTTGCCGGAATCTATTTAGCAGCCCGGTGTGTATTTAACTGATGTCTTATTTGATTGATGGCAACAACGTGATGGCGCAACGCGTCGGCTGGCACAGGGACAAGCGGGCGGCGCGGCGCGGGCTGATGGATGAGTTGGCGCAGTTTGCCGGGCGCAAGCGTGTGAGCGTGAC
>JBKKAL010000042.1:0-4925 GCA_046714695.1 Pyrinomonadaceae bacterium
TTCGAGTGGAGGCGCGGCTACAAGTTCTCGACCTACGCGACGTGGTGGATTCGTCAGGCAATTACGCGTGCGATAGCGGATCAGGCCCGCACCATACGTATTCCCGTCCATATGATAGAGACGATCAACAAGCTGATTCGAACCAGCCGTGCGTTGGTGCAGGAGTTGGGTCGTGAGCCGACAAGCGAGGAGATCGCCGAGCGGGTTGAGATGCCTGTGGCCAAAGTCCGCAGCGTCTTCAAACTAGCGCAGCAGCCGATCTCGCTGGAGACGCCCATCGGGGAAGAGGAAGACGCGCATCTAGGCGACTTTATCGAGGATAAATCGAGGGCCAATCCTTCCGATTCGGTCGTCGCCTCTAACCTGCGCGAGATTACGGACGAAGTGCTTGCGACCTTGAGCCCTCGTGAGGAGAAGGTCATCAAGATGCGTTACGGTCTTGGCCCAATCGGAGAGGAGCACACGCTCGAAGAGGTGGGCAAGGATTTTACGGTCACGCGCGAGCGCATACGACAGATCGAAGCCAAGGCGCTCCGCAAATTGCGCCATCCTTCGCGCTCGCGCCTGCTCAAGCCTTTTATTGACGCCGTCGAGCGTTAATAGAATACAGGGCAAAAAACAGATAAATCTCCTGCCGATTATCAGACAGTCGGCAGGAGATTTTTTTACTCATCCAAAGGCTTGATGCCCTTTACCTTGCGCTCCGCTTGTTCAAAAGTTTCAAGTCACCAGACTTGCAGGGCGCGGCACGCCTCTCAGTTGAACCGGAGGCTGAGGGGCACAACAGGCTTTGATCAAACGATCACGATCACGCTGCATCTCCTGATCCTGAGTTAACCACTCCATCACTTCACGCATAACGCGTGCGGCGTGCGGATCATCCGGCTCCGCGATGCTGTAATGCATCCATTTGCCTTCCCTGCGCGCCGCGACCACGCCAGCTTTGCGAAGATAGGCCAGATGGCGTGAAATCTTCGGCTGGTTGGTCTTCAAAATCTCTACGAAGAAACAGACGCAGACCTCGTCACCCCTTATCAGATTAAGCAGGCGCAGCCGCGTGCGATCCGCCAGGGCGCTAAAGAGCGCCTCCATCTTATATTTTTGATTGCTCATCTTTAATCCATCCCCACGATTTTGCTACGGCGTTCGAGCAAGAGAGTGTCTCGCCAGACCCCATTCATCTTACCTATACGCTCGCGTCCTCCCACTTCGCGAAATCCACATCGCCTGTGGAGCGCGACGCTCGCTCGGTTCTCAGGAAAGATACCGGCCTGAAGCGTCCAGATGCCGTTACGCTCCGATGCACTGATCAGGGCTTCTAGCAAAGCGCGGCCCACGCCCTCTCCCCTATGCGCACAGCCGACGTAAACGCTGACCTCTGCAACACCGCCGTACACGCACCGATTCGAGACCGGGCTCAATGCAGACCATCCCTTGATGACATCAGCGGAGCGTGCGACCAGCCTGCTATGAACGAAATGCCCGGCATTCCACTTCTCCCACGCCGGAGCCTCAGTCTCAAAGGTCGCATCATTCGTCACAATGCCCTCAAGATAGACGAGGCGTACCTGCTCCCAATCCGTCTCACTCATCTTGTCTATCACAAAACCCATGTTTATTACTCCGAATTTTGCGAAAAGCCCATGGCCGCGAAAAAAATTTTACCACCCACCACAAATATGCCTTGACATATATGTCCTGCGGACGTACTATCCATTCACATTCGCATTGGCGAATATGAATTTTATACGGATGAAGGAGATAAGTCAAAATGGAGAAAGAGACGAACGTACCTGTCCAGGCGTTGAAAGCGCACCTGGCACTCAATGTAAAGAGTGTTGAGAAAAGTATGGAGTTCTACAGAAAGATGCTGGGGCTGGAGCCCGTCAAAGTGCGCCGGGGATATGCCAAGTTCGATGTAGAGAACCCGCCGCTCAATCTAACGCTCAACGAAGTGCCCTTTAAAGAGCGCGGCGCTCTCTCGCATCTCGGAATTCAGTTGGCGTCAACCGATGATGTGCTTGCCATGCGCCGGACATGGGCAGAGAGAGGTCTCACGACACTCGACGAGATGCAAACCAACTGCTGCTACGCTTTACAGGATAAGACGTGGGTACACGACCCTGACGGCAATGAATGGGAGGCGTTCGTCGTGCTCGAAGATAATCTTACAGAGACGACCATATGCTGTGTCAGTAGTGAGATCATCGAGCAGGCAGAGGTAGCGAACACCGTCGCTACGGTAGAGGAAAACGCTTCATGTTGCGCTCCGGCAGTTGCCACGGCCACTTCATCATCATGTTGTGAAACCTCTGCCGCGCCCGTCTCAATATCACGGTAAGGCATAAAGCCGAAGGAGAGGACGATGGAAAACACGACGGGGAAGGTCATCCATACGCTGAAGACGCATGTGGCGATCAATGTGCGCAACGTCGAGAACAGCATCGTATTCTACCGGAAGATGCTGGGGTTGGAGCCGAGCAAGTCGCGACCCAAATACGCAAAGTTCGATGTCGAGCATCCTCCATTGAACCTGACGCTCAATGAAAGGCCGTTTGTTGAGCGCGGCGCGCTCTTTCACCTTGGGATTCAGGTGGCGTCAACCGATGATGTGCTTGCGATGCGCGAGCGCTGGGTTGCCGCTGGCCTTGAGACGCGCGAGGAGATGCAGATCATCTGTGGTTATGCGCTACAGGATAAGTCCTGGGTGGCGGACCCGGACGGTAATGAGTGGGAAGTATTTGTCGTCCATCAAGATAATCTTCCGACTTACTATGGCACGGATGCGGATCAATGCAGTTCTCAATCATCAGTTCCCTGCTCGACGGTAAAGACAACGACAGAGAAGACCTGTTGCTGATGGAAAATGGTTGATGTCTAAAGAAGAGATGAGCCTGGGTCGGCGCACGGTGGCCGAAGCAATCGGTTCAGCGATGTTGTTGGCTACCGTCGTCGGCTCCGGGATTATGGGTGAGAGGTTGGCCGGGGGCAATGTGGCGATTGCTTTACTGGCTAACACGCTCGCGACGGGCGCAGGGCTGGTGGCGCTGATCCTGACCTTCGGCCCTATCTCAGGCGCGCATTTTAATCCGGCCGTCACTCTGGCCGACGCAACGCAGGGAGGAATCCCCTGGCGAGAAGTTCCCCCATACATCGCCGCGCAATTTCTGGGGGCTCTCGTTGGAGTGGCGACGGCGAATGTGATGTTTGAATTGCCCCTCTTCACAGCTTCGCGACATGCGCGTCAGGGCGGCGCTCAATTACTGAGCGAGTTTGTGGCGACCTTCGGTCTGCTCGCGGTGATCTGGGGCTGCGCGCGGCTGCGCGCTTCTACTACGGCCACTCCCTTCGCCGTCGCTGCCTACATCACAGCAGCTTACTGGTTTACCGCTTCGACCTCTTTCGCCAACCCGGCGGTGACTGTTGCTCGCTCGGCAAGCGACACCTTCGCGGGCATTCGCCCGGTTGATGTTCCCGGTTTTATCGCCGCGCAACTTTTAGGAGCGGCTGCCGCGACCATGCTTTTTCGCTGGCTCATCCCTTCTTTACCGACGGCTTCCGATGCTGTGATAGTCCCACATGATCGTCTTAATGAACCATCGAAGGATCTATGATGAATAAACAAAAGCGCGTCCTTATTCTCTGCACAGGTAATTCCGCTCGCAGTCAGATGGCCGAGGGTCTTCTGCGGCACGACGGCGCAGATATATTTGAAGTCTTCAGCGCGGGCACGCATCCCGGAAGTGTCCGTGCGGAAGCAATCGAAGCGATGCGCGAGGTCGGAATAGATATTTCGGGGCATCGTTCCAAGTCTGTAGATGAGTTTTCGGGCCGGGAGTTCGACTACGTGATTACTGTCTGCGATAACGCCAAAGAGAACTGTCCGGTCTTTCCGGGTGTAACCCGGCGCATTCATTGGAGCTTTGATGATCCGGCTGCTGTCCTTGGCGATGAAGCGACGCGCCTCGCGGAGTTTCGCCGCGTGCGGGATGAAATCCATGAGCGCCTGACCGCCTTTATCTCTTCGGACGCCGCACGCGGTAATCCATAATCTTCAGTCAATAAAATCCACCTGCTGCTGCTGTTTTTTCCTGCTCCTCTCGCGAGCCGTTCTCTAGCTCTACTCAAATAAAGGTATCAATTCACCATTGAACCTATTATATTTAAGTGACGGGTTATAACACGACGCTTGATTAATACTGGCTGAGCAGTTGCCGCTTCGTCCTTTGATTTAGAGGCTCAAGGCATACTCTCCGGTTGACGGTATCGTTTCGAGAGTCGCGCCGTGCGTATCAAGAACCATCCGAGGGTTGATGGAAACCAGCGAAGAGGTAGTTAATGGGAATCTCACTCAAAACGGAACATCTCAAGCGCTACAAGGATATCGCATGGCTTTTTATGAAGTACGGGCGCTCCGATCTGGTCAAACAGGCCGGGCTCGATGAGACCCTCAAGGATGATGATGGAGCGATAGTTGAAACGGGGACGGCGGAGGCCGAAGACCTCGCGACCGACCTTGAAAAGATGGGCCCAACCTATATCAAGTTGGCCCAGTTGCTCTCCACCCGCGCAGACCTTCTCCCGCAACCTTACCTGGACGCGCTCGCGCGCCTGCAAGACAACGTCGGGCCTTTCCCCTACGAGGAGGTCGAGCAGATCGTCCAGGACGAGTTGGGGGTGCGCATCTCCAAAGCCTTTGAGGAGTTCGAGCAGACGCCGATAGCAGCCGCTTCGCTGGGACAAGTACACGCCGCCACGATGCGCGACGGCAGATCGGTGGTTGTTAAAGTGCAGAGGCCCGGCATACGCGAAACCATCGTCAAAGACCTGGAAGTCTTAAACGACATCGCGGAGTTTATGGATAGTCATACGGAGATGGGAAAGCGCTACGAATTTCAGGGCATCCTCGGTGAGCTGCGCAAGAG
>JBKKAL010000043.1:0-28270 GCA_046714695.1 Pyrinomonadaceae bacterium
GCTTTGTTTTTAATCTACGCTTCAGGGCGGATGCTTTAGGGTCTTGCAGAAGAGGAAGGACTGGCTGGTGTCTCCGGGTTTTGGAACAGGGCTTCCTCCATCTTTACCCCGTAGGTCACGGTCATGATGCGCGTCTCCTGTATCTGCTTGCCGTCCTCATAAAGGACTACGCGAAAAGGCACGAGCGTTCCCTGCGCGTAACGATAATCATGGAATTTCCTCACATATTTGACGGGCGCGCTTCCTCCTGCGGGCGTCTCCTCATATTCCAGCCAGAGGACGCGACCTGTCTTAGAGCTGATGTAGTAGCGTGTCCTGCGCTTTTGAGTATCGGTGAGATCAAGGACGAACAGGTCCACATTCTTCTGTTTATCACGACCGACAAGATTGAGTGTCGAACCGTTCTCTTTATACCGCAGCAGCGCTTCTATGCCGTGCCACATCTGCCCGGCGAAGTCCACGGTCGCATCCTGCCGGGGCGTAAAGGCCGACCCGTTGATCAGGCCAAAAGTATTACCGCTGCCATAAACAAGCGAAAATTCGACGGTCGGCAATTTTTGATCGAGACGAACCTTATCCTTGTCTACACTCTCGCCGCGAATAAAACGGCGTTCGTAGGAGGATTCCTCCGTACGTCCTTCGGCGTTAACGCGCGTGACACGCCCGCGCTCAATTCCGTTGCGCCGGATTTGCTTGAGCGCCTCGCGCGAGCCGTAGACAAAGACGACCGTTTCGGCGACCTGTTCGGCCGTAAAATTCTTTTTGTTATCGTCACCGGCCAGAACGCTGCGTGGGAAAATGGCAGCGCCGGCGAACAGCGTCCACATGAGGGCAAGGGTGATCAAACGTCGAAACACTTCAGTTGCTCTCCTTCGAGCTTGAAAATTTTGGTTCACGGCGGAAAGGGAAAGTCGGGCCATTCCGAGAATCGAGATTGTAACACAGAGAGAAGAAACTATGCCCACTCAGCGCCGTAACCAGAAGCATTTGTTATAGATGCGCCCTGGCGCTGGCGGGGATGCCCGCCGCTTCAATTGACAAGGCTCCATGAGGGCATGTAGAGTTCACGGTTTTCCATATGAGTGATGGGCGAACAAGGGCGGGCAGCGGACAAATTTTGCCGGCGCGCCCAACTAACCTCGGCGACCCATCACATTCCTAATTTGAAAGGAAGCTGTAGTTGTGAATAAAGTAGGAATTCTGGTCGGACGGGAACAATCTTTTCCTGAGGCCCTGATTAAAAGTATTAACGAGCGCGGACGAGGCGAGACGGTTGCAGAATTCGTCAAAGTCGGCGGAGTGCGCCATACTTACGAGCGGCAGTACGATTTGATTATTGATCGCATTTCGCACGAAATCCCTTTCTATCGCGCATTGATGAAACGCGCCGCCCTCGAAGGCACGATCATCGTCAACAATCCTTTCTGGTGGTCGGCGGACGATAAGTTCTTCAACTTCTCCCTCGCCCCCAAGCTCGGCGTGGCGATCCCCAAAACCGTCCTGCTGCCGCAGAAAGATTATATCAAGGGCGTTACGGGCGAAAGCCTGCGAAATCTCGAATTCCCTCTCGACTGGCAGGGAATAGAGGATTACGTCGGCTTTCCGGCCATCCTCAAACCCTTCGACGGCGGCGGCTGGAAGAACGTGTCGCGCGTCAACTCGCTCGAAGAGCTGTGGATCGAGTACGACCAGACTGGCACGCTCTGTATGACCTTGCAGGAATTTATCAACTTCGACCAGTTCGTGCGCTGCTATTGCATCGGGCAGGAAGAGGTCATGATTATGCCGTATGACCCACGCAAGCCATATCTGTCGGGCGAACAGTACATACATAATCCAGACTATCTCGCGCCGGAACTATTTGAGCGCGTCACAAAGGATGTGCGAACGCTTTGCACCGCGCTCGGTTACGACATCAACACGGTCGAGTTCGCCATCAAGGACGGCATTCCCTATGCGATTGATTTTATGAACCCTGCCCCGGATGCAGACGTTCACTCGGTCGGCGAGTTTTATCATAGCTGGGTCACGAACGCCGTCACCGATCTGGTTTTCAAGCGGCTGGCGGAGCCGCGCCAGCAGGCGCGCTATCGTTGGGATGCGCTTCTTAATCCGGAGCCCGCAAGAACGCTGGCGGCAGTTGCTTCAGCCGCCGAGCAGGCCGCACGAACCATCATCCCGCAGCCCGTTCGCGAGATTCCCGGCGATCTGGCGACAGGCATGAGCGAGATTGTGAGCGAAGCCGCATCAGCCGTTTCCGGCATCGTCGAAGCGATCACAACGCCGAAGGAAAAAACGACGAAGGGCGCAAAGTCGGATGAGGCATCATCGGCGGCGCGCAAGACCGTAAGCAAAAAGCCTTCTTCCCCGCGAACCCGCAAACCGGCGACGGATGCATAGACACTGATTCCACGTAAAACTTAAAAGGCCGGAGCGAAGAAGGTTTCAATCCTCTCAGCTCCGGCCTTTTTTATTTTTTCTTTCTCTCTGAAAGTAGACAGCTTTACTCTGTGCGTGGCTTACTTTAGCAATACAACTTTTGCTTACGAAGCTACTGATCTTTACCGGCTGTGCCCTCCATACTCGTCCATGCGCCGGACGGGATGAACGCCGCCCAGTAGAACGGATGGTTCCAACGGCTGTTTGCACTAACGGTTTTATCTAAACCTATCCCACGCTGCGCTCCAACCTCTTCAAGATTCCCGCCGCTGATCATCATTAGTTGCACTTGCCGCAATGCCTCCGTGCGGCTTGCACCGGCTTTCAGCAGCCTGTAATAAGCTACCATCAGATCGCGGGTCGCGTTGTCCGAGACCTGCCAGAGGCTCAGGACTTGGGTTTCGCTGCCTGATAAGACCAGCGCGCGGCGCAGGCCGTACACTCCGGCCCCGTTCTTCACGTCGCCCAGACCCGTTTCGCAGGCAGACAGGACGACGAGCTTTGTGCCCCACAGGTCGAGCCCTGACACTTCGAGCGCAGTCATCACGCCGTCCTCATTGGAACCGCTCGCACGTTGATTAACGCCCGCGAAGATCAGCCCCGATCGCAGCAAGGGGTTTTCCTGAGGAATCACTTTTGGGGCAGAGGCTTCTTTGGAAGCTTCCAGTCCGAGCCCCCGTGTATTGTTCGAAGCGAGTTCGGGTTGATCCGGTAAGAAGAAGCCGTGCGTGGCGATGTGCAGGATGCGCGGTCGTGAGACACGTTTCAGATTTGATTCCGTCGCTTCACTTTGGGTAAAAACCTGCGCTTGCGGCAGGATGACACCGATAGCCGCTGCTTCCGCCGCCGTGCCTTTCAATGGCGCATAAAGCGCCGCCGCAAAATCTATCGTTTGGTACTTGACCTCGTTCGGTCTCGGCGCATCTAGAAATAGCCCGCGCAAAGCCTTGCCGGTAGTGCCGGGGCGATTACTCAGATCGAACAATGGGTTCGCCAGCACGACTGGCGGGTTGCTGTTCGCCGTCTGAGCCTGCAAGCGCAACAGATCACGCCCGCTCGTTAGATAATTGAGCGAATAATTCTCAACGAGATATTTGCCGTTTTCATCCACGAGCGCGCCGAAAGGAATTAGGTTGAGTGAACCGTCTGGCGAGATAAAGATGCGCCGTGTTGTTCCGAGCAGCTTACGTATGGGCTGCATCGTACTTGCATCCATAGCGCGTGCGATTTCTTTAACATCTGTGCGGTTTGGGTCTTTCAAAGCGGTACGCAAACTAGTAACCTGTGCGTCAATCGTTGCCGCCTCGCCCAGATCAACTGAGAGGGGCGTGACCGAGTCGCGCAGCGCGACGTAAGCCACATAACGCGGCGCGCCGAATCTGTTTCCCGCGCCTTTCATCTTTGCGTCGAAAGGTCGATACGAAAAAACCTCAACGAGCGCGGCATCCGCCGGAATTGCTGCGCGCACGGCTTCAAGCGTGACGCGTTGCGCGACGGTGCTAAACTCAGAGCTGCGGCGGCTGATTTGAGCTTCGAGTTGTTCAACGTCAGTTTTAAGTTTGATGATCTGCGCCTGCCGTTCGGCGGGCGTTGAGTTGCTCTGGCCGGAAACCTGTATCCTCGCAAGTTGTGAGCGCACCGTTATGAGTTTATCGAGCAACTCGCGGTCCTGGGGACTGGCGCGACGGCGCAGGCCTGCAATCTGGTCAGTCATGGCGTCGAGCGCACGCCCCTTGCGGCGGAGGATGGTTGTCAACGCCAAACGAGCCGCCTGCGCGTTTGACGGCGCGGAATGAGCATGTAATGAAACGGTCGAAAAAGTATTTCCCGACAGCGTATTGATATAAAGCTGTTTCTGTTCTTCTGAGCCGGTGGTGAGAATCGCGTTGAGATTGCTCTCACGAATCTCCTGAGAGCGCATCATAAATTCAATGGCGCGCGGATAATCTTCTTTCTCTTCGTACAGCAATGCGAGATTGCTCAGTGAAGTAGCGACATTTCGATGCTCCCCACCGAACGCTTTCTCCAATATAGCTAAAGCGCGCTGGTAGAGCGGCTCGACTTTCGCATAGTCGCCTTTAGTTCTGTACAATTCCGCGAGATTGTTCAGTGATTCAGCGACACTTGGATGCTCACCACCAAGCACCTTCTCACGTATGGCTAAAGCGCGCTGGAGGAGAGGCTCGGCTTTCGTATAGTCGCCTTTAGTTCTGTACAATTCCGCGAGATTGTTAACCGTGTCGGCGACGGAGGGATGCTCACCACCGAACGCCTTCTCACGTATGGCTAAAGCGCGCTGGTAGAGCGGCTCGGCTTTCGTATAGTCGCCTTTAGTTCCGTACAATTCCGCGAGATTATTCAGTGAAGTAGCGACACTTGGATGTTCCCCACCGAGCCTCTTTTCACGTATGGCTAAAGCGCGCTGGAGGAGAGGCTCGGCTTTCGCATAATCGCCTTTAGCTCTGTACAAACCTGCGAGATTGTTCAGTGATTCAGCGACACTTGGATGCTCACCACCGAGCGCCTTCTCACGTATGGCTAAAGTGCGCTGGTAGAGCGGCTCGGCTTTCGTATAGTCGCCTTTAGTTCCGTACAACACTGCGAGATTGTTCAGTGATTCAGCGACACTTGAATGCTCACCACCAAGCGCCTTCTCACGTATGGCTAAAGCACGATGGTGGAGCGGCTCGGCTTTCGTATAGTCGCCTTTAAGCGCGTACAACACTGCGAGATTGTTCAGTGATAGAGCGACATCTGGGTGCTCCCCACCGAGCGCCTTCTCACGTATCACCAAAACGCGCTGGCATGACTCAATCGCCTCGTCATATTTCCCCGCACCGAAGAGTTCTGCACACTTGGAGCCCAATCTGGTCACGTCAGCCTTCTCCTCTTCGGTTTGGGCGAGGGCTTGAGTGGAGATAAGGGCCAAAAGACTGCAGGCCAGGATGATTAAGATAAATAAACGTCCCATGCTTGATGTACCTCCGGTAGAGTTGGCAGGATCAATAAAAAGTGCGGTGGGGCAGAGTGCTCGGACCCTCGCCGTCAGGTGTATCAACCCAGGCATTCACTCATAACGTACGCGCTCTGGAAATGTCCGCCTTCGGTCGAGAATTGATTTGTGAATTTTATTTTTCTTTCTTTTATTCTGCCGTCCGCCATTTACGGCGCGGTGTCAGGAGGCGGCTCGTGATGGCGACGCCGATCCAGCAGATGAGGGATGAAGCGGCGAGCGACCATCCGATGTCCGAGAGGGGCTCGGACAATGATCCGCCAAGGAGGGCGAGCAGAAGGCTCGCAATCGTCACACGCGAAGCGAAGCGGCGTGCGCGGAAGATACTTTGCAGCCAGTTGATGCGCCTGAGTTCCGAGGCTAAATACTCGTCGTCATCATTGAGGCGCGAGAAGTAGTCGGCTTCATGGCTCGCCATTCTAATGAGCGCCTTATCAGCAGCGACGCGCGTGGCCGCCGAATAATGATGAATGACATGCGCCATTTTACCGTTGCGTAAAGCCACTTCGGCCAGCCCCATCTCGGCGCGGAAAGCGTTTGGATCGAGTTCGAGAGCGCGGCGAAAGGCGCGCGTGGCATATTCAACTTCAGAATACTCTACAAAGCTTTCTCCGATTCGCGCTAACAGCGTCGCATCACCTTGCCCACGCCAGCCCGCCAGTCTCAAACCGGCACGCGAGCGCGCCAGCAGCCGCGCATCGCCCAACACACTGGCCTGCGAGCGAAGAAAGCGTGCGAATTCATAGATCAACCAGCCGTCCGTGGGCATCACCAGCAAAGCGCGGCGAAAAGCCTCGGCGGCCTCACGCAGGCGTCCGGCCGCGCGTAGCTCGTTGGCCGCGCGTCGAAGTTTTCGCCCGCGCTCCAAATCGGCGCTCGATAGCTCACTCTTCACGGCTGAACGCTGATGGCGAACAGTTCTTCTGGCATTATGATCGAGGTCTGTGGTCGCGCCTTCCAGAACATCAGAGGAGGCAAGGTGCAGGAGCTTGAGCGTCGCACGCAGCCTTTTATTATCCGAAAGATAATCGCGCAATTCGCGCGAGCGCGCGTCCAGCTTCTCTTCGGGAACAAGCGAGAACATTGCCTGCACCATCCTGCGATAACTAGCGCCGCCCGAAGCAAAACGGAAGCGAAGCCCATCGCCCGCGACCTCGCTGCGGTAACGATAACGCACGCGCCCGCCGCGCCTGAGCGTTCGCACAGCGCTGGTCTCAATTCTCTCGATCTCGCTAACAGGTAGTCTGAGTCGTCGTCCTTTGACGAGCCGATGAATGAGGGCGACGACGCCCTGGCGCGATAATGTGCGGCCATCGAAATTGATGCGGTCGGTGAAGGCAAAAAGCGGCGTGATAATCCAGGCGAGCGCAATAGTGACAAGCGCAGAGAGGTCTTGAGAGGAGCGCAGGCAAAGGAACGAAACGAAAGTCAGCGCGCAGGCAAGCGCCAGATAGCCTTCGGGAGAGACTCTTATACTGGCGAGGTGGCCGCGCCCTGAAGGGGAGGCAAGGCGTCGTCCGGCTGCATCGTCCAACGCTTCTGCTGCTGCTGTCGCTGCGTCCGCATTCGAACTCTGCGCGCCTGTCGTTTCTCTCACTTGGTTGTTAATGCTTTTGTCTCCTCAGGGCTCCGGACACGCGACGGGAAGTTCCAGTGCGAAATTTCCGCGCTGTTGCCCGGGTCCCGGCTCAGTGTAACGCAGGTCGGCCAATTGTACGAACATCCGGCTCGCGCAGTCTCCCTCAAATTGAAAGACGGGAAAGCGGGCGAATTCCAGAAAAACTCTTGCGCCACTGTCATCCGAGGCGCGCGTAACCAGCAGCGCTTCGCTTCCCTGCGGCTTTTCAAAACGTACCAAGTCGTTGATCTCAGCAGGGCTTCTACTTAAAGATATAAAAAACCTGTATGTCGCGCGATCCGTTTCGGCCATACCCTGCCAGCGCAGAGGATCAGCCAGCGTCGGCATCGCAGCCAGAAGCAAAACCCGCTCGCCTTTATCTCCTGCGAGTCCCCTTGCTATCTCTTCCGTTTGCGTCAGGGCACGGCGATGTAGCAGGGAAAGCCCGCCCCAGTAAACAACGACAAAGCAGAGGGCGAGCAGTGCCAGAGCTTTTCCATATCGCTGGGCCAACTGCCAGCGATGGGCCAAAGCGAGGCCGATCAAGCCTATGAACCAGAGAACTGTTGAGATTACGGGATAGGAAACATCTGTGCGTCTTTGCGGGAGAAAGAGAATGGCCGCCGTCAAAATTAATGCGAGAGTCGTCCAGGCAATAACGCGCCAACGCGTTCGCGCCGTGAGCAGAAAGGCTGCGCCGCCTAAAGTGAGCCAGAGCCAGGGGTCCAGGATAAAAACCAAGTCTCCATAAAACCATTGACCGCTCCACGGCAACAATGGACGCACGCCATAATTATTTGTCCAATCCATCAACGGGTGTGTCGCGCTCGCGATCAGCGAAGCCAGAAGGAGCCCGCGAAATTTTACCCGCGGTGGCCGCCGCTTGAGCTGCGCTATGATCAGGTCAACCAGATAGAAGATGGACGGGATAAGAAGCGCCAGCGCGATCGTACCGACGATTGAATGAGTAATGCCGCGATGATGATGTAGATAAGTCCAGCGCCCGCCAATCAGGGTAATAATATCGGCATCGGGCGCATTGGCGGCGATGATACAAACGGCGGTCGCACCCGGCGATAATCGCTCTAATCCGGCCTTCGCAGTCGCGAGCCCCATGAGCGAGTGCGTAAGATTATCCATAGAAGGGACAGGTTACACGGGACTGGTAACAAATTGTTGGCTTTATTATTTCACTTGTTACCGCCTGCGCCCTCCTGATGGCTAGAAAGGCAGATTGGTTGTCGGCGGAGGCTCAGGCGGAAGCTGAGCATGGCGTGCCGGGTCGAGCTTCTCTAATTTGCTAATCGCTTCGCGCTCGGCTGCTGTGGGCGTCAAAGGCTTGCCCTCCTGATCTTTCGCCGTGCGCGCAGCCTCGCCAATAGAGAAGAGAAGGTCTGCGGCCTCTTTCTTTTTGCCCTGCTTCTCATAGACAGCAGCGAGGCGCAGGTTGGCAACATCAGAAGTAATGATGGCGTTTGTTTGCTTGGCCAGCTCGGCGTAGAGGGCGGCCGCCGCATCATACTGCGCCTCGCCTTCTCTGGCTTGAGCGAGGGCGAATTTCGAGAGCGTCGCCACTTCATTGTCGCTGCTTTTAGCGAGCGCTTCCAACTCAGTGATGCCTTTGGCGCGATCCAGTGAGAGCTGATTGGCGGCGATGAAGTATCGCGCCTTCTCTCTGTAAGGATCACCGTACTTGGCGGCGACGGCTTCAAACTCTTTGACGGCACGCTCGGCGCGCTCCTTCTCAGAAAGGAAACTGAAGTCTGTAGAGCCGGGCGCAGGGGTAGGAGAAACGGGCGCGGAGGCCACTTTGATGGCATGGCCGAGAGCGCGGCGCGCTTCATCCGTTTTGCGGGCGCTCCACCAGGACCAGATGGTAGCGAGCGCGATCACGGCGACCAGACCGGCGATGGCGTATAGGATTGTGCGCCCCTTGCCTTCGAGGCGGTCGCCGAGGCGGTCAAACGCTGACAGCGTGGTATCGCGAAAGCGATCATGTTGGAGTTCGCGCGCGCGCTTCTTATTGTACCGGGCCAAGTTTCTTCCTCACGCAAGAACGCACAGTCGGACACGTTCTTTTACAGGTATGATAGGTCAAACAATGACTCTAACGGTCGCTGCGAGAGCTTGTCAAGCAAGACCGTAGAATGTTGTTTGACGAGTAAAAGCAGGCGTGCTACGTTTGCCTCAAAGCGCTTCGGAATTAAGGCGAATTGTAAAATCAGCGCGCCGCCGATGGGGATTTCGTCATCGAAGTATCTGAAGCGCGCCGCACGAGCCAAAGGCCGGAGACGTTGGAATGCAGCGAACCCGTCAACATTTCGATCATAAACTTTATTTCACCAGATATTTTTGGGAACAAAGCGTCAACGGGCGTTGTCTAAAGCTTTAACTGCACGGGAAGCGGCAGTTTTCGCCTCTGGTTAGAACGTTTCCCGCCGCCGGGGGATACGAGTGAGCTACGGGGAGCCAATCGCCCTCCGCGGGCAAGCAGAATTGAAAGAGGCCGCCCCGGCGACCCCCTCGGAAGTCCGTGCGGCGGGCGAGACGCAGTTCGTTGAAAGGTTGAGAGCGGGCGAAGCGGCGGCCTTCGACCGTCTGGTAGAGGAGCGCTCAGGTGATGTCTATGCGCTGCTATATCGTTTGACGGAAGACGCCGAGGAGGCGCGAGACCTGACGCAGGAGACTTTCCTGCGCGCCTTTCAGAGCATCGCGCGCTTTCGGGGCGAAGCGGATTTGAAAACATGGCTTTACCGGATCGCGCTTAACCAGGCGCGTAATCGCTGGCGGTGGTGGCGCAGGCGACGGCGCGATAAGACCATCTCGCTGGATATGCCGAGCGGCGAGCGTGAAGAACCGCTGAGCGCGTGCCTCTATGATCATGAGCGACGCGACCCGGAACAGGAGACGCTGGCCCGCGAACGTGAACGGGCGCTCAGCCGGGCATTACAGACGCTCGGGCGTCCGTTTCGCGAAGCCGTCATTCTCAGAGATGTCGAGGGACTCAGTTACGAAGAGATCGCTGCGGCGCTTGAGATCAGCATCGGGACTGTCAAATCCAGATTATCGCGCGGGCGTTTGGAATTACGCCACAAGCTCGGCAGTTCTTTTTGAAAAAGTAGTCAGTAATCACTAATCAGTGAAAAGCTTTTGGCTGACTACTGAAAACTGATTACTGACTACTTAACAGTTCTTTGAAGCGAATGGTTGCCCCGCCCCGGCTTCACCAACAACTCGGTGCCAATTGGGTCGAAGTGACGAAGGCGGCCTGCAACCCCAGGCTTTACATTATGGTTCAGGATAAGAGTGATTTTGAAAACGCGGCCAGCAACACCCGTTTTAGATTCTCGCTCTGATCCGAAGACCGTAATGGAGCGGCCAGGGCGCAGGTCGAAGAGTTGCTTCCTTCATTAAAAAAGGGAGCAGCCGGGGTCGGCCAGCCATTCGCCTCAAAATTCAGATGACAGATGATGGATGTCAGCACCAGCATCTGACATCTAACATCTAATCTCAGCCTTATGTTGTCGTGCGATGAAATACAGCGAACGATCTCGTCATACATTGACGATGCGCTCGCGTTGCCTGTTCGCGCTGCCTGTGAGCGGCATTTGGAGCAATGCCCATTATGCCGCGCGCAAGTGGCCGAAGCGCGATTGCTCACGCGGCGACTTTCGTCGCTCAAGCGGCCCGTTGCGCCGCCCGATCTCGCATCTTCGATCAGCGATGCCCTGGCGATTGAGGCCGGCGCGCTCCGGCGCGCTCCGCGCGTTTCCCTCGACGTTCATCTTGCGCGCTGGCTGCGTCCGCGCCTGATGCCCTATACGATAGGAACTTTCGCTTCCCTCATACTTTTCTTCTCTCTCTTCAGTGCTCTGCGCCCGCATCTGGTCGCGCTGCATGAAGCCGAGATGGCCTCGCGCGATGCGGCCCTTTACAGAGTCTTTGTCCCGCGCAATGGTGAGTTCGACATCACTCAGCCTGTTTCATCCGAATCTTTGTCCAGAAGCCGTGCCCCTTTCGCCGTCCAATCGCCGAGCCTGAACCCGCGCGGGGCGCTCGCCGCGCTGGCCCTTTCAAAATCTCGCGGCCCGCTCGGCGATGATGATATGGTCGTCGTGACGGATGTTTTCAGCGATGGTCATGCCTCGCTTGCCGGCGTCGTGCAAGCGCCGCGTGATCCTCGGATGCTGGTAGATTTTCAGGTTGCCCTGCGCGAAGGCCCGGCCTTTGTTCCCGCCTCCTTTGACCGCCGCCCGCAGACTATGCGCGTCGTCTTCGTCGTGCAGAAGGTCAGTGTTTCCGAAAGCGGCTTCTAAGCTCTTCCGTAGTTCTCCCGTTTCCCTGCCAAAACAAAACAGCTCAAAAGCCCCGTCTTCCGCGGCCGTTCAGTGACTCCGTGCATGTCGAACTTCCGTTTGATAATGGGCCGCGAGCCTCACCTTGACGCCCCGCGCGCAGCATGTTAGCTTTCACGCTCCGCTCATGTTTAGACCTTTAAGACCCAAAACGCCTCGACAAAGAGGCTTGTAGGAGACCGGCTTGATTGCGCCTGATTTGAAACAGACTCCGCTCAACGCCCTGCACCGCCGGACGGGAGGGCGCATGGTAGATTTCGGCGGGTGGGATATGCCCGTTCAGTATGTGGCTGGCACGGTCGAAGAACACCTGCGCACGCGCACACATGCGGGCCTCTTCGATGTCTCGCATATGGGAGAGATAGACGTGCGAGGGGCGGACGCAATCCCCTTCGTCAACCGGCTGGTTTCCAATGATGCCGCGAAACTCGTTGACGGCCAGGCGCAGTATTCCGCGATTACCACACCCGAAGGCACCGTCGTGGACGACCTGCTCGTCTATCGCTTCGCGGCGGATCATCTTCTGCTCGTCGTCAACGCTTCGACGACCGAGAAGGACTGGGATTGGATCGCTTCACACAAAAGGGATGAGCAGGTCGAGCTACGGAACGTGAGCGCGGATTATTGCCAGATTGCGCTGCAAGGCCCGGACGCCATTTCGATTTTGCAACCGCTCGCGGACGTGCCGCTCGACGAGATCAAGTATTACCATTTTCGCGAGGGGAAGGTTGACGGGGTTGCCTCGATCATTTCGCGAACGGGCTACACGGGCGAGGATGGTTTCGAGGTCTATGCCGCTTCCGAAAAGGCTGAGCAGCTCTGGAACAGATTTCTGGAAGCGGGAAAGTCTGGCACGCCCGAAGGCGTTATCCCTTGCGGGCTCGCTGCTCGCAACACTCTTCGGCTTGAAGCGGCGATGGCGCTCTACGGACATGAGATTGACGAGACAACGACGTTGCTTGAAGCCAATCTCGGCTGGATTTGCAAGCTGAACAAGGGAGACTTTACGGGGCGCGAGCGGCTGGCGAGACAAAAGGAAGAGGGCGTCAGGCAGCGCCTGGTCGGATTCGAGATGACTGAGCGAGGCATTGCCCGTGACGGCCAGGATGTGCTGGTCGAGGGGGAGCGAAGGGGTCGCGTCACTTCGGGTAGTCCCGCGCCTTTTCTTAAAAAGAATGTCGGTCTGGCCTACGTACCCACGGAATATGCGGAGGTGGGGCGCGAGATACAGATAGACGTGCGTGGCCGCGAGGTCGGCGCGCGGATCGTCAAAACGCCTTTTTATAAACGTGAGAAGAATGAAACAAATAAGTAATCAGCAATCAGTATTCAGTTATCAGCTCAAAGCTGTTGGCTGACTGCTGATTACTGAATACTTTTTTTCTACCGCTTGAGGAGCAGCGAACAACAAATGTCGAACGTTCCAGAGGATTTACACTACAGCAAAGATCACGAGTGGTTCAGGATCGAAGGCGACATGGGCACCATCGGCATTACAGATCACGCGCAGAATGCGCTGGGCGATGTGGTCTATGTCGAGCTGCCGAAGGTCGGTGAATCTTTCTCGGCCCATGAAGCATTCGGCTCTGTCGAATCGGTCAAAGCCGTCTCGGAGATTTTCACGCCCGTCTCCGGCGAAGTCATAGAGGTCAACGAATCTCTTCAGGATGAATCCGAGAAGGTCAACAACGACCCTTACGGCGATGGCTGGCTGATTCGCATACGCATGAGCAACCGTGGTGAGGTTGATAGTCTTCTGTCAGCCGCCGAGTACGAAGATTTCACGAAAGCGGAGACAGAATAAAAGTTGCGTTATATTCCAAACTCGCCGGACGAACGCGCGGAAATGCTTCAAACAGTCGGATTAGAGAAGGCTGAGGAGTTATTCAGTTCGATCCCGTCGGACTTGCGCCTGCGCGCTCTCCTTAAAACTCCCGCCGCGCTCTCGGAAATGGAACTGCTCGCCGGTTTTGAAGCGACGGCGGCGCGCAACACAGCGGCGCGTCGGATCAGCTTTCTCGGTGCGGGCGCGTATTCGCACTATACGCCGACCGTCGTTGATCATCTCATCCAGCGTTCGGAATTCTTCACAGCCTACACGCCTTACCAACCGGAAATCTCGCAGGGCACATTGCAGGCCATCTTCGAGTTTCAAACGATGGTCTGCCAGTTGACCGGGATGGAGGTCGCCAACGCCTCGATGTACGACGGCTCGACCGCCCTGGCAGAGGCAGTGCTGATGGCCGAGCGCGTCACGCGGCGTCAGAAGGTGGTCGTCTCCTCCTCCGTTCATCCTGAATATCTGGAGGTCGTCAATACTTACGTCCAGCATGCCGGGATCGAGCTTGAACGTCTGGATTACGACGCGGCCACGGGTCAGACGGCGCAGGGCGCTTTAAGCGCGGTTGACGACAAGACGGCTGCGCTCGTCATTCAATCGCCCAATTTCTTCGGCTGCGTCGAAGACGTGCGTGCGCTCGCGGAACGTGCTCACGCGGTCGGGGCGTTACTCGTCGTGACCGTCACGGAAGCGATGTCCTTCGGGCTCTTGCGCGCACCCGGCACAGCGGGCGCTGACATAGTCGTCGCCGAAGGGCAGTCCTTCGGCGTGCCGCTTTCATATGGCGGCCCGTATCTAGGGCTCTTCGCGACACGCGAAAAATACGCGCGACAGATTCCCGGACGACTCGTCGGCGAGGCGGTTGATAAAGACGGCCGTCGCGGTTTTGTGCTGACGCTCGCCACGCGCGAGCAGCACATCCGCCGCGAGAAGGCGACATCGAATATCTGTACCAACGAGGGATTGATCGCGCTGGCGGCAACGATTTATCTGGAGACGATGGGGCCGCGCGGCATCGAGGAGGCCGCTATGCAGTGCGCGCAGAAGGCCGCGTATGCGGCGCGGCGCATCTGTAAGATAGAAGGCTTTACGCTTCCCTTCACAGCTCCGCGCTTCAACGAGTTTGTCGTCCGCTCGCGAATCGAAGCGGCGGAACTTTTATCACGGCTCGCAAGGGAGCGTAACATCACGGGCGGGCTCGCGCTCTCGCGCTACTATGCCGATAAGCCCAACGATTTTCTGGTCTGCGTGACGGAGACCAACTCGCGTGCGGAGATTGACGCTCTGGTCGAAGGTCTCGCCGCTCTGACCACATAAACGATTCCGAGATTTTTACATGGATTCAACGAACATTACCAAAGTCACAACGCACCCGACGCAAAACGAGGCGCTGATCTTCGAGCGCTCGCAGCCCGGTCGAATCGGCTATCGCCTTCCCGCCCTCGACGTTGAAGAGACGCCGCTCGACGAGATGCTCCCGAAGGACATGCAACGCGATGATCGTTTGGAAGGGATGCCGGAGGTCAGCGAAGTTGATGTCATACGACATTTCACGCGTATCTCGACCTGGAATTACTCGATTGATCTGGGCTTGTATCCGCTCGGCTCATGCACGATGAAATACAACTCGCGCTTGAACGAGCGTGTGGCGCGAATTCACGGCCACGCTCAACTGCATCCGCTCTCACCCGAAGGGGACGCGCAGGGCGCTTTGCAGGTCATCTATGAGCTGCAACAACATCTCTCTGAAATCACAGGCTTGGCGGGCGTATCCTTGCAACCGGCGGCGGGCGCGCACGGCGAGATGACGGGCGTAATGCTAATACGCGCCTTTATTGACGCGCGCGACGGCGAGGGAGCATCGGCCCGCCGTCGTACGATGCTTATTCCCGATTCGGCGCACGGGACAAATCCCGCCTCTGCCAATCTCTCAGGTTTTACAGTCAAGACTATCCGCTCGACGCCCGAAGGCTTGACCGATCTCGCTCACCTGCGCGAGTTGTGCGCGCATGGCGACATCGCCGGGCTGATGTTGACCAATCCGAACACGGTCGGCCTTTTTGAAACGAACATTACAGAGATTTGCAGCATCGTGCATGAAGCGGGCGGGCTCGTTTATATGGACGGCGCGAACATGAATGCGCTGGTCGGCGTCGCACGTCCGGGCGATATGGGCGTGGATGTCATCCATTTGAATTTGCACAAGACCTTTTCGACTCCGCACGGAGGGGGCGGCCCCGGCTGCGGCCCATGTTGCTGTACGAAGGAGCTTGAGCCTTTTCTTCCAGTGCCGCGTGTCGTCAAAGAAGAGGATCAATACCGGCTCGACTTTGATCGTCCGCAATCAATCGGGCGCGTCAAAGCCTTCCTCGGCAACTTCGGGATGATGCTCCGGGCGCTCTCCTATATTCAAACGCACGGCCCGGAAGGTTTGCGTGAAGCGACCGAAGCGGCTGTGCTCAATGCGCGCTACATCGCGCACGGCTTAACATCGGATTACGATAAGCCATTCGATGCCCCGCCGATGCACGAGGTCGTCTTTACTGACAAACGACAATCGCGCAAGGGCGTTCACACGCTGGACATCGCCAAGCGTCTGATTGATTACGGCTTTCATCCGATGACGATCTATTTCCCTTTGATCGTGCAGGGCGCGATGCTTATAGAGCCCACGGAGTCCGTCGGGCGGCAGGAACTGGATCAGTTTATCGCCGCCATGCACTCGATTGCGCGCGAAGCCGTTGAGGATCCCGACCTCGTCTTAAATGCGCCTCATACGACGCGCATCGGTCGCCTGGACGAAGCCGCAGCGGCACGTAAGCCCGTCCTTCGCTGGAAGCCCAAAGAGGCTGCGAGCGCTGCCTAAGCGGCACTTTTCATCATGCGCAAAGAACGCGCCGTGTGGCTCTCAATACTAGAGGCCATCCGGCGCGTTCTCTTTCACCCTCGATCTATCAGCGGATCAAAACACCAATTCTATTTCCTCTTTGCAGATACCACTGGTAATCGTTTTAATCTCCTGTCCCGCCAGACATTCGCTATCCATTCCAACTCTTGATTGAGTACCTAGTAGAGAAACGAGAACGTAGCGAGAGCCTGATTCCGTGCAGGCACGGCAATCTTGCGCCCTCCGGCAAAATAAGATAAGAATGTGCCGTTCTCACAGGAATACATATTATTAAGATGACGCTAGCCATAAAAGATAATGAATGAAGCCCAAGCCGCGCTTTCATTAAATCGAGTTTCTCATGGATATTAAAATTGACGATCTAAAAGGTTCAGAGATATATGAACTGTTGCAGGAACATCTTCGGAGTATGTTCCTACATTCGCCGCCTGAGAGTGTTCATGCCCTGGATATTGAGGCATTACGCGAACCGGGGATTACGTTTTGGACCGTCTGGGAAAATGGTGAGCTACTCGGCTGTGGAGCACTCAAAGAACTGGACTCTCAACATGCCGAGATAAAATCCATGCGAACATCTTCGCCGCATCTTAGAAAGGGCGTTGCTAAAAATCTTCTTCATCACATACTGGAAGAAGCAAAGCGACGTGGTTACAGCCGGTTAAGTTTAGAAACTGGGTCAATGGAAGCTTTCGAGCCCGCTCGCAAACTATACGCTAATTTTGGTTTTACATATTGCGAGCCGTTTGCGGATTATATTGAAGATCCGAATAGCGTATTTATGACAAGAGAGCTTTGAGTTTTTTGTTTTTGCCTAACAACTCAATTCAACCCGACGCCTCAATATAAATCTTTTCATTATTGAATTATTCCTACTGCTAGAATGCTTCTCGCTCAGCGCGGCTTAATTTTGGCGTTAGGCGATAGATTGAAGAAGAGCTTCGAGCAAAACGATGGTCCAATGAATGAAAATTGACTGGCAGGCAGTTTGGCCCTGTGACTAAGATGATTTACAAAGCCATCCTTAGAGCGCGTTGGCACATTTACAGACCGTACGCTGCTGCTCTTCTGATATTTACCGGCTCGCGTTTGGTGGTGTTCTTAGCTATTGCTTTTTCGGCTCGCCTCATTACACAGAATAAAGGCAGCGGCTTGTGGAATGTTGACTCACCGTGGCTCCGTTATTTGTTGCGATTCGATTCAGGCTGGTATTTAAAGATTAGTCTGGAGGGATACTCCTATAATGGAAACGATTTAATTGAGCACCCGGTAGTTTTTTATCCCTTGTATCCTTTAACCTCAAGATTTATCGCCAATCTTTTCGGTCTCGAACATTACATTGCGCTTCTCATTGTTTCAAACCTGGCGATTTTAATCGCCGTCCCGTTGGCCTTCAAATTAATAAGAGACGATTACGGGGATGAGATAGCTTTCTATGCGATTGCTCTGTTGAGCTTCTTTCCTACCGCCCTCTTCTTCTCAGCAGGTTACACTGAATCGCTGACGCTTCTACTGATTGTTTGTTTCTTTCTGCTGCTCAAGAAAGAGCGATACGTTCTTGCGGCAGCCTGCGCTGGGCTGGCGCTCGCCACTCGCCCCACGGCTATTGCGCTGCTTCCGCCGCTGCTCTGGGAACTCTGGCATAGATTTAAGGCGGAGCGAAAAAAGTTGGCAACATACATTGTCGTCTGCACAGTGCTTGCAACAGCGGGTCTGTGGCTGTACACACTCTATTTATGGAACGCCTTTAGCAGTCCGTTAGCATTTGTCACAGGTCAACGCGCGTGGCTCCACGTCAGTAAGATTGGGAACTATTCTTACCCTATTTATCTTTTGCTTCCTTTCCGCTTTCTGGGTACAGTCCTGAGAGCCGGGCCTAACACGATAACGCTTGACCCCTGGTTTTTCTTCCTCTTCTTATCGCTCACGATTATCTTCAGGAAGAGGCTCCCAACTCATTATTTTCTTTTTGCTCTGGGGGTCTTACTCCTGCCATATTTTTCTTTTGGCGGAATGTTTAGGATGCGCTCATTTACCAGATACGTCATGCTGGCATTTCCGGTCTTTATTATCATGGGGGACTTGTTAAAGAGAAGGTTGTGGCTTCTGTTAAGCGTGGCAGCGTTCTTTGCCGCCATGCTGTTCGTCTATACAGCGCTGTACGCTCAATGGTACTGGGCAGGCTGAATAACGCAAAAGAGAGAACATCAGGTCGCGCTAATGCCCGTTACGCTTTTCATACTAAAAATTGACTGGCAGAAAACTCAATTCAACCCGATCCCGCGACAGCATTCCTTTCATCGTTGCTCTCTCCGGTTTACTTGAATGCCTCTCGCGGTCGGCGGCACTTCTATCTTTGACGGCTGCTTCTATCGAGAATTTTGGGATGGGCGGAGCATTACCGAACTATTCCGTTTGAAGTTATTATATGCTTTTGCTATCTGTAAGGGGGTTTGACTCATGTCGCCCAATACACGACGCGTTATCGGGATAATTTTCCTTGTGGCCGCAGCAGTGTTGGCCGTCCTAAATCTGAAGAGGGTGGCGAATTTAGGCGCGTTTTGGATATCATCGCCACTCCTGATAATTGGCATAGCCCTCATCGCTTCGGCGAGACGGCGTAAATAAAACGGGCTGTTTGATGACGTGTTGCGCCAGCTCGCAACTTATTTGCCGTCGAACGCAAATAACGCGGCTCTCATCCGCAACTCTTGAATGCTTATCGCCTTGTCTCCCCGGCGGCTCAATTGCGGGGATGCGAGTGGCCGCTTGAACATGTCGGAGCATTGGATAAAGCCTTATGAGAAAATTGCTCACGTCAACATTTCTACTGGTGTTTATTTCGTCTGTGTTATTTGCTCAAGCGCTTTCCCGCACAAAAGAAGAGAAAGTGTTTGCTGCCGTACCTCAGCATTTGCGTCCGATGCTTATTGAAAGGTTAAATCTGTACGTCGAGTACGAGCGCACAAAACAATATGAAAAGCTGTATGACCTTTTGTGGGAATCCGTCGCCACGCCCACGAATCTCAGCCGGGATGCTTACGTTGAAGCGAGCAAGAGAACAATAGCCCAGGGCTATCGTAGCGTTCTACTGGAATTCAAGCCCACCGACACGCTCGTGCTGACCATCAATGATGAAGATTTAGTCCGCTATGATATTTGGGGCACAGCCAAAGTTGATGACGGAGAGAAGATTTTCGAAAGGGATGCGGCCATAGAGGCTCGTTTGATAAATGGAGAATGGTATTTCTCCGGCGTCGCTGACGTGATACTCGATTAGCATCGAAGCTTTCTTTCTTCATCTACGCCTGACCAATCCTTCGTGCCGCCCGTCCCTGCGCCTGCCCTCTCATGTCACTCATCGCACATACATGTTGGATTAACACTCATGCGTGCGACTGCCTTTTTCAAACCTCCTGCTCACCTGCCTGCGTCGCTTTGCCTCTACGGAATTTCGGATAAAATTCATGAACATGAACGATTCTTTTGAGGTTCGCTTCAGCCTCCCCGTTTTCACTCACACTATTCCTAACGTAAGTAAATTTACGCCCGCTTGTTGAACTTATTTCGCAACGGAATCGTAGAAGTCCCTGTCCTTTGCAATCCTTTTCAAACCGCTGTGATTGGAGAAAGAATATGTTTCCCGCACGTGTTTGCTTGTTTGTGCTTATTCTTTTATCGCCGCTGATCGCTTCAGGCCAGGCGAAACAGTATGAGATTGTGAAAGTCGCCGATGGCGTTTACGCTGCGGTTCGTAAGGAACCACCGGGTTTGACGGTCAATGCCAATAGCGTTTTTATTATCAATTCGGATGACGTGATCGTCGTTGATAGTACCCTCACACCCGGCTCGGCGAAAGAATTATTAGCAGAACTCAGACGTTTGACGACAAAGCCCGTGCGGTATGTCATCAATACGCACTGGCATGACGATCACATTATGGGGAATCAGGTTTACGCGAAAGCCTTCCCCGGGGTCGAGTTTATCGCCCATGCGAAGACGCGCGAGTATTTGCCCAACACCGGTTTAAGTAATCGAAAGCAAGCGATGTCGGAGCAGGGTTACCCCGGATTCATCGCGGCACTCAAAAACCGGCTGGAGAAAAATAAGAGCATCTTTGGCGGGCCTATGGACGAGGAAGAGCGCGCCACGTATGCCAGCGATATTCGGATTGCAGAGCGTTACATGGCAGAGAACCCTAATGTCGAAATCATCCTGCCCACCATCACAGTGGAGGAAAGGCTCACGCTCTACAGGGGCAGCCGCACCATAGACATCAGGTATTTGGGACGTGGGCACACCAGCGGTGACATCGTCGTTCATCTGCCACAGGAGGGAATAGTGATCGCAGGCGATCTGGTGATGTGGCCAGTTCCGTATGTTGGAAATCCTCAATCGCATCCCGGCGACTGGAGCCGGACACTCGAAATGCTGCTTGCACTGCGCCCGACCGCAATCATCCCGGGGCATGGCCCGGTGCTGCGAGACGATTCGTATGTCAGGCAGATGTCGAAGCTGTTTGCATCAATCAAACAACAGGTGGAAGCGGGCGTAGCGCGTGGAGAGAACCTGGAGCAGATACGAAAAAACGTGAACGTGGACGAGCTTCGTCAAATATTTATCGGTGAATCATGGATGAGGAAGGATATTTTCGACAGCTACGTTATGGGCGCGGGCGTGGCCGCTGCCTTCAGCGACGCGACGGCGAAACCCTGAAACAATCAGCGCCTTGTCGCACTCTTTATTTTTATTCTTAAACGCTTGCGGCAGGCACACGTAGGAGCGCAAGTCTTTCGACGACGCGACCATTGACGATATGTTCCTCGACGATCTCCGGCACGTCGCCGGGCACGACCTGCGCATACCAGATACCGTCCGGATAGACCATCACCGCCGCGCCGACGGCGCAAAATCCGACCGAGTTGCACTCTGTCAGGACGACGCTGCCCTTCGGATTTTTACCCTTCTTTTCTTTGCCAAACAGCAGATTGCGCGCCACGAGTTCGCGCGTCAAAGCTTCCCTGACCTCTTGGCTTCCCGCAGCCTCGCAGGATTTTCCCGCACAGACGAAGATATGATGACGAATTGGCGCGTACGCGACCGGGGCCAGAGCGCAGACCTGATCGCGGTCTTCGATAATTGAGTATTCTTTCATGGTTAAAAAAGGCCCGTTTTGTTTATCTTCGGGCATCCGTAAATCTTAACACGCTCGCGGCTACCATGAAAAATTGGTGGGCTCGATTTGCCTGAACGCACGCCCGCTTAACTTTTTTGCTAGCGCCACAATTAATAATGTATTATTGGGAATTAGAGGCGACCGCACGTGTGACCGCAGGCAGTGGTAAAAGCGGTCGGTGCGCGGTCGCCTGATTCATGAACGCTCCTTTGGAGCGCTCGGCCGGATTAACTGTTTTATGACGGACGGACTGGTCATCCACATTGCCACCGGGCTGGACAAGCATACACAGGTGCTGATGCAGGATCGTATTCGCATTGGCGCAGGCGAAGCTTGTAACCTGCGGCTGGACCCTTCGACCATTCCCTCAACCGTGCCGACGGGAGTACTGCTCGAACTAGGGCGCACGAACGGCTATTACAGGGTCACCGATTTTGATCCCTCACTTGAAATCACTCATAACGGAGAGCGGCTCGAAAATTACACCAGGATTGCCGGCGGCGATGAGGTGCGGATTGGCCCATCAAATTTGCTGCTAACTTTTTTCCCTCTCGGCGGTGGTCTGCCTGCTGTCGTGACGGGGCCGCGCGCGGAAACTCATGTTGCCCCGTTTATCGAGCATGCCGCCATGGAATCGGCTGCCAGCGCCCGTCGCGACGATGCCAAGGTCTTCCTGCGCGAGTTTACGCGCGAGCTTGTCCGCGAAATCAATCCGAGTACCAAGCTTGTGACGCTCGCCATCGCGCTTGCGCTCGTCGGCGGTATCCTCTACATAGGCTTCTCTCTCTATCGAGAGGTTCAGACCAGCCGCCGCGTGATAGACGCCCAGAACGAACAACTCGCAAAGATGCGCGAGGAGATGGGCAAGACAAGCGATGCGGTGAGCAAGGTTGACGAATCGAACAAACTTATCCGCGACAGTCTTTCGCTCGCGCCGAAGCTTCGCAGCGATTACGGCAACGGTGTGTGCCTTGTTTCCGGCTCATATATTTTCGTCGAGCGGGGAACGGGGCGGCCCCTTCGTTACCCGGAAGTGCAGACCAACGAAGACGGCGTGGTAATTCAGAGCGGCGCTGACCCGCTTCAACTGACGCCTGAGGGCAACGGCGCTGTGGCCGAGTTCGAGTTCGTCGGAACCGGATTCCACGTCGGCGACGGCTTTATCCTGACTAATCGTCACGTTGCGCAGCCCTGGCTCGCCGACGAGCGAGCGCAGAGCCTGACAAGTACCGCGAGCGGCCAACCGCGACTAAAAAAGCTGATGGCTTTTTTTCCCGAAAACCCGCTACCGCTCTCCCTTAAATTCAAACAGGCCGCGCAAAGGGACGACGTGGCAGTCTGCCTGCTTGAGAATAAAGAAAAATTGGCGAACATTCCCGTCCTGCCGCTTGATCGCGAGTCCGATGCTGTGGCCGTCGGCAAAGCGGTCGTCATGATGGGCTATCCATCGGGCCCCGACCGCTTGCTTGCGCTTCTGGATGACGCCGAGGCGCGCAGCATTCAGGCGCGCTACGGATCATCGCTCGAATCGCTTCTCGGCTATCTGGCGGAGAAAAAGCATATCCAGCCGTTGACCACGCAGGGACATATCACAGACCTCGACACACGCCGCATAGTTTATGATGCGCGCACGGCGGAGGGCGGCTCCGGCGCTCCCCTGTTCGGCCAATCGGGGCGCGTCATCGGCATCAACTTCGCCGTCTTTACCGAGAATACTGCTTCGAATTTCGCCGTTCCCGTCCGCTATGGGATTACTCTCCTACAGCGTGTTGGCTGGAAGCTCCCCGAAGGCATTGACGGAGACCCAAACGAGAACTCGAACGGGAATCCGGCGGGAGCGCGCAGCAGTACGACGACTTCAAATGCCGCTCGTTAGCTCATTCAAGCGCGCCTGATAGCTTCTTCTCCTCAAATATTCGGGTCAATCGTCGGAAACGGACTTTTGACATGAGCGCTTAACTCAGGTTAACCTTGCGCCTTTTGTTGCCGCAAGCAATGCCGGAGCTTTGTCTCATGTAGCATTTCTTGATGGGCCGAAGATGCGCTTTCGCAGGTAAAATCAGTCTGGAGTTTGATAGCACTTTGTCCGCGTCCGCAGAAACCATCGTCACCACTGCCCGGCTTACTCCCGAACTATTTAGCGATAGGGGTGCGCGCCTGACCAGTCGCACGCTCGTCGCGACAGTGCTCGCCCTGCTTATTATTTCAGGCTTCGGTTTTCGCCTCACACAACTTGGAGCGGAAGGATTGAGCGAGGACGAGTTAAACAAGCTGGTCGCTGTCGAGGATTATCGCGCTCATGGTTTGACGGCTATCAATGGCGAGCATCCGATGCTGATGAAAGCCATAATGACTGCGAGCATAGTGGCTACGGAATTGTGGAACTCAACTTCCCTCGCGGCAACGCATCCGTCCGCGCGCATCACGACGGAGGCCGCGTTGCGTTTTCCCGGCGCGCTCTTCGGCGCGTTCACTGCACTGCTGATCTTTCTGCTCGCTTCGGAACTATTCGGGACCGAGATCGGATTGATCGCCGCCGCTCTCTGGGCGCTAGACCCTTCCGGCATCGCGTTTAATCGGGTCGCCAAGGAAGATACATTTCTTCTCTTCTTTTTTCTTCTGGCCAATATCTTCTGGCTGCGCGGCCAGCGCGTCGCCGAGAGCGGGCGTGGACGGCCAGATGCTTATTACTGGGGAGCAGCCGCAGCCTTCGGGGCCATGATGGCGTCCAAGTACATGCCCCATTTTTTCGCCATCAGCGTCAGCTATTACTATATTTACCAGGACATCCCGGCGACACGCTGGCGTCTGGGCAAAGTGCGCTGGCTCGTTTTCTTTGCGATCATGGGCGCGACCTTTCTCATCTGCAACCCGACCATCCTTTTGCCCGCGACATGGCACGAGATGCGCATCTTCGCCGGAGAGCATCGCATCGGTCACGACAGCTACGAATTTATGGGCCAGCTTTATGGCAACCAGTTGACGCTCTGGCTCAAAGGCGTGCCATGGTATTTCTACTTTGTCTTTATGGCCGTCAAGATTCCCCTGCCGGTCATCCTTTGCTTTCTCGTCGGATTGCCGCTGCTGTTCCGCAAGCGTCTGGGTGATGGGCGATTTCTAATGCTCTTCTGGATGATGTATTTCTTTATGCCCTTCTCGGTGATCGGCGGAAAATACACGCGCTATTTTACGATGGCGCTGCCGGTTGTCCTGATCACCGCAGCCATTGGCGTTCAGTCGCTCGCACACTTTTTGTCGAGATTAATTTCATCCTTATCGGACAGCGAAACGGGCGTCACAACTGTTCGCACTGCGCTGGCGACGCTTTTGATCGCTTCATCGTTAATCGCTTCGGCAAGCGCCGCGCCTCATTACCGTCTCTACACGAATATACTTGGCGGAGGCGCAGAGCGTGCCGGAACCTATTTCCCGCACGACGAATTTTATGATGCGAGCATGCGCGAGGCCGTCTCTGCAATCGCCTTACGGGCTCGCAACGGAGCGCGCGTCGCCAGCGAGACACCTACGCTGGTCGCCTACTATGCGCGATGGGCGGGCCGGAGCGATATGCTTCCCGTTTCGCTCTCGGACAAAGCGGCGGTCAAACAATTGGCCGAAGGTGATGTTATTATCATCGCGCGAGGACGGCGTTATCTGAGCAACGATGCTTTGACGACCAAACTCCAGGCGACAGCCACGCCCGCTGCCGCATTTGCGCTCGGCAGTGTTCCTTCTATTCGCGTCTATGTTCTGGATAGTGCGGCCATCAAGTTAATCTCCGAGGTCGTTAACTGATACTCGATCCCGCTCGTCTTTAACTGTCAGGTGCGCAATATCTTGACCACGGGGTTGCTCTACCTTCAAAGGAGCGGCATAACTCTTGCCATTTTTTGCTCGTTAGCTTGTAATATCTCTCGTTAAGCGGTTTTCTGCCAATATCCACAGGCGGCGGGCGCAGTAAATCCGCTTCAACAGAAACATTTCGACCAGAGGATGTGAAACAAATTTTAATCATGAAGAGCGTTTGCCCCCCAGCACAAAACGCACGAAGGATTGCCTGCATACTCTTTGCTCTCCTCCTGGCAATCTCTCCACTATCAAGCTTCGTAGTCTTTGCCCAGACTCCTCCGGGCGCGCCGGAGAAACCGGTTGAGGCGACCCGCGCACCGGAGTCCGGGTTTCGTCTTGAGCGGACGCCGGTCGCTGGCGGAGCCGAGTTGCTTACTATCTTCGGCAATCTGGATGGACTGCGCACGAGCGAAAGCCAGACGGCAGAAGCCCCGCTTGTTAGCGTCCTGCGCGATACGCTGGGCGACGCCGACCCGGAGAATGATCGCTTGCGTTATCTCTGGATGTTGACCTATACGAAGCCGACGCTGACGCAGCGTATCGCCGCGGCCATTCCCTTCCTCTACAGCCGCGCCGGAAATAAGAGACGCGCCGTCGGCACTAATCCGCCGCCCATTATTGATCTTGCCAGCACAGAGCGCGAGGTGTGGAATAAAATCTTCTGGACTGCGCTGCAAAATCTTCTGCTCGACGCATATGGATTTCCCTTGAAGGCTTCGACGCGCGCTTATCGCCGTAACGTGACGGATTATCGGAAAGCTCACATCGTCCGCGCGCTCGCCGTGCTCTCGCTTTACGAGGCTGCGGAGGGGAAAACCTCGCTCTTTACACCTTCGGAGATGCAGGATATACAGGCGCGTTTGATGCTCGCGGAAAAGACGCTCGGCGGCATGGTTGACGACATCTACCTCCAGCGTGTTTTTCAGAAGCAGACGACCCTGACGCGCGATGTGCGCGGCCATAACTGGGAACTGCTGCGCCAGCGCGCGGAGGCCGAATCGCTCTACTTCGAGCCCCTGTTGATGCCCGATGGCAGCGCCACACACGCGCTTCTCTGGGTGGCGCGTCCCGACCTCGTGCGTAATCGCGGCCGAGCGTTCGAGAAACGTTTCCTGAACATAGCGAACCCCTGGAAGGATGATCGCCTGCTTAACTGGCAGGGCTTTGCCGAGACGCGCTATTTCGATGCGGAGCACCGCGCGGTCGAGCCCGGAACAGTTGGGGCGAAAGAGGTACAGATGATCCCGCTGGCGCTCTACGGGCTGGATCATCCGAAGGTGCCGATAATGCTCGTGGACTTTCGCTCGCCCTTGAATCCGAAGGGGCGGGAGATGTCGCGCCGCGTGCTTCAGGATGTGACAAGCACGGTGCTGGGGCTTTCGCGTTTCGGCGATCTGCCCTTCTTTTTATCGCGCACTATTTATGATTTCGTGACCGGCAGGCGCGGGATGGACCTCAACCAGCCCTCACGCTTACGCGCCTACTCGCAATTAAAACTACTGCTCTCCTTGAACGCTTCGCTCAATCCGCAGCTTCGCGAACAGATCGCAAACGGTCTTGAGCGCGTCTCGCTCAATCCGCTGGAGAACGACCTGCGCGTGGAAGCGCAGGTGGCCCGCGACCAGTATGCGGCGCTGGTGGATTACGCGCGACGGCCTGATGGTTTGCCCGCGCGTCTGGACAGGGATCGCCGCGCCGAAATGGTTCCGCTTAAACATGGGAGCACAGAGAAGGCGCTGCTCCAACTCGCCAACGTAATGACATTCGGTCTTTACACTCACAGGGAAAAGGCGACGCCGGAGATGACCGCGCGCATGGAACTCCAACGCCGTCTGGACTATCATGAGCGTTTCCTGCGCGAGGTGGCTCGGAGCCCGCGCGCCGAGATTGACTGGAATATAGAAGAGGTGCGGCGCTCCCTTCGCCTGATCTCAGAGAACGGCGCGGCAGCCAGCGGCCGGACGGCGAGTATTGCGGCGCGCATCTTCGCTCGCACACAGGACACAGAGACGCGCGAGCTTTGTCTGGCCAGCCTGTATCGCATCAACAACGAGAGGGCCAAGAAGGAACTTTTGAGCATCTACAACAATCAGCAGACCGAGGCACGTTGGCGCACCGCAAGCGCTCAATACCTGCGCATGGCGATTCGCGAAAATCAGACTATCGCTCCCGCAGACGCCAAAACCATTCTCAGTCTCGTCGGACATAAATGAGCACTGTAATTTGCTTCTCGCGGCATTCTTTTCTCAAGCTCTCCCTTCTTTTTTCCGCCGCCATCTTTTTCTACCTGTTTGTCTTGCCAGCGCCTGCGCTCGGCCAGGTCAAGCGCGTCGTCATCATCAAGGTTGACGGGCTGCCCAACGATATGGTCGAACGCTTCGTGTACGAGCGTAATCCACGCACGGGCAAGAGCCAGTTACCTTGGATCAATCGCGTTTTTTACGAAAGTGGAACGCGGATGACAAACTTTTACGTGCGCGGCATGAGCTTGTCCGGCCCTTCATGGTCGCTACTCGATACGGGCCAGCACTTGCAGATCAAGGGCAACGTCGAGTATGACCGCTTAACGCTGCACTCTTACGACTATCTGAACTTTATTCCTTTTTACATCGGGAATGTGGTGAGCCGGCGCATAGACATGCCGGGCGTGGAGCTTCTGGACGAGCTTGGCGTGCCGCTCCTGATTGACGCTTATCCGTATGATGAGCGATACAACGGCTTTCAGCTTTTCCAGCGGGGCAATCGTTGGACAACGCTCTGGCGTATGCTCCCAAATCGCTTTAAGAAAGACCCGCGCGAGCTGGTTGACGAATGGACGATGGGGCTTGAGGCGCGCAACATCTTGATGGATCAGCTAGAGCGTGAGTTGATCGGGAAGCTGAATGATCCGCGCATACGCTATCTGGATTATTACACGACGGAGTTCGATCACGCCGCCCATCATAATCGCGACCGCGAGGCTCATCTTTACGCGCTGCAAGAATTGGACGCCCTCATCGGTCGTATCTGGACTGCTGTCGAAAAGAGCCCGCTGGCCGCCGAGACCGCTTTTATCCTCGTTTCGGATCACGGGGT
>JBKKAL010000044.1:0-10115 GCA_046714695.1 Pyrinomonadaceae bacterium
CGACATCCTGCTGCCACAAGGAGTTCTCTTCATGAACATTCTATCCATTTTCTGTGACATAGACGACTTCTGCCTGCTCTTTGAACCACACTGGCGCAAACGATTGTTGGCCGACGTGCCACGCCAAAGACATCGAGCCACGACGCTGTGTCTCTCGGAAGTGATGACCATTATCGTGCTCTTTCACGCATCGGGCTACCGTAACTTCAAGACCTTCTACACTCAGCATGTCTTGAAGCAGATGGCCGGGGCTTTCCCTCGACTGGTCTCTTACAACCGCTTCGTTGAGTTGATGCCATCGGCTCTCGTACCCTTATGCGGCTACTTGCAGACCAGAAAGGGAGCGTGCAGCGGCATCTCTTTCATTGACTCGACCAGTTTGCGTGTCTGTCACAACCGGCGTATTCACTCGCACAAAGTCTTTGCCGATTGCGCTCGACGAGGCAAAACAAGCGTGGATTGGTTCTTTGGCTTCAAACTGCATCTGGTCATTAACGACTGCGGCGAGTTGCTCTCTGTGCGGCTCACACCCGGCAACACAGACGACCGGCGGCCTGTGCCGGAGATGGTCAAAGGCTTGTTCGGCAAACTCTTCGGCGATAAAGGCTACGTCTCGCAACCACTTTTCGAGACGCTCTTTGATGAGCAGGTGCAGCTCGTCACTAAACTCAAGGGCAAGATGAAGAACCGGCTAACTTCAATCTTCGACAAGCTGATGTTGCGCAAACGTGCGATTATCGAGAGTGTGATGGATCAGTTGAAGAACATCTCGCAGATCGAGCACACACGGCATCGCAGTGTCGCCAACTGCTTCGTTAACTTGCTGGCCGGACTGATCGCTTACACCTACAGGGAGAAGAAGCCATCTTTGAATATCCGTGTCAAAGAGCAGTTGCAGCTTCCGGCACTTGTCTTATAGTTCGGCTTACGTCGAACTCACGTTCCTTAACGGATAGAGGGCGCACTTTGATTGAGTACGCCGGTTGGTTGTGAGGTTCGCGAGGTAAAAAAAGCCCTGACATCATACTCCTGCTGTCAACCCACATATCCCCTGACCCAACTTAAAAGCAGCCTGGGACACGGGACAATAGGGAGCCAAAGTTAAAAGATTTCAGTCTTTCCTCCCCTGCGTAATCCCGTACTTCTACTAAACCCCTTTGAAATACTGCATTTAAGCCGACGCCGAAGTGTTATAAACTTGTTGTGATATTTTAAACACCGTGCTATTATTTCCCTTGCGTTCTCCTGAGAGCGCTTGAAAATCAGAGCAACGGTCTTCACCAAATCCGGTTCGGACTGCCCCTCAGGCTCCACCCATGTCGGAGCCGCACCCATTGAAACCCATTATCTGGTGAGTCGCATGAAAAAGTTCCCCCTTTTCTGTCTTCTGGCGCTCCTGTGCTACAGCGCGTCCCCCGCACTGGCTCAAAACAACGCTCGTTATAGGTATGACAATTTCGACACGCCGAACGGCGTGCGCGTTGAGGATGTACCGACCGCATCGGTTTTGCCGCCTTCGAAAACCGTTCGCCGGACAGCCCACGTCAACAGTTCCGCAGAGGGTGTAATCACTAACAGGCCCGCATCGTTAATTTATACGCCGCCGCGTGGAATGGGAATGGCGGCGAGCAGATCGCTTGATGGTTTCACCACGGGCAATGCGACAATAGATTCCTACATCGTTGAAGCGGCCGCGCGCCATGGAGTTGATCCGGTTCTAATCTATGCCACGATGCATCAGGAATCATCTTTTAAGCAGCGCGCTCTGTCGCCGAAGGGCGCGAGCGGTCTCATGCAATTGATGCCGGGGACGGCCAGGCGCTTTGGCGTGACGAATATTTTTGATCCGCGCCAGAACATCGAAGGCGGCACAAGATATATGCGTTTCCTGCTCAACTCTTTCGATGGTGACGTCGCGCTGGCTCTTGCCGGATACAATGCGGGCGAGGGCGCTGTGATGAAATACGGACGCCGCATTCCTCCCTATCGTGAGACGCAGGAGTACGTGCGGCGGATTACGCGCCGCTATGCTGTGATGCGTGACCCGCAGACGGCGCGCAATGCTCGGCTCGCAACTTCATTACAGGTTGCAGAGGTTCAGTTGGAACGATCCGCACCGCTCACTATCTATGAGCGTGCCGTCTATGCGGTGCGTCTGGCGGACGGAAGACTTCAACTGGTCAGCCAGTAAAAGTTTCAAACTATTTTACGCTCTCGGTGCAGGGTCGCTTCTTCCGCTTTTGGAGGGAGCGGCCCTGTTTCCTGTTTCCGCGGCGCAGATTATTTATGTATTATTGGCGGCGCACGCGTTATCTTTTTCCCGAAGTACAGGAGTTCGTCTTTTACGCAGCTATGTCGGAGGAGGCCCCCATTTCTTGTTGAGTAACGGTTCAATTGACGGCGCGCGACCGGTCGTTGCGGATCGCCCGCGTCGCGCGCTGATCGTCGTGGATGCGGCGGCTGCGACGCTGCAAAAATATTTCGCAGCCTACGGTTATGAGACTTTAACGACGACGACCGATGCGGCGTATCGCGCTATTAGCGAGTTTGCGCCCGACGTTGTGATTATAGAGCTTCATCGCGGGGGCATCAGCGGCGAGGACACGAGCATTGCACTGGCGCGTCGCCTGCGCGCAGAACCCGCCACCTATGCTCTGCCGCTGGTGTTCGTCTGGGCCGAAGATGAGCGAGCGGTGCGCAGCGCAGCCCTCTATGTCGGTGCGGATGATTACTTCGCGCTGGCGACTCCTGCCGCAGAGGTCCTGGCACGCCTCGATGCGCTCTTTTGGCGGGTCGAAGCGGATCGTCGCGCCGCGCCCGTCGCCGGCGACCAGCGCCTTGAGATAGACAATTTTATGTTGCTGCTCGATGCCGTGCGCGATGATATACGCGGTGGCGCGAGCGGAACGATGGGACTGATTTACGCCGTCGCGCGCGATTCGGATCAGGCGCTCGAAAAAGCCGAACGCGACCACACGCTTGCCCAGGCTCACAGCTTTTTCAAACTCAATCTGCGCCGCATTGATGCCATCGCCTTCTATGGCCCTACGACGCTTCTGGTTTACCTGCCGCGCACGAAGACAGTTGCCGCCATAGAGGCTTTGTCTAAACTGCGCGACGAATTCTTGAACGATTGCGCCGGGTGTGATGTGGCAATCGGTCTCGCCTCTTTTCCGGAGGAAGGCAGCGACGTTGAGCGCATGATCGAAAAGGCGGAGGCGGCGGTCGCCTATGCGCGCGCTGGCGGTCTGGAAGCGGGACGCATTATGACGTACGAAGCGAGCCAGATGGCCCCACGACCACCACTGAAAAACGATTACGCATTCGAGCCACAGACAAGAGACGACGCAGCAGCACAGACAGATGTGGAGCAGGCCGCAGGGGAAGAAGAGTCAGGTCAAATACCAGCGCGTCAGAGCGAAATGGCAGACGTGCAGTCAGCTACGAGTGCTGCGCCCACCAAACGCGGCGCAATGCAGTTGGAGGGAAACGACTCGTCGCGTCTGGCTTCCGATGCCGCCGCGCATGAGCGTGAGAGGCGGGCGGGCGGCGCGATCATGCCGCGCCGTTTGCTGCTGACGGTCTCCGACGCAAAGCGAATGGCCCAGATCAACTCGCTGGTACGCGCCGCAGGCTACGAAGCGCGCGCCGCCTTCGATGGGCAGCAAGCCTTAGACCTCTTGCGAATCGAACGCCCTGATCTGCTCCTGCTCGATTACGAGCTTGACGGCATCAACGGACTGGAGACGCTTCGCCGTTTAGGTAAGCAGAGCGGAGGGCGTGTGACGCTGCCCGTCGTGATGCTTCTCCCTGTGGAGATAGAAGGCGCGCGGCGAGAGGCAATCGAACTGGGCGCTCACAGCGTCATCACGACTCCTTACGATCCAGCCGATCTACTCGACAGCGTGCGCATGGCCGGGCACGTTGAATAAGGAGCGCCCTTATGCATTGCACCAACTGCGGCTCATACATCCCGGCTAGCGGGCGTTTCTGCGCGGGTTGCGGCGCGGCAGCCGTTGACCCGGAGATTACGCGCACGGCTACCTCCTCCCAACCCGCTCGCTCTATGGCACGCAATGAGGCGTCCGGCGATATAGAGCGACAGATATTCGCGACGCGACCGACGCTCCTTTTCATTAAGGTCGGTTACGTCGCAGCCGCCCTGGGGGCGATTCTGCTGACGATTGTTCTGGCCTACTTTGGTATATCAGCCTTGATCGCTATTCCCCTCTCATTGCCGCTGCTGCTCATACCGGCCTACTATCATCTGAAGCGCAACATGATTCGCTATACGTTGACCGATCACAAGATAGAGATAGATCAGGGCTTGATCGCGCGCACGACGCGCAATGTTCCTCTCAAGACGATTCAGGACGTGACTGTCTCCGCCACCATCGCGCAAAGAATGCTCGGCTACGGCAACCTGATTATTGATAACGCGAGCGAGCAGGGCGGCAACGTCGTCCTCAGAAACATATCAGACCCACGCCATCACGCCGATCTGCTTTTGCGCGAGCTGCGCCGCTCGCGCTAAACTACTGCTTCCCAGATTTTTCACGCAACGGGTAATATAATCAGGAACATCTAATGTTCTACGGTTTCTAAATATATTACGGGCGTCCCCGATGTTATCGAGAGGTATCGTTTTGCGCTCTAAATCCTTATCACAGTTGCTTACCGGTTTCGTCTTTCTTCTACTGCTTTTTTCGCCCGTCTACGCGACCGTCACGATTACCACTGATGAGGCAGCCAGGATGCTGCCCGATCAGGTCAACGATATTCGTGCGCAAGGCGCGGCTCAACCGATCTCCGCCCGTATGTTCAAAGATTCGACGCCGGAAGATTTCGGCGTCCTTTCCGCCGCCACGCGTATTTATGGTAGCGGGCGATTTCAGGTCACGCTTATTAAGACGCGCTCTGACTCAAGCGCCTATGCTTTTTTGACGAACGAGGCAAGAAAGGCCACGGGGCCGCTCACGGTCAGGCTGGGTTATGTCAGTACGGCAGCTATTGATTCGCCCGGTGGAGTAACATTCATCAAAGGCCCGGCGATTGTTCACATTATAGGAGCAGCCAGAGAAGCCGGTAATCCCGAAGCGACTCTAAATTTCGCGCGACTTTTCGCTGAAATGCTTGATAAGGGTGATGGTGACATTCCTGTGCTTGTCAGGCATCTTCCTGATTGGGAGAAGATGCAAGGGAGCGCCACTTATGCTGTTAGCCCTGGTACATTGCGTGAAGTTCTGGCCAATCACCCGTTGCTCGACGCGGTAAGTTTTGAGGGCGGTGCGGAAGCCGTGACGGCCGCTTATGGCCCATCACGCCTCGTTATTATCGAGAACACTACACCGCAGTTGGCCACAGATAATGACACTCGCATACAGGGACGAATCAAGGAGCTTCGCGATCAGGGGCAGAGCGTCCCGACAGCTTACCAGCGAGTCGGCAACTACTGCGTCTTTGTCTTTGACGCGCCGAACGAGCAGGTGGCGGCGGAGCTTATCAAAGGCATCAGCTACGAACAGGTTGTTCAATGGCTCGGCAATAACCCACGCGCTTTAGAGCGGGCACAGAGACAGTACGCGGAAACTACGGCGAGCATTATCCTCGCCGTCCTCAAAGCGTCAGGCATCTCTATTCTTCTCTGTCTGGGGATTGGGGGCCTCTTCGGCGGGCTGGTTTTCCGGCGTCGCCGCGCGCAACAGGCAGCCTCCACAGCCTATTCGGATGCAGGCGATATGGTTCGGCTGAACATTGATGGGATGACGGCGCAGAATGATCCGGCAAGATTACTGGGCAGAGGCGATGGTTAAACCCGGACTTCGGGTCGCTTCTTTTTTTATGAGGAAAAAAAAGCCGGCGACGTAGATTCTACGTCGCCGGCTTTTTCTATCGGATTATTGCTGCCAGAAATTGCGGGCTGCTGGTCTTCCTGTAAGGCTCCCCCAAGCCTGTTCAGGACGCCGACCAGCAGCCCAGCAACTGTTGCTCTTTGACCGCTTTAGCTTGCAACCGCCCCGTTCCCCCGAAAGGGCCGCTGCCTGCTTTTCAAAGTGAGAGAACGCCTCCCCCAAAGCCTTCGCTCACTGCCGTCTCCGAGCCTGACCCGATTACCCTCATGTACCCTTCTTCTTTTAACCACGTTCCTCTAGAGCAATGACCGTGCCATCTAAGCTTTACAGCACCAAAAAATTTACACCTTGCTTTTTTGCCCTTAAAATCAAAGCTGAAATGGCCAGCCCCCGTTTGATACCACGAGCCGGAATAGAGCGAGGCACCAGATAACTGCATTTTATTATTACAACTCAATAGTACAGATGTATCATAATCGCTCGCATCCGGTGAAGTTTGGGAGCTAAGGTTTAAGGCAGGGCATTGAGCAACGATTCGATCTCAGCGGAGGTGTTGTAAAGATGAGGAGCGATGCGTAGGCGAGCACCTCTCGGCGCAACGATGATATTTTGCTGTTTGAGATGTGCGTAGAGCGCATGCGGCGTCCACCTTCCAAGATGTCGCAGGCAAACGATCTGGGAGTTTTCGCCCTCGCGGCGCGAGCTGACGATTTCGTAATCACGCTTCCCCGTCAGGCCTTCGCATAGTTGGTCAGTCAACTGAGTGACGTGTGCGGCAATGCGTTTGATTCCGGTTTCAGTTAAGAGCCGCAGGCTCGCGTCCAGACCATGCAACAAGGCAGTCGGCTGAGTTCCCGTCTCCCATGCGAGCGCGTCCTCCTTCCACTCCTGTGCAAAATTCCCGTAATCCTCCGGCTCGGGCACGCTGTACCAGCCCACGAGCGTCGGCTCTATGCGCTCACGCGCGCGGTCTGAGATATACAGTAGCCCTATGCCTTCGGGCGCGAGCAGCCATTTGTGACAAGCGCCCGCCGCGACATCTATCAATTCCGATTCGACGTTGATCGGCAGGACTCCCATCGCTTGAATCACATCCACGACGAGCAGGGCATCGTGGCGGCGCGCGGCGCGGCCCACTCGCTCAAGGTCTGCGCGAAAGCCTGAGCCGTACTGAACATGACTGACCGCGACGACGCGCGTCTTATCATCAATAAGGTTGATCAGCTCATCAAGATCAATACGCCCACCGCGCTCCTCGCACATGCGCACCTCGACGCCGTATGCCTCGCGCAAGCGCAGCCAGGGATAGATATTCGACGGGAATTCGCCGCGGAAAGTGACTACATTTTCGCCCGCCCGCCATTTCAGGCCGTTGGCGACTGTGGAGAGCCCATCCGATGTGTTACGCACGAAGGCCAGTTGAGCAGGGCGCGCTCCGATCATCTCGGCGGCCAACTTGCGGGCGCGCTCCCTGACTGCAACCCAGTTACGATAATGCAAAGAGCCGTGCCGTGCCACATCCTCTATCTGCGCCATGACAGCTTCTGTCACAGGCAGCGGAGGCGGTGAGACAGCAGCATGATTCAAATAAATAGCGCGCTCCGTTATGGGGAAGAGCGCGCGCAGGCGATCATCCATAAAACCATTTACTCTTCACTTGTGAATATCGGAGAGCAATACCTAAGCTCTTATCTTTTACCTCAATCTTCGGCCCGGCTCTTCCCTGTGCGTGAGGTTGTGATGTTGAGCCCGACCGATAAGCGATCAAAGCTCATTCTAAATTCAGCGTCCGGCGCTGCGGCCACGCAACAAAGCCATCAGGCGATCAGGATAGTCCGTGATGATGCCGTCTACGCCCAGCTCAATCAGGCGCTTCATACTCTCTTCGTCATTTATGGTCCAGGGATGAACCTGAAGTTCGAGCGCGTGCGCCGCTTCGACAAACTCGCGCGTCAACACATTTTGCCCCAGTATGTATTCAGGAATTTGCAGTGCCTGCGCTTTGAGACGGGGCGCATTCTCCGGCCGACCGTTTTTCATCGCCAAAAAATCGCTCACTTCAGCAGGGCTCGCCGACGTGGCGACCTCCGCGCACTCCCCTCGAAATTCTGCAAGCACCTGTGCGCTGAATGATCCGACCATCACCTTCTTTGTCATCCCGTTTTCTCGAATCATCCGGCACAGAGGTTTGACTAATGATGGCTCAACTTGCTTGGGCTCTATGTTGAAGCGGATGTCTGGAAATGCCTTGAAGACCTCGTGCAAGGTAGGCACGCCTATGCCGCGTCCGCGCAGTGGAAAACTGCGCCCGCCGTCCGGCGACCAACGAAAGGCGGCGTCCAGCTTTTTCAGTTGGGCCAACGTGAGCTTATTGATTGGCCCGCTCCCGTCCGTCGTCCGCTCAAGCGTGCCGTCGTGCATGACGACCAGCACCCCGTCAGCCGTGACCCGTACATCCATCTCAAGGACATCCACGCCAAGTTCTCTGGCGCGCTCAAAAGCATAGATGGTATTTTCCGGCCACAGGCCCGCGCCGCCACGATGCGCGATCACGAGTGGGCGCAGCGTCCTGCTTTGAAAATTTCCCTGATTGTCAGTCACAGCCTTCACCGACCAGCCCCGTAAACTATAGATCAAAGTACCAAGCGCCAAAAGGACGCCGCCAGCCGCGATGAGCCACTTTACACGTGCCTTTGTCATAGCTCTGCTTTAAGAGTAGGCGCGAGCATGCCACAAAAAAAATCGCTTGTGAATAACACCCGGGATAGATTGATGCATTTCGTCATAGCTTAAAGCCCCCTGGTGTTTCCCGTACGCCCAGCGAGACTTGCCACAACGGCCACCAGCTCTACCGGCTCAATCGGCTTCGGCACATGGACCTGAAAACCTGCTGTGAGAGCGCGCACGCGGTCTTCGACTCTCGCGTAAGCCGTCAAGGCGATAGCCGGGACTCTTTTGCCAAGCCCGGCTTCCAGTGCTCGCACTTTTCCGATCAATAAATAGCCGTCTTCCACCGGCATCCCGATGTCGCTGATAAGAACATCCGGCCTCGATTGTTGAAAAGCTTCCAGGGCCTCTGCTGCCGAGGCTGCGGTGGTCACTTTCGAGCCGCATTGCTCAAGCACTGCGCGAAGCAGCTCGCGCGTGTCCCGCTCGTCATCAACAATCAGTAGTCGTAAGCCCTCCAGAGACGGAGGGCAATCGAACGGGATATTACCACCCGCTGTCGGATGTCTTCGCTCCGGCTCGGCCAGTTCTCTGCGCGTGACCATGATCGGCAACTGCACTATGAAGCTTGATCCCTGATCCTCGCCCGCGCTTTCTGCGGAAACTGTGCCGCCGTGCAGCTCAACTAGCTGCCGGACAATTGATAATCCCAGACCTAACCCGCCATGTTTTCTTGTGGTAGTGCCATCAGCCTGACGGAAGCGGTCAAAGACGTGCGGCAAAAACTCTGCACTGATGCCGCGCCCCGTGTCACTGACGGTAATCTCTACGTGCGAGTTGACGCGCTCAAGCCGGACTTGCACGCGTCCTCCCTTTGGCGTGAACTTGATGGCGTTGGTGAGCAGATTCCAGATGATTTGCTGTAGGCGATCTGCGTCGCCTGAGACGGGACCGGCCTGCGGATCAAGGATTGCCTGAAGGCGAATCGCCCTTGCTTCAGCCGTGGGGCGTGTGGCGTCAACCGCGGCTTCTATGATCGAAGTGATGTCAACAAGACGTACATCCAGACGGAGTTTACCAGTGATGATACGAGAGATGTCCAGGAGATCGTCTATCAGTTTCGTCTGCGCACGGGCGTTGCGTTCGACGGTTTCCAGGGCGCGTGCTATGTCCTCTTCGCTGAATCTACTTGTGCGCAACAGATGCGCCCAGCCGAGAATCGCCGTCATCGGCGTGCGCAGCTCATGAGACATCGTCGCCAGAAACTCGTCCTTCGTACGGTTCGCTGCCTCTGCCTCTTTCAGAAGCTCGGCGCGCTCCTCCTGAGCACGCTTCTGCTCCAGAAGATGATCCCTGACCTCATACTGGCGGCGGCGTGCGCGCAGGGCTGCCTGTATCGCACTGACCAGCGTGATAACGCGAGTCGGTCGTTCGATGAGCGTGACGTTACCGGCTTCGCCCAGCGTCTTAAGCACGCCGAGGTTGGCCGGAGCGCTTGCTCCACCGCTGGTCAGGATAACGAGCGGTAAGTCTGACCACCTGGGCTGCCCGTTAAGCTCCTCGACTAAACACTCTACGGCAAAGGGGCTCAGCGCC
>JBKKAL010000045.1:0-5542 GCA_046714695.1 Pyrinomonadaceae bacterium
ATCGCCATCGGCAGCGTACAGGACAGCACGATGGGACCGATCGCCGCCAGTATATCCCAGACCAGCGCGACCGGCACGCCCACTCCCACCAGCAACTCGCCGAAGCGGCTCGCCTGCTGCCCCATCAGCGTCGCCGTCAGGAGCAAAAGGGCGAGCAACAGATATGGCAGCATCGCCCCAAGGACATATCGCTCTATGAGTTTGTGGCTTGCTGCCATTTTGCTGAGGACTAAATTCTAATCTAGATTATTGCAGGGGGCCGGGCACGCGTTTCACGCTCCAGGATACGTTCGATCAGTCGCCTGGCGACCTGTGCCACCTCCGCCTGTGAAGACTGGCCCGCGCCCTTCGAACGCACGAACTCTATTGGCGACAGGCGCTGCATTGACTCTATCTGCGCATATGCCTCTAAGGAGAGCGCTATTCCCTGTCCGCTGCTACAGGCAAAACAACGCGGTCTACATTCAACGTTGAGATAGACGCCCGCCTCACCCCCCAAGCGTCTGCCACAGTCTGCGCAGACGCGCAGGTTCGGAAAAAATCCCCCCAGTTTGAGCAGCCATATCTCAAAGTAGCGCGTGACCGCCTGTGCCCCTTCCGGTGCCTGTGCCAGGGCCTCCAGACAGGCGCTGACCATCCTGAAAAGCTTTTCATTTGGCTCGTGCGGGGGCGCGAAGCCCAACACCAACTCGCTCATGTATGCCAGAGCCGTCATCATCTCCGCGCTTTTCGAGAGATGAAAATACGAGCGCAGGATTTCAGCATCGCGGACGGATACGAGTTCCCTACCCTCTTTCTCATAAAAACTGAGGGCGATCACCGTGTAGGGTTCCAGCCCGGCACCGTACTTGCTCTTCAGCCGTCTGGCCCCACGTGCCACTGCCCGCACTAATCCAGCCTTGCGCGTCAGGCAAATGACTATTTTATCTGCCTCTGCCAGATTATATGTGCGTAGTACTATCGCCTCGCTTTCAACATTCCCCATTTGTGCCCATTTATTTTTAGTACTGTTTTATACTTGAGATGATTTGAAAGACTTTGGTTATCGGACGCAAGCGTCTCGCACTTTTATAAAGGGAGAAAATAGAGCAACCAGGCGAGCGCAAGGCCTATCCCTACAAATTCCGCAAAGATTTTCAGACCGTAGAGACTCCTCTCCCTTTGCGTGTCGCGTCCCACAATACCAAAGACAACGGCCACCAAGGCAGCAAACAAGATCACCATCAAAAAATGCGTCAAGACTTCCTCCCCACAGCAATATCAAAGGCATCCAGCATCGCCAGATAGTTTAAGAGTCCTGCCACCAGCAGAAAGGTGTTGCCGTATTCGAAGGTCGCCCGCGCAGCTTCCGCCGCCCCCTCCGCAAATCCTCTGTTCGTCGCCCAGCAGAAAAGGTATAGGACGCCCGAGCCAAGGTTTGCGATCATGGGAGGAACGCGAAGCAGTGCAGACGTACCCTCCTCCTGGCCGCCAAGGCTAAAAAGATGGCCGCCCAAAATCATCCCAGACAGGAACATCGCCCACACAGCCCCTCCCAATAACAACGCGCGCCACCAACGGCCCTGCAATAGATGGCCAGCCCCTGGAAAAGCCCATGCTGCCAGCCCCATCAACCATGCACCCAAAGGAGCAGCCATCCCGTCCGCCGCACCCACTTCTATTCTTCTTTCCCTGTTTGTCAAAAGAATCTCCTCCTCACTCTGCCCCACCGCCGTCAATCTACTGTGTAGCCCTGGCGCGCTGCCACTTCATACCCCCCCGGCGAGACCAGCACACGTAAGGGTCGCCATGTCCCCGCCTGTACCCTCGGGCGAGGTTGATAAGTGATGATGTATTGTGTCCGTAACTCTTCTGCGATGGCACCATAGGCGGGCGCCAGATCCTCATCCCTGATCGGCAGAAAAATGCGTCCCCCCGTCTGCTCTGAAAGCCCCGTCAAAAGCTTTTCCGCCGCCTCTATAAGAGAGATATAACGCGCCACCTGCCGCGGATCATACCCCCTGGACAATATACGCCCAAAGCTTCCTCCGGTTCGCTCCCGTAACAGTTCCCGCAAACTCGCCGTCAGACTTACGACATAGACGGTCGCTTCCGCACGGCGCACAGCATTTAGCGCGTTCGCATAACTCGCATGACGCTCACCGACAGTATCTATGCCATCCGTCAAGAGAATAATCAGCCGCCTCCCCTCCACCTTGCTCAACTGTTCGTGAGCAGCCAGATACAAGCCCTCATAAAAGGCTGTGCTCTCCCCCGCACGATAGCGCCAGTCCAGAGATTTCAAAAGGGGCTGCAAATTTGCCGCGCTCGTCCAATCCTGCAGCAGTTCGACCCGATCTGCAAATTGCATCACGGAGACTTTGTCTTCTTTGTGTAATCCGCCTATAAAACTTTTGGCGGCTTCGCGTATCAAACGCATCTGGCTAAAAACGCTGCCCGAAGCATCAAGCAGCAGAACGATATTTGCAGGAATGCGCTCGCGGTTGAAACTTGTGATCTCTTGCCGCACTCCATTATCGTAGATAAAAAAGCTTTCCGCGCCGAGCCCGTTTACCGCCATCCCCTTCGAATCGCGCACAGAAACAGGCAGTAAAACCTCTTCCGTCTTGACGCGCAAGACATCATCTTCCCCCTCTACGGTACTACTGCTCTGGCTCGCCGCCGTGCCTCTCTCCTTCAAATCCCTGCGTCCACTCTGTCCCTTCGTCCAAGGCCCCCCCAAAGGCAGTCCCAGAAGCAGAACTAAAAAGATTCGCCCTGCCAGGCAACTGCCCTCAATCCACCCGATCTTTTTCTTTTCAAAGCTCATCAATTTAAAAATACAGGAAAACTGGCTCTCGTTATCGGACGCAAAGCAGGACTACCTCCTCAATCACCCACGTTTATGCATTTTTCAAGAAGCACTTTAGTTGCCTTCTACTGGCCGACGCGTTGGCCGCGCGGGCCTACGCCCTGGCATTTCCCTCACCCGGGAGACTGAAGTAATAAATACGCCCAACCAACAGAAACAGAATGCTTACTTCCCTTCAGGATTCAATGAGTTTGTAATATCCACCTAAGGCACACGGGCGACATAAAATATCGCCATTGGCCATCCTCTCTTCCCGCCCGTCATTGATACCCTCCAAGCATCTGGCGCACATCACACGGGCACGCGGTCTGCCCGGGGCGTCCATCTCGCCGTAAGCCACCGAAACACGCTCAAATTTGAATAGTTCAGCGTCGGCGGCCTCCCTGTACGCACGTAACTGCCGTTCCTTTTTGCTCTCAAATTGCGGGTAACGCGCATCGGCAAGAGCCCTTGATGAATCAAGCGCCACCACGCGCACAGCCACTTTGCTCTCAGTATTAAGGAATGTGGCGGCCACTTTGCCGTAATCCATGTACTTCAAACTTCGCTTGCCCAAGCGTGCACCCGTCACTGCCCCTAAAGCATCCGCCATGCAACGGTCTATTTCTACCCACACGATCAAACGCTTTCTGTCCCCCCCGCGCGGATCATCCAGGCCCACCAGACGGCAACCCAGCAAAGCCATACGCACGCCCAGCAACTGGCCTGCACACAAATGACCGTGCAGACGCTCACACTCCTCCAAAAGCTCTTCTATCGTCCGGGTCATTTCCTTTTACCACCCTCTTACTTCATCTAACACCTTAACAGTCGGCGCGGCGACATGGCTCATGTAAAACCTTATACTTCAAACCTTATTCGACTCTAATAAAGCAGGTAACGCGAGCGCAATTTTATAAAAACCTCCAGCCCCAAGGCCCACGAAGCCTCTATCTCCGTCAGAGATCGATGCCCCTCAATACTGGCGCGCAAACCATTAGTGCCCGCAATCACATCGAATGGATTTTTGTCAAAGACGTATTCGTAGGGCGGCTCTTTCCAGCGAAAATGCTCCTCGTAGAGATCATACGCGACCTTGATGGTGGCGACCCCTGCGATCACGGGCTCAAAACTCTCGCGGTCTGTGACGTGAAGCTGCACCCCGCCGCACGTGCGTCCACCGTGCTTCTGAAATGTCGGTTGAAAACCGCTGGGCCGAAAATAGACTCCCGGAAAACCTTGCGACTCCAACCCCCGCGCATACTCCTCCGCTTCTATGTAGGGCGCGCCTACAAGTTCGAAGGGACGCGTCGTCCCACGTCCTTCAGAGAGCTGCGTGCCCTCCACATGGACAGTGCCCGGGAAAACGGTCGCAGACTCAAGCGTGGGCATATTTGGTGAAGGCATTACCCAGGGGGCGTCCGTCTCATCCATCCATTGCTCCCGACTCCAACCCTTCATAGGCAACACTTCCAATTCACAGCCCAGATTGAAATGCTCGTTGAACATACGTGCCAATTCACAGACGGTCATTCCATGCCTCGTCGGAATCGGAAATTGTCCGACGAAAGAGGCATACTCAGGCTCAAGCACGTTACCCGCCACATGCTCCCCCGTGATCGGATTAGGACGATCACACACTATCACTCGCTTGCCGTACTTTTTCGCCGCCCGCATGCAATTTGCCAGTGTGTATATAAAAGTGTATATACGACACCCGACATCCTGCATGTCGAAGACCAGAGTATCCACTTCCCTGAGCATCTCTTCTGTCGGCTCTCGCGTCTCGCTGTAAAGCGAGAAGACGGGAATCCCCGTCTTACGGTCAAACATATGCGCAGTCTCGATCATATTGTCCTGCAGATCGCCCCGTATCCCGTGCTGGGGGCCGAAAAGCGCCTTCAGTTTGAACTCCGTCCGTTCATAAAAGAGATCGGCCGCATGTCGGAAGCCATGATCCACGGAGGCCTGATTGCAGACGAGCCCCACGCGCGCGCCGCGCAGGAGGTCCGATCTTTCTTCAAGTAACTGTTCAAGTCCGAGCACCGTTCGGCGACCCATTTGACTCACGTTCGCTTCTCCTCTGATCTGTTGTTCATGCCCGACCTCTCTTCCAACATCCTCCGAAACTTGATCGAAAGCCTCTAGCCCGGACGGTCCCTGATTTTCCCCTAAGTGGCTGCTCAGGCGGTTTGCCATCGCGAGCAGACTTCGACCATATGTCCGTAGCTCTTCCGCCCAGAGGTCTGGAAGGGGTCTGGAGGGCGTCCCCGTTTCATCCCATCTTTGTCTCGCGATCTCATCGCGGACGGCATTCAATCTCAATCCCCGCTCGTACAATATCTCTGCTGCCATCGAGCGGTCTTCCCTCAACAACCCCAGCAGCAAATGCTCCGTCCCGATATGACGGTGCTGAAGCCGATCCGACTCCTCGTGCGCATAGGCCAGCACACGCTTGGTCTCCGGTGCCAGCGGCAACTCCACACTCGTCGAAATCTTCTCTCTGAGCAGGGTGCGCCCTTCGATCTCCTTGCGGATGGCTTCTATGGAGACCTGCGCGCGGGGGAAAAACCGGCTCGTCAAAGTCTTATCCTCGCGCATCAGTCCCAGCAGCAGATGTTCGGGCTCGATGGCGGGTGCGCCGAACTGGCTGGCTTCATATCGCGCAAAGAAGATCACTCTGCGCGCTTTCTCTGTGTAGCGTTCGAACAT
>JBKKAL010000046.1:0-21820 GCA_046714695.1 Pyrinomonadaceae bacterium
ACAAATTCGTCACTGCCTATCTAAAAGAAGCCATCGCTTATGAGAAAAATAAAGAGAATGCAGTCAGGTCCAGAAACCCGAATGCGGATGGATTTGCGATTTACGAAAAGGAAAATCTGAATAAGCTCTTTAATAAGTTTGTGGCGGAAAACTACAAAAAATAAATCTTCATTTCGACAAAATCAGACCATCAAGGCAGAAACGCGACCTTGAGGAAAGGCGTTTCGATTTGGGATTGCGGATGGCGGTAGCGATTGGGCATGGCGCAGGCCCGACAAATAAAAGAGCGTTATCACGGAAGGCCTGCCGGCGAAAGACCGAGCCGCTCAATGCGGCCGCGAATGGAAAAAGGTCGAACGCTCATGGACGAGGCTGCTGGTATCCTTTGTTAAGAACAAATGAGGAACAGTGGGCGCACCCATGATCAAGTCAACAGGAGCGTCGCCCCGCTTACAGTTTAAAAACGAAGTCTCAGGAGAGAAGACAGTTTCTAATTTGTTGCTTTATCACCGTGTTTGAAAGAAGGTGCTCTTATATGTGGAGATGGTTCTCTTTCCTTGTAATAGCTATTTCCTTATCCGCAGCCTACTCGGATGTGGCGCAAGGTGCGATCAGAAAAGCAAGTTACTCTCAGACCAAGGTCACATGGCAGTTCGATTCTCGCAGACTCGAGTCCGACGAGATGGATACCAAAATATACTTGATCGTTAACGGACGGCGAGTCTTTCTTTTACGGGCCAGTTCGCAGTTCAGTGTCCTGGATCGACGGGATTATGGATCTCATGCTGTACCTTCGACTGCCATTACAGCTTGCGCTGGGTGGTGGGCTGGTCAGGGACAAGACCTATATGTTATTCGCCGCAAGAGACAGTTAGTGATTTTTATCCGCCATCTGGATGAGCAAGCCCCTATTGGAGCGTATCAGCGACTGAAGGTAATCGCGTTGCGTAGGTGATTAGGGGCTGCGTCTCTAGCGGCAAAGCAACTCCTTCAACTGGACTCGCAATGAGCACGGATCTCATCTTCGACATTGATTGCTCGCCGGTTAGATACCGTGTTGAGAGTCAAGCATTTTGTGCGTGCAGCGGATCATAATGCTTGCCGCTCTTCAGCACTCCGTAAGCAAGATGTATCAGCTTACGCATCACCGCACCGATGATCTGCATCTCGCATTTCCCTCGCTCCCTCAACCCACTTGCCCAGGCTTTGATCGCGGGATTACATCTGAGTGCCGTCACCGCCGGGAAGTACAGTGAGCGACGAATGCGTGGCGTCCCTATCTTTGACAGTCGTGGTCTCCCGCGCACAGACTTGCCAGATTCACGCAGCCGTGGAACCAGTCCAGCGAATGCTGCCACCTGACGCGCACTCTCGTACTGGTGGAAGTTGATCTCACTTATCAGCCTCGCCACCGGCGCTTCACCCAGTCCGAGAATCGAGAGCAGCAGGTCACGGTCGGCTCGCAGCCCCGGATGATTATTGATGTGCTTGCCGATCAGCTTTTCAGCCCGAGGGAGCTGTTGTTCCAGGTGGAAGATGCGGCTCTCAATGGAGTCCCTGAGATCACCCGTCGAACACTGCTGGAGAGACGGTTGAGTTCCATCGTGCGCATCTCGATGAGGGCCTCCAGTCTCCTCACAAGTGCCTGACGGTCTCGCATTTCCGGCGCTGCGGGCGTCCACAGTTGCGGTTTTTGTGTCAGACAAAAGCGTGCGCTCAACCCAGCATCCACGCGATCTGTCTTGGTTCGTGAGAGTTGTGCCCCAGCATAGGCTTTAGTGGCTGCCGGGTTGACGAGACTCACCAGATGATTGGAGTCAGAGAGATAAGTGGAGAGTGCTTCGGAGTAGGTGCCTGTAGCTTCCAGGCAGGCATGGACTTGCGCGACATGGTTCTTCTTGAGCCACTGGGAAAGCTCAGCGAATCCGGCCTCGTTATTGGCGAAGACGCGATGCCGCAGCTTACCATCTTCGCGGATCAGACAGACGTTGAACTTCAACTTGGCGACATCAATACCGAGGATGTGTTGATACATGTCGAAGACTCCTCTGTGTTGAGTTAAGGCGGCGCCTGATCAAACTTGCTAATACAAGCACTTCTCTGTAAAGAGAGGCTTCAGATAGCGTCCGATCTCAAGGGCGCACGCAAGTTGTCTGGCACCGGGAGCTGATCTAACCGTCAGGCTTGTGTGGCCTCAATTCGGGCTCGGCTTCACCGACGCCATTGTCGAGTTGAATGTTGACTACTCATGCGACTACAGTCAACATACAAATTCAGGCGTTATTCGCACAACGATCTTGGCCGGAATTGCTGAAGGAAAAGGGTGCTTGCAGTGAGCACCCCTTTATGTTGGAATAAATTGATTGTATACAGGTTTAGAGTCCGTGAATTGCTGTCGCACTATAATAATGACCCTGCACAACATGCTCGCTCCTTTAATAGAACCATTTCTTCAAGAGGGTGAATTTTCTCCGACACCGGTGAATCTTGGGGGGAAGTTCTCAAGCTCACGCCGAAGGCGGGCGTCGAGGGCAGGACGTTCTGTTTCGTCGAGCCGCACATCAATCCATCCGTAAACCTGGTCCTCTTCTAATTGATTGTGGGCGCTAAGACGAGTTTTGACTGAAAGAACGATGCTCCGGACTTCTCTCAGACTCTCTCCGACGGCACCCGCGTCTGGTGTGCCCTTCGTTGTCCGCATAAGGTTGATGGCCTTTGCCAGCTCATGCATGAAAAAATCATGGTCGCTACGGAGGACGCCGATTGCGCTTTGTGCCTCCTCAATGCGAGGTGCGCCGCCCCTGCCGGTCAGGAGGGCCCGCGGCGCACCTAGGATTGCGGGGAAGAGGCAGCGATGCTCGGCCCGGATGTGAATTGCCAATCGTGCCCACAGCAAATCGAGCCGCGCAAAGCTCTCATCCTTATCGCCGTTTTCGAGCGCGAGAAAGAGTTCTCCGAGAAGGCCGTCCATCTCCTCATGGTCGCGCTCAAGTAAATCAGGCATGTCAGACATCCTCCCGACTTTGACACTACGCGAATCATCACGATCTTTCATGCGCCCGCCGCGGCTGCGCGAACATATAGAGCGACCGGTAGAGGTAGATGGGCGACCGCCGCCGCCGCCCCAGCACTGGGGCGATAGAAGTAGATGTACCAATCACTGGGGCAACGTTCTTCCGCCCAACTCCCGTAGCCGCGCCGCGCGAGAAGGTCGCGTAGCGGTATCGGGTCAAATGGGTGGCGCACCAACAGCACCCCACTCGCGTCGCACAAGCTCAATAGATGACGCATGATGGTCGGGAGCGGGTCTGCCTGACGTTGTGCGTGCGGCATCACGTCCACGAGGCGCACGCGGGCGTCATCGTCCTTGAGGCGGAGGAGTTCTACGGGCTTGTGCGGAGGATTATCTGGCGTGTGGTGGAAAGCCGCGCCGGGCAGCGCGTTCAACTCGCCGTGGAGTTCGGCAGTCTCCATACCCGCGGCGAGGTTAAGCACATAGAGGGCTTCGGTGAGTGGCAGTTTTGCCACTCGCGCCGCCTGCTCAACGGTGACGCGGTTCGCCATCACTCGTCTTAACGCCGGGTTACGCAGCCGTTCAAACTCCGGCGCGAGCCACACGAAGGCTTCCAGCATCTGCCCGTTAATCTTTAACGCATCTTTGACTTTCATTTCGGCGGTTACTTTCATTGACAAGTTTCCTCTTCGGTAAATTGCTCTAAACCTTTCACATATCATCATCGCACTGTATAGGTAGTGTGCGAAATGACTTTTATCACAGCGCAAGACTTCACTCTCGGATTATTATCGATTACGCGCCGGAACATGGAAGCGCGCGTTGCTTTGTCGCCCGTCTTCGGGCAATCATTTATTCTTTTAATGATGCTGACTTTTTAACTTCTGGAGAGATTGTGAAAGAAACAGAGATGAAGAGCGGTAGGATCGCTCAGGCGGCGGCTAATCTATTTCCGGGCTACTTCGCCCTCGTCATGGCGACCGGGATTGTTTCAATCGCCGCGTATCTGCTCGGGGTGAGAGCGTTGGCGTGGACTCTGTTGGGTGTCAACGTAGTCGCATACCTGGTCCTCTGGCTGTTACTGCTAATCCGCCTGACTCGCTTCTTTCCGCGCGTGAAGGCCGACATGACGGACCACATGCGCGGACCCGGTTTCTTCACGGTCGTCGCCGGAACATGCGTGCTGGGGAGCCAGTTGGTGATTGTTGCCGGGCAGTACAGGGCGGCGGGCATCCTTTGGCTCGTCGGACTCCTGCTTTGGGGGGTCATCATGTACACGTTCTTCACGGCTGTCACGGTAGGAGAGAACAAACCCCCGATGGAGACAGGAATCAGCGGAACGTGGTTGCTCGCGGCGGTGGCGACGCAATCAATTTCCGTGTTGGGAACGCTGCTGGCAGATCAGTTTGGTTCATACCGCGAGCCTTTGCTTTTCTTTACGCTCTGTATGTTTCTCCTGGGCTGCATGCTCTACCTGATACTCATCACGCTCATCTTTTATCGGTTCACGTTCGTTAACCTGACGACCGTGACGCTCACTCCCCCCTACTGGATTAACATGGGAGCCGTCGCCATCACGACTCTCGCGGGAGCAAGGCTGATTATTGCCGCCCCCACGTGGAGTTTTCTCGGCGAGATTACACCGTTCCTCAAAGGGTTTACTCTGTTCTTCTGGGCGGCGGGAACCTGGTGGATTCCGTTGCTGTTCATACTCGGCGTCTGGCGACACCTCCGCAAGCATTTCCCGCTCGTGTACGACCCGCTGTACTGGGGAATGGTCTTCCCCTTAGGCATGTACACGGTTTGCACTTTTCAATTATCAAAAGCACTTAATCTGGTCTTCCTATTACCCATTGCGCGCTTCTTTATCTTTGTGGCCCTGGCAGCCTGGTTGATTACGTTCGTCGGGTTGATTCACAGCTTACTGATAAAGAAGAGCTGAAATTAACCTTTCTGCATTAAGATAAGGCTTGATGAGCACAGACAAAATAGCCGCCCTCCAGCGGACGGCGCTCTTTAATGAGCTGGATGAAGACACGTTGCATGCGCTCGCCGCGCACGCCATCGAGCGCCGGCTTCAAAAGGATGAATTGCTGTTTGTCGCTGGCGAAGAAGCGCGCGGGCTTTACGTGATCGTCGAAGGTGCGGTGCGCGCTTTTCGGGAGAGCGCGGATGGCCGCGAACAGGTCATCCACGTCGAACGCGCCGGAGCAACGGTCGCCGAAGTGCCGGTCTTCGATGACGGAGCTTTTCCTTCGACGGTCGCCGCAGAAACCGACTCCGTCCTTCTCTTTATTGATAAGCGCGACGTGCGTAACCTATGCTTAGAACACCCACAGATTGCTCTTGCCGCGCTCAAAGTGCTGGCCGGGAGGTTGAGGCGCTGCGCGGAGCTTGTCGAGACCCTCAGTTTACGTGAGGTCGGGCAACGGCTCGCGCGCTTTCTTCTGGCGGAGGCGCGCGCCAGGGGCGTGCGGACGAAAGGCGGTTTCGAGGTCACTCTCACAGTCACTAATCAGCAGATCGCGGCGCGCGTCGGCTCCGTCCGTGAAGTAGTCTCACGCGCCCTCACTCGACTCCAACAGGACGGGCTGGTGGCGCTCAAAGGTCGCCGCCTGTCCATTCCCGATGAAGAAGCGCTCTCCGCTTACGCAGGAGAAGAGAAAGGCTCAAGTCGCACGTGAACCTCTCTCCTCGTCGGTCTATTCCATCATTAAATCAATTCACTTCAATCAGGCTAAGTGATGCTTCCATTTCCGCGGCGCGCGGAAACAGGATGTTATTTTCGAGGTGAATATGCTGGTGCAGATCAGCTTCCAAAGCCTTTAGCGCGTCGTACAATGTTTGGTAGCTGATGCAAGCATCCTCCGGCACCGTGTAGTCGGAACTCAGCTCACGCATTTGGCGCAGAATGTCTCCTGCGGCATCGTGCTCGGCCATCATTACCCTCACCGGATTCCGCACTGTCCCGAAAGGCGGCGCGGGGAGCGTGCGATTATTCTTCGCCGCTTCCTCCATCTGAATGATGTAGGGGAAGAGCACTCGTTCCTCTTTGAGCATGTGCGGTTCGAGATCGCGGCTCAATTCCTGAAATTGCTTCTGGATGCGAAACAGTTCCGAGTGGTTCTGCCCATGAACGCTGCATACCTTGGCGAGTAAAGCGTCGAGCCGCGCCAACTCCTGCCGCGTAAACGTGTGATGTTTCTCCACGATATGCGCGATTAGTTCCGCAAGCGACGCCGTCTGCCATCCTTCGCTACCGGACGTTTCGTCAGAGTTCTTAATCCCTTTGAGCGAGCCAAGCACTTCATCTACTGCGACACCGGCTTTGGCACAAGCGTCCGAGAGACTTTTGCCGCCCCCGCAGCAGTAATCAATCCCGAGTTTCTCGAAGATGCGAGTCGCACCCGGCATCTCCAGCGCGTATTCTTTAACAGTTTTTGTCGTTTCAAGCATCATTGCTTCTCCTTATCCACTGACAGGATACAGTTGATTACACTTCGGCGCTGTGACTTAAATCACGCTCGGTCGAGTGATAAATCGAGATATCTACTAGAGTTTTCGGTTTCACCGTGACATAAGTCATATCGCTCCTGTTAATGGCAGGGTTATCCTTCGTGTTACTGGGGAAGAAGATTTACTTCAAACTCCGGAGCAGCGCAGCCGAAAAGAGGAGCAGAAATGAGCAACGTTATGACGATGAGCAACCCGGGCGGGGGTCTCGCCACACCGAAGATGCCAGGTCACTGGGTGCTGGCGCGGCTGGGAAAGCGTGTATTGCGTCCCGGAGGGATGGAACTGACTGGGCGAATGCTTGACGCGCTCAATATCGTGTCGGAGGACGAGGTGGTGGAGTTCGCGCCGGGACTAGGGCTGACCGCGCAACTTACGCTGAAGCGCCACCCGGCTTCTTACACGGCGGTCGAACGCGACGCGGCGGCGGCTGAGATCGTCCGCAGTTACTTGAAAGGCTCACGGCAAAAGTGCGTGACGGGAAGCGCCGACCAGACGGGACTGCATGCGGAGGTCGCCACAGTAGTCTATGGAGAGGCGATGCTCACGATGCAGACTGCGGAGATGAAGCGCAGGATCGTCGGTGAAGCACGTAGGCTGTTAAAGCGCGGGGGCCGCTACGCAATCCACGAGATGTGCTTAGTCAGGGATGATCTGGATGAGGAGGTTAAGAAGGAGATAAATCAAGCTCTCTCTCAGGCGATACACGTCGGCGTGCGGCCTCTATCCGTCTCAGAGTGGCGCGAACTCATGGAAGCGGAAGGCTTTGAAGTTCTATCAGAGGCGCGCGCGCCGATGCATATGCTTGAACTCCGTCGGTTGCTGAGTGACGAAGGACTGAGGGGCACACTCCGATTCATTTGGAATGTCCTGCGTGACCGCGAGGCGCGCGCGCGAATCTTTTTGATGCGCAGTGTGTTCCGGCGCTATGAATCCCATCTCGCAGCCGTCATGCTCGTTGGTGTTAAGCGTTAGAGAGGAATTCGTTTGAATGTACAGACTTATTGCAGTATCTTGACGGGAATTAGAACTAACGAAGCTGCTCTCTCGACCCGAGGAGTTCACTGAGGGGGTGGAAGCCGACTTGGGATATACCAGGGGACTCCTTCATGCTCGCGTCAGTCAATCATCGCCGCCCGGTACTGCTTGCGCTCGCTGCCTCTGCCGTACTGACTGCTCTGATCATCATCGGTTCGCGCAACCTCGAACACTACGATGCCGCGCTCTTCGGTTACACGGTGGCGAGTGTGGTCGCCTTCGGCGCAATCGTCTTTCGTTACGTCATCTGGTTGCAGCGCCCGGCGACCCGTCGTTACTGGCTGCGCGGTTGGCAGTTATTCCGCGAACGCAAGAAACTGCTAGCCAACACGAAGATCGCGGCGGAGACTGCGACGACAAACTTAATCGCCCAAAAATTCATCTTCAAGCGCGGTTCCACGCGGTGGCTGATGCACTTCCTCATTATGTGGGGGTGCGTTCTTTCCGCGTTGATTACTTTCCCGCTCGTCTTCGGCTGGGTGCATTTCGAACTGGAAGGGACACAAGGCTACCGCCCCTACGTCTTCGGCTTTCCGATGCCCGTGATGCAGGGGCGCGAAATGCTCGCGTGGATCACCTTCCACGCGCTGGATTTCACCGCGATCATGGTCATCGCGGGCTGCGCCATCGCCATTCACCGCCGCCTGCGTGATCGTGGGGCGATTGCCCTGCAACAGTATATGCTCGACTTCGTGCCGCACCTGCTCCTGATCTCCGTGTCGGTGACGGGTTTGATGCTGACGGTTTCGAGCCTGTGGCTGGCCGGGTACATGTACTACTTCGTCGCGCTCACGCACCAGGCTCTCGTCATTATGACTCTTTTTTACCTGCCCTTCGGAAAACTCTTCCATGTCGTACAGCGACCCGCCTCAATCGGCGTCGAACTATACCAGCGTCGCTCGCGCGAGATGCCGCAGGCGGCCTGCACGCGTTGCGGGACGGAGTTCATCGGGCAGATGTGGATTGACGATCTGAAGAAGGTAGTTGACGAACTGGGCTTTGATTACCGGATGCAGAACGGACGCCACCTGCAAGACTACTGCCCGCGCTGTAAACGCATTATGCGGGGCCTGGCTTATGCTTCGCTGCCTGATCGCCATGAGAAAGTTTTTCAAGGTGAGAGAGCGGAAAAAGAATGATTCAACGTTTCGCCTTCTCGTTGGCCCAGTGAATCATCCTGTAAATAATTAAATGGTCTAATAAATCTATGGGTAAAGTCGGAAATTTAGAACAGATCGTCAAAGAATTTGGTCCGCATTTGCACGATGCACCGTATGGTGGCTGGCGCGCTGATCGTATCATTGACAAAGTTGTGCCGACGCACTGTCCGTACTGTGCAGTCCAGTGCGGCATAAACCTGCTCGTCGAGAAAGACCATGTTGTGGGGTTCGAGCCGCGCTATGACTTTCCCGTCAATGAAGGTCGCTTGTGTCCCAAGGGTGTGACGGCCTATCTACAGGTTCATCACCCAGACCGACTCCTGCATCCCCTTATCAAGCGTAACGGGATGTTCGAGCGCGCGACGTGGGATGAAGCACTCGCCCTCGTCGTCTCTAAATTCAAGGAGCTACAGGCGAGGAACGGCAAAGATTCCATCGGCGTTTATTCCGGATCGTCTTTGACAACGGAGAAGACCTATTTGATGGGCAAGTTCGCCCGCGCCGGGTTGGGAACGCGCTACGTCGACTATAACGGGCGGCTCTGCATGGTGTCGGCGGCTGCGGGTAATAACAAGGCTTTCGGCATCGACCGCGCCGCGAACCCGTGGGACGACATCCCGCTTGCTGAGGTGCTTTTGATCGCGGGCGCGAACTGCGCCGAAACTTTTCCCGTGCTCAATAAGTTCCTCTGGCAGCAGCGCGACAATGGCGGGCGCTGGATTATCATTGATCCCCGCGAAACACCGACCGCACGACAAGGCGACTTGCATCTTCAACTAAAACCCGGCACTGACGTTGCGCTCGCCAACGGAATGCTGCACGTTTTGATTGAAGAGAATTTAGTTGATGAAGGCTTCATCAACTCGCGCACGAATGGTTGGGAAGAAACGAAGGCCGTGATGGCGCATTACACGCCTGATGTGGCATCACAAATCTCAGGCGTCCCAGCGGATAGGATCGTCAAGGCGGCGCGTCTCTACGGTCGCGCGAAGACCGGCATGATAATGCACGCGCGCGGCATCGAGCACCACACGAACGGCGTTAACAACGTCCTCTCCTATATCAACATCGAGCTCGCTACGGGCAAGATCGGCAAACCCGGCAGCGGATACGGCACGATTACGGGGCAGGGCAACGGGCAGGGCGGGCGTGAGCACGGGCAGAAGGCGGATCAACTTCCCGGCCAGCGTTCAATTCTGAACCCGGAACACCGCAAACACGTCTGCCAGGTCTGGGGATTGCCCGAAGAAGAGTTGCCGCAGGCGGGGGTCTCGGTCGTCGAGATGTTCGACAAGATGCGCGAGGGAGAGATTCACGGTCTGCTCTCGATCTGCAATAACGTGATGGTCAGTCTACCGGACACGAACATGGTGCGCCGCTCGCTCGAAGGCTTGGACTTTTACGTCTGCATAGACTTCTTCATGTCGGAAGGCTCACGCTACGCGGACGTTGTCCTCCCCGGTTCGGCGTGGAGTGAAGACGAAGGCGTGACGTGCAACAGCGAGGGGCGCGTCGTCAAAATCAATAAGGCGAACGAACCGCCGGGCGAGGCGCGCGTTGATTGGTGGATTATTCAGGAGATCGCGCGCCGCATGGGGCGCGGAAAGTATTTTAACTTCAACAGTCCGCGAGAAATCTTCGACGAACTGCGTGTCGCATCGCGTGGTGCGAACTGCGATTACTACGGCATCACGTATGAAAAGATCGAAGCGAACAATGGCGTGTTCTGGCCGTGCCCGACGGAAGATCATCCCGGCACCCCACGTCTCTTTGAAGAGAAGTTCTACCACCCTGACGGGCGTGCGAAGTTCCATGCCGTCGAATACAATCCCCCGGCTGAGACGCCCGACGACGAGTACCCGCTCATTCTCACGAGCGGTCGCGTCGTCTATCAATATCTCTCCGGCAACCAGACCCGTCGCATTGGTTTTCTTGTTGAGCAGTGCCCGGAACCTTACGTCGAGGTTCATCCTGAAACTGCGATGAAACTCAAGATCAACGACGGCGAGCGCGTCCGCGTGCGTTCACGTCGCGGCGAGGGCATCTTCCCGGTGCTCGTCGTCCGCACCATTCGCCCCGATACCATCTTCATCCCGTACCACTGGGGCGAGGAACTAGCGGCGAACCAATTGACGAACCCGGCGCTCGACCCAACGTCGAAGATACCGGAGTACAAAGCGTGCGCCGCGCGCATCGAGAAGATTCATTCGCGGGCATTGCCGATTCTGGGCAAACAGCGCAAAGGTGCCTCGCAAAGCGAAGTGAGAAGGGGGTAGATGATGGAAGAGACGATGTTCATAGACCCGCAGCGTTGCATCGGCTGCCGCGCGTGCGTCGCCGCGTGTCGCGAGTGCGCGACCCACAAAGGTTACCCGATGATCTTCGTGGATTACCTCGACCGGGCGGAGACGACCGCGACGATGCCCACGGTGTGCATGCACTGCACAGAGCCGACATGCGCCCTCGTCTGCCCGGCGGATGCTATCAAGGTTTCGGAAGAGGGCGTCGTGATGTCGGCCCTGAAGCCGCGCTGCCTCGATTGCCGCAACTGCGTCAACGCCTGCCCGTTCGGAGTGCCGAAGTACAACACCGAGATGCACCTCCAGATGAAGTGCGACATGTGCTACGACCGCTCATCCGAAGGCTTGCAACCCATGTGCGCGAGCGTGTGCCCGACGGGCGCGATCTCTTTTGGCAAATACGAGCAGATCGTCCCGCTTCGTCGCACGAAGCCGGTTAACGTCCACGTCTTCGGCAATCAGCACGTTGAGACGAAAGTCTACTTGATGCTGCCGACCGACGCGGACACCGTTAACGTGGACGGCTGCGGCGTCTTCGAGGGGCAGCTCTCGCTTGCTGGGGAGCAGCAGCAACCCGCGACTGTCGAATCATGGATTGATACTCAGGTAGAGGTTTCGGACAAGAGCAATGAGTTCTGAAAATTCTAAATTATCAAACAGCATTAACGCTGTTCTCGCTGAGGAGGTGTCCCATGCCACATCCGATGAAAGCGACGTGCGCGCGGCCACCCGTCCGCACCAGCATGACTTTCCGTATGATCGCGGCGAAGAGGCGCAGGTCACGCGGCGGGAGTTCTGCAACTTCCTCGCTGTGACTTCAACCGCACTCTTCGTTGCCGCCGCAGGGTTTGCAGGCAAAGCGATGCTTGATCGAAACCGCGCTCAGCAATACACGCCAGCGAAAATTGACGGAGCCGATGCGCTCGCGCCCGGGTCGTCCTTAAACTTTCGCTACCCGACCGAGAAAGACACAGCGATACTCGTTCGCGCCGCAGATGGTCAATACTTTGCATACGGGCAGAAATGCACACACCTTTCGTGCCCTGTCTATTTTGAGAAAGAGCACGGGCGACTTGAGTGTCCCTGCCACGAAGGTGGCTTCGACGTGCAGACGGGCAACGTCTTATACGGACCGCCGCCGCGCCCGCTCGACCGCATAGAACTTGAAGTGCGGGAGGGCGGGGAAGTATGGGCATTGGGAAGAAAGGCAGGTAGTGATGAGCACTCGGTATAAAACGACCCCTGTGAAGGGCGGACGGACGGATGAAGCACGCGCTATACACGGTCACGCAGCAGTCTGGCAAACGCGGCTCATCCTGCTGGTGATGATCAACGTCGCGCAACTCTGGATTCTCTCGGCCACAGTTGAAGCTGCCCTCGCTCATCACTACCGTGTGCTGCTTCCGCTCGTGATCTCGTCGGCCATCTGTTGGTTGATAACGCTCTCCATCATCTTCTGGTGGAAACCTGTCTCACGCCGGTATACGAGCACCGGATACATTCGCAACAAGCCTGAGTAATTATCAGAAATACCACGATGGAGATCGTCACACACTGAAACAGAAGATCATCGGCTTTCACAGGGACGAGCAGGAGGACTGGGTCGCGGATTTGGAGTGTGGGCATCAGCAGCACGTTCGTCACAAACCGCCCTGGATGATGCGTCCGTGGATTGAGACGGTCGAAGGTCGAAAGACGCGCCTCGGAGTGGAACTAGACTGTAAGCGCTGCGACGAGCAGACGTGCGGCTAATAAAGTAGCTGATCGCCTGCCGCTCTTTACAGGAATCGCAGCCGACGGTTTAATGACGATTCGCTTGTTGTGAGGAGTCGCAATTCGATTGAAGGGAGGAGAAAGATGATGCGAAATAATCAGAGAAGCGGGCAGCACAACGATGATGTTGTGAAGGGCTTGGTGGCAGGCTTGATTGGCGGGTTAGTCGCATCGTGGACAATGAACCGATTTCAGGATGTCTGGTTCGCACTGTCAGAGCCGAAAGAACTATCGCAATCTTCGCAACCGGGCGACGGGCAGAGTGGCGCACAGGGAGAACAGCAGGCGAAGGAGGGTATTGAGCAGGCGAAAGGCAGTGGTGCTGAGGAGCAAGATAATACGACGGTGAAGGCTGCTGCCATGATCTCGGAAGGCATCTTCCGGCACAAGTTGACGCAGAGCGAAAAGAAGCTCGCCGGGACGGCGGTTCACTACTCTTTGGGCACGGCGGTCGGCGGACTGTACGGCGCGGTCGCAGAACTCGCGCCGGAGGTCACCGCAGGGATTGGGCTTCCTTTCGGCGCAGCTTTCTGGCTCGTCGTGGATGAAGGCGCAGTGCCTTTGCTCGGGTTGTCGAGAGGGCCAACAGAGTATCCAATCTCGACGCACGCCTACGCGCTCGCATCACACTGTATCTATGGATTGACGGCTGAGGCCGTGCGGCACGCGGTGCGAAACGCACTCTAAGCAAACGGTGAAATGATGCCTGCCTTTAGGTGCGATCTTTCCGAGGCTGCGAGGGCGCTCCCACACTTCTGGGAGCACACGGTCGGAAGCGATCATGCGCCGGTCGCCTTGCGCACCGACTGGCAAGCGCAGTTGCGGCGCTGTCGAGACGAGTTGGGTTTCCGGTACGTGCGCTTTCACGGCCTGCTCTCGGACGATATGGGGACGCTCATCCGCCATCAAGACAAGCTGCTCTACTCTTTCTTCAACGCCGATCAAATCTTTGACTTTCTCCTCTCAATCGGCATGAAGCCGTTCGTCGAGTTGGGCTTCATGCCGGAAGCTCTCGCTTCAGGCCACACGACCGTCTTCCACTATCGCGGCAACGTCACACCGCCCCGCGATTACAAACAGTGGGCGACGCTCATCAGCAAACTGGTCTCTCACTGGGTCGAACGCTACGGTCTCGCGGAAGTGCGTCAATGGTTCTTCGAGGTCTGGAACGAGCCGAACCTGAAAGAGTTCTGGACCGGAACGCAAGCGGACTATTTCAAGCTCTATCGGGAAACAGCTCGCGCGATCAAAGAAGTGGACGCGTCGCTTCCGGTGGGCGGCCCGGCGACGGCCATGAATGAATGGATCGAAGAGTTCCTTGATTTCTGTGAGAAGAAAAACGTGCCCGCCGATTTTGTGACGACGCATCATTACCCGACCGATGCGTTCGGAGACGAAGGTGACGACACCGAGACACAGCTAGCAAAAAGCAGGCGCAGCATCCTGCGCGAGCAGGCGCAGGACGCCCACCGTCGTGCGCGCGGGCGCTCGCTCTACTATACGGAATGGAACGCCTCTTCAAACCCGCGCGATACCCTACACGACGAGCCATACGCCGCCGCGTTCCTGGTTAAAACCGTGATGGAAGCCAATGGCCTCGTGAAAGGTTATAGCTTCTGGACGTTCACAGACATCTTCGAGGAGAACTACTTTCCGTCCACGCCATTTCACGGGGGCTTTGGCTTGCTCAACCTGCACGGCATCCCGAAGCCGACATACCGTGCTTTCGAATTGCTGCACGCCCTCGGCACTGAGCAGTTGCTCGTTGACGGCTTGCATGAGACCGTAGATGCATGGGTCATCCGCAAAGAGAGCGCCCTGACTGTTCTGCTCACCAACCATCAGCTTCCGCGCCATCCGATCAGGACAGAGCATGTCGCTATCAAGTTAACCAATGCGCCGAAACCGCGCTCAGTATATGTAGAGCGGATTGACAGCGCGCATGCCAACGCGAAGGCGACTTGGGCTAAGATGGGCGCGCCTGAGTATCTGAGCGCAGCGGAGGTGAAGCATTTGCAGGAGGCTTCCCGCATGAGGCAGGAACCGCACCAGTGGGAGTATGAAGAGCAGGAACTTAGTCTCGACATCACTTTGCCGCCGCACGCCGTCGCGGCCATCACGATTGAATTCACGCCTGATCCCGGCGGGGGTGTTCGCGCATGAAGCGACCCGCGTTTGGCGACGATGATCTGTCTGCGTTGCAGCGCAACACGTTTGATTACTTCTGGAAGGAGACCAATCCGAAGAACGGACTGCTGGCCGACAACACGAGCGGCGACGCCCCGGCCAGCATTGCCGCCGTCGGGCACGCGCTCGCCGCTTACGTAGTCGGCGTCGAGAACTCCTATGTCACGCGCCCGGAGGCGATAGCGCGTACCCTATCTACGCTGCGCTTTTTCTGGAACAGTCCGCAAGGTAAAGAGCCGGACGTGACCGGCTACAAGGGTTTCTATTATCACTTCCTCGACATGCAGACGGGACGGCGCGTCTGGAAGTGTGAGTTGTCAACCATTGACACGACGATTCTACTCCTGGGTGCACTGACCGCTGCCGCATACTTTGACGGCGAGACAAACGGTGAGCCCGAGATTCGTGAACTCGCCGACGCGCTCTACCGCCGTGTTGACTGGCAATGGGCGCAGAACGGCGGCGCGACAGTCACACATGGATGGAAGCCGGAGCGCGGCTTTCTGAAATATCGCTGGGAGGGCTACAACGAGGGTTTTGTCTTGTACGTGCTTGGCCTCGGTTCGCCGACACACCCGTTGCCCCTCAAGAGTTACGAAGCCTGGACGCAGACTTATCGTTGGAAGAAACTGTACGGCATCGAATTCCTGTACGCCGGGCCGCTCTTCATTCACCAACTCTCCCACATCTGGATAGACTTTCGCGCCATTCAAGATGACTTCATGCGTGAGCACGGAATTGATTACTTCGAGAACAGCCGCCGCGCCAGCTACGTGCAGCAGCAGTATGCGATTCGTAATCCGAAGAAGTTCGTGGGCTACGGCGAGTATTGTTGGGGCATCACGGCGAGCAACGGTCCGGGCACTGCCACGCGCCGGATCAAAGGCGTCACGCGGCGCTTCTACGACTATCACGCGCGGAGCATCCCTTATGGCCCGGACGACGGCACGCTCGCCCCGTGGGCGGTGGTCGCCTCACTTCCCTTCGCGCCGGAGGTCGTGCTGCCGACGCTCGATAACTTCAGAGAGAAATGGGGCGAGATGATGAGCCAGTACGGCATTTCGTGCAGCTTCAACCCGACCTATCCGAGCGATTCCGGCAACCATGCCGGATGGGTTTCAAACGGACACTTCGGCATTGATCAGGGGCCGGTGATTCTGATGATTGAAAATTATCGCTCAGGATTGATCTGGCGGTTGATGCGTTGGTGTCCGCACATCGTCACAGGTTTGCGCCGCGCAGGGTTTGCAGGCGGCTGGTTATCAAGCTAACGGCGAGCTCGGTCCTTGGGCTGATCCCTAGCCCTTGCGCCGTCGAACTTCGGGCTGTGTTGCGGAATTATTAACGCTATGCTTGACACGTACCAAGCGCGTATAGAAATAGAGCGCGCAACGAGTTCACCGAAGTTGATTACAAGATGAAAGAGACGAGCGAACAGAAAAAAGAAGAGGTCGTAGTTGAGAAGACAGTGGAGGGCGAGAAGGCAGCAGCCACACGGGTCGAGAAGGTGAGGGTCGCCCGGAAGCCGGGAGGTAGAAACAGGACCGTCATAGTGGCTATCGTGGCCGTCGTCGGGATTGCGGCGCTGATAGGTCTGATCTGGTGGTGGCGCTCAGGGAGAAGCGAAGAAGGGCGTCACATCCCCGCGCCAAGCACTACCGTCAGAGTCGGGCAGCAAGGAAGGTTCTGTTGCAGGAATTGCATCTGAGCTATAGTCTGTACTTTAGTTCATACATCAGGCACCAGGAATCATACCCTTGAAACAAGCCAAGTCTCCCTTCAAGTGGCGGCACTTTGAACCAACCATTATTCTTTTGTGCGTCAGATGGTATTGCCGCCATCAGCTCTCCTATCGAGATCTGGAAGAGATGATGCGCGAGCGTGGCCTCACCGTGGATCATACAACTGTGTTTCGTTGGGTGCAGAGATATGCGCCAGAGATCAATAAACGTATCCTTCCACATCTAAAGATGAGTGGCACTTCCTACCGCGTCGATGAGACCTATATCAAAGTCGGAAAGTCTTGCAAATATCTCTATCGCGCCGTAGACAAAGGAGGGCAAACGATTGAATTCATGCTTTCAGCGAAACGTGATGTTTCAGCGGCAAAGCGGTTCTTTAAGAAAATGATGGGTGCTGACCACCGACGTTTGCCGTTCTCAATCTCAGTTGATAAGAACGCCGCTTATCCGGACGCTTTCACTACATCCCAAGACGAAAAGATATTGCCCAACGACTGCAAACTTCGCAGAGTAAAATATCTTAACAATGTGATTGAGCAAGATCATCGCTTCGTCAAAAAGAAGGTCCGAGCTTCCCAATGCTTCAAGAGTTTCCATACAGCTGAACGAACTCTGGAAGGCATTGAGGCTGTTAATATGATGAGGAAAGGTCAGGTCAAAAGGTTAGACAGGAATGATGTGACGGGACAGGCGAAGTTTGTAGAGGGCCTCTTCCAACTCGCCGCATAAAGGAAACCTACGAACAACTTCGCTTGCCTCAAAATAATTCTTACAACACATCCAGCCGGAGTCGGGGAAGTGCATCTGCATCAGACGCGGCATACTTTTGCGCGCATCGTGCAGGAGGAGACGGGTAGCTTCAACGAGACGCAAGAAGCTTTAGACCATGAGAATCTGGCGACGACGCGCGTTTATGTGCAGCGCATCGCGGTCAAGGCTGACAAGCACAGTCGTAAAATCGCGGACAGAATGAGGTCGTCTCGTGAAGCTTCAAATTGAGGTGGTTTGCCAGTGCTTCGGGGCGAGCTAACATAGTGTATTTGATTCGAGAATTACGTGTTTTTACCTTTCGGGTTTCGTCGTTGTCTTTAGGCAGGGCTACTAATGTCGCCAGAGTAAGATCAACAGCGTGCCGCAGAGCAGCGCGAGTCCGTAGAACGGAGCGATTCGCAGCAACAATCTGCGGGAAGCGAGCACGGCGACCGCCGCAAGTTTGAACATCAGATTCGACATCGCCGCAATCATGATGAGCCTCCAGCCGTCATCGGCGTCGAGCATCTGCGCGCCCACCAACTGCGCGGTCGATAGCGTGATCGCATCTACATCGGTTAAGCCTGAAAGCCCTGCCACGATGAACAAGCCACTGTCGCCGTAACGGTCTTTAGCGGCGGCGACGGCGAAGAGAATGATCGCGTAGAGCACGCCGAAGACGAGCGCGGATTTGAGTTCCGATGGATTGGCTTGCGTTGGCATCTCGTGCGGTTCTCCGCGCCGTCGAAGCCACATTAAAAGTGAAAGCACCGTGAACAGTAAGAACATGATAGCGAGCGGTGGCGCAGCGAATCTCAGAAAGAGCGGAGCGACGAAGGCTACTTCCAACAGCAGGCGGGCGAAGACGACTCCCGAAGCGATCATAATGACGAGGGCGGCGACACGGCTTGCGTCATGTTCTTCTGTCGCGTGCGCCGCGGTGCGTTTGGCGTAAGCAAAGGTCGTCGCGGTGCTGGAAATGATCCCACCGAGTATGCCGCCCAAGATTGTTCCGGCGCGTGTGCCGAAAAACTTGTACGCGATGTAACCGCCGAGATTGATGCCGACAATGAGTACGACCATCAACCACATGCGACGCGGATTGAGCACGCCGTAGGGGTCGTAGGCGCGGTCGGGCAGCACGGGCAGGATGATGAGCGAGATCAAAACGAACTGCATAATCGCTTTCAGATCGTTCTCGGTAAAACGGACGGCGATGCTGTGCAGTTGCGGCTTGAATTGCAACAGCACGGCGACCCCGCCGCCAAGGGCAATAGCGACAGCGTAACTGCTGCCCGCGACGATATATGCCCCGATGCAGAACATCAGAAGCATGGCGACTTCCGTTGTCAGCCCGTGATCTTTGGTCGAGTCTGCGGGGGCATTTATTCTTCCGACGAAAATGATTCCGGCGAGCGCGACCAGACCGGCGGCGATGGTGAAACCGCCGAAGGAGTTGGCAAGCAGGGCGCAGATCGCGCCGAAGAGTGCGATGAGCGGGAACGTGCGCAAGCCCGCCAGCCGCGACGCGACCGATTCGCGTTGCAGTCCGACAAGCAACCCCAAGCCTAAAGCGATGCCGAGCTGCGAGAAAATTGTTGAAATGTCCATCAGCTACGGTAATTGCATAGAGAGTGCCAGACAGCTGGCAATAGGGCACGGCGGTTGGTAAAGTCAAAACAAATGCAGCTAAAGATGCGCGTTAGGTAAAGTTGGCAAGCATCTGTGGGCGCGGGATTCTTCGCGCTCTGCTGTGAAATTTTTCGCGGTGCTATAATCAGTGCTGGCAATTATTCTCCTAGCTCATGTAACGCCCTTGCGCTTTGTGAAGTTTTCCGGCTCGGAGGGCCGGACGAAAAATGGTGCCAGAGAAAATCCTCGTGGTTGATGATGAGCGACTCATTCGTTGGACGCTCACCGAAAAATTGAGCGGGTGGGGTTACGCTCCGGTCGAAGCCGAAACGGTCGCCGCCGCTCTCGCCAAGTTCGAGGCGGAGCATCCGGTCGCGGTGCTTCTGGACATCACCCTGCCTGACGGGACGGGTCTCGAAGTGCTGCGCGAGATCAAGGCACGCCAGCCCGATACAATCGTCATCATGATTACGGCGAACGTGCTGGTTGACGACACGATTGCCGCACTGCGCGCCGGGGCATACGACTTTATCGGCAAGCCGATCAACCTCGAAGAACTGCGCATCACGATTCACAACGGCATCGAAACGCGCTCGCTCCGCAAAGAAGTCAACTCCATCCGCAAAGAGCGCGTGCAGGCGTTCAGCTTTGACGCGATCATCGGCGAGTCCGATGCGATACGCGACACAATCGCTTTGGCGCGCCGGGTTGCTGCGTCCGAAGTATTCGCGGTGTTGCTGCAAGGCGAGTCCGGCACGGGCAAAGACCTTGTGGCGAAAGCTATTCACTACACCTCGGACCGTGCCGACAAACCGTTCGTCGCTATCAACTGCGCGGCGATCCCGGCTAACTTACTCGAGAGCGAATTGTTCGGCTACGAGAAGGGCGCGTTCACCGACGCCAAAGCGCGCAAGGAGGGTTTATTTGAGCAAGCCGAAGGCGGCACGCTCTTACTAGACGAAATCGGAGAGCTTGAGTTGGGGTTGCAGGCGAAACTGTTGCGCGTGCTCGAAGAAGGGACGTTCCGGCGCGTCGGCGGTTTGAAAGACATTTCTTTGGACGCGCGGGTCATCGCCGCCTCGAACCGCGACCTTGAGACGGAGAGCGCGGCGGGGCGATTCCGCCTCGATCTCTACTACCGCCTCTCCGTCTTACTCATTAATCATCCGCCGCTCAGAGAGCGCGGCGATGACGTGCTGCTGCTTGCGGAGCATTTCATCGGGACGCAGAACAGAAGTATGCGAAAGACCCCGGTGCGCGGACTGTCACCGGAGGCCAAGCACGCATTTCGCCGCTACCGTTGGACGGGGAACGTGCGCGAGTTGCGCAACGTGATCGAGCGCGCGTTGATACTCGAAGACGGCGACTTCATCACCTTGAAGTATCTTCCGCGCGGTCTGGCGGGCGAATCGGAACTCGTGATGGGCGGCGAAGACGGCGATGACGGGGAAGTGAGCCGCTACATTCACCTTCCGCCCGACGGCATCTCGCTCGACGCGGCGGAGCTATCGCTCGTCCGTCAAGCCATCCGGCGGTGCGGTGGCAATCGAACGCGCGCCGCCGCGCTCTTAGGCATCACGCGCGACCAGGTTCGCTACTGTCTGAAGAAACACGAAGCCGCCAATCTGCAAGCGAAGACCCCCGAAGGGACTCAACAGTGAGCCGGAGCAAGACGGACAAAGTGAGGAAACAAGATGAAGAGGAGTTGCGCCGTCTGCGTGAAAGCGAACTCCTGTTGCGCGCGGTGTTCGACAACGCGGTGGACGCGATCCTTGTCGCCGATGATGCAGGGACGTACCTGCTGGCGAACGCGGCTGCTTCCACGCTCCTCGGTCTGCCGCTCGATGAAATCGTCGGGCGGAGTCTCTCACACTTCACGCATCCGAGCCGCGCGCGTGAGGTCAAGAAAATCTGGCAGGACTTTCTCGCGGACGACGCCCAGAAAGGCGTCTTTGACATTGACCGTCCAGACGGCACGACCATCGTCGTTGACTACGCCGCTAAAGCTCATGTCTTACCGGGTCGCCACCTTTCCATTCTGCGTGACGTGACCGAGCGCGCGCGCTACGAGCAGGCACTCAAACAATCACTAAAAGAAGTATCCGACATCAAGTTTGCGCTGGACGAATCAGCAATCGTCGCCATCACAGACCAGCGCGGGCGTATCACTTACGCCAACGACAAGTTCTGTGAAATCTCGAAATACTCGTGCGAGGAACTCATCGGGCAAGACCACCGCATCATCAACTCAGGCTACCACCCGAAAGATTTCATCCGCGACCTCTGGACGACAATCGAAAGCGGCAAAGTCTGGCACGGGGAAATTAAGAATCGCGCGAAGGATGGGAGTTTCTACTGGGTCAACACGACCATCGTGCCTTTCCTGAACGCCGAGGGAAAACCTTACCAGTACGTCGCCATCCGCTCGGACATCACCGAGCGCAAACGCGCCGAAGAGCGTTTACGTGAAAGCGAACAGCACTTGCGCAACGTGCTTGACGGCTTGAGCGGGTTCGTCGGCGTGTTGACGCCCGACGGGACACTCATCGAAGTGAACCGCGCCGCGCTGCAGGGTGCGGGACTCAAGCCGGATGATGTGATAGGCAAGAAGTTTGAAGATACTTACTGGTGGTCGTTTTCATCCGAGAGCAAGCGGCAGCTACGCGAAAGCATAGAGCGCGCCGCACGAGGCGAAGCGGTGCGCTATGACGT
>JBKKAL010000047.1:0-43093 GCA_046714695.1 Pyrinomonadaceae bacterium
CTTTGCCTGTGCCGGACTCGCCCGTTACCAGCACCGTCACATCGGAAGAGCGAATCTTGTGAACCTCTTCGACGAGGCGGGTCATGGCAGGGCTGGAATGAATAAAGCCGGGCATCAAGCTTGCGCCCGCCAGCGCGCCGTCTTCCTGCTGGCTTCGGCCAGAGTGCGCGCCCGCGCGCAAGGCACAGACATCCATGCCCAGCTCGACGACACGCAGCAAAGGCTCGATGGAGATTCCTCCGGGAAGTACAGCGGAGGCGCGCGGCGCGATAAACAGAAGAGCGGGCGGCGCATTCGTCGCACGCAAAGGAATGATCGTCGCATCGTGCTTTAAAGCCAATCGCTCGCGCTCAGGCTGATCTTTGGCCTCGCCCACTGCGTCCGCATACTTCGCGGCCTCATCCGGCGTGCAGCCGTGCGCGACGACCACTCGCTGGCGATTCTCCTCGCCCGGCTCTATGACGAGGACGCGGCGCGCGTCCGTTTCCTGGTGAATCACGGCGGCCAGCTCGCGCAATAACAACTCGCGCGAAGCGACGGCCTCGGCCAGTCTCAGTGTGAGAAGCTGCGTCAAGGCGGAGCGTTCGTCGCGCAACTCCGGCGCATTGCGGTCGAGCGCGGCGAGTGCGTCTTCCGTTCGCTCCAGGTCGAGGCGTGCGCCAAGCTCGCGGAACGTATGTGCCGCGCGCGAGAGATGTTCTGCGGCTCGCTCCGGGTGCGCGTTGGCGTAGGCGCGCCCCAATTCGCTATGCGCGCGCGCGCCCCTGAAGCGGTCGCCGAGAATATCGAAGATCGTGACGCTGCGGCTGAAATGCTGCGCGGCCAGAGTCGGATCGCTTTGGGCCATCGCGAGCAGACCGTGCAGTCTTTGAGCCTCGCCAGCAAACCCCAGATCGGTGACGGAATCCGTCGTCTGCTCCGCCACATTCTGTAATTCGACGGAGCATTCTTCCAGATCGCCGCACATGAGGTTGGCTTCAGCCAGAAGGAGGCGCGATTCGCAGATCGCCTGACGATCCCCAATCGCTTCGGCGTAGATAAGCGCCTGTCGCCCATGTTCGCGCGCTCTCGTCGCGTCCGTCATCGCCAGACGACAACGGCCCAATGTGCGCAGTGCCTGTCCCGCATACCACTTGTGCCCGTGTTCTGTGGCGACCGCGACGGCCCGTTCCAGATAACTTTGCGCCGTCAGGAGATCACCGCGCAGCATGTGCAATTCGCCGAGCGAATCAAGCGGCATCGAAAGCTTGGGGCTATCATGATGAACCTCTGAGGCCAGCGCCAGCGATTTGTCCAGCGCCGTCTGAGCGCGTTTCCAGTCGCCGACTAAAATCAGATTGATGCCCAGATTGTTGTAGCCGTCGGTCGCGTTCGCCTTGTGCTCCGTGCGCTCGTAATAGCTGATGGATTTCTCAAGGTTGCGTATGCCTTCCTGCGGGCGCTTGAGGAACCAGCATGACCCGGCCATGTTGGCGTAAATCTTGCCCAGAAAATAAGGCGCAGGATTATCACCGACCAGCTTGAGCGCCTGCTCGTAGTTCTCCAATGCCGGTTCGTATTTGCCTTCCAGCATATCCGCCATCGCAGTAGCGAAATAGGCTTCGGCCAAGCCGCGCCAGTCGCCCGTATTACGATAATGCTCAAGCGCACGCTGCCCGTAATCGCGCGCAATCGGATGCTCGTTGATGCTGCGATAAATCCGCCCCAGCGCGACGTAGATCGCTCCCATCTGCGCGTCCGAGCCGCTCTCAGAGGTTTCGCGCAAGGCCGCGTTGAGAAGCGCGATGGCCTTCGGGTGATCGCCCGTATAGTTGTAAGCGAGGCCGATCTGGACTCTCAGCCTGGTCGCCGTCTCGGCATCAAGCTTGATGCGCGACTCCGGCATCTCGTACATCAGTACGGCTTCGAGCGACTCGCGGTAGCGCGCCTGCATCTCAAGCGCCAGCGAGAGCGCATGACGAGCCTGCGCCAGCAGCGATGCCTCCTGGCGCGCCGACACGATGAGCGGCGTGATACGCGATTGAACCTCGGACGAGAGACCTTTATCGAGCAGCAGACGAATCTCTTCCAGCTCTTCCAGAAGCGATTCACGCGTGGCCGCCTTGCGCGAGTGACGACGCGCGTCCGCCAGATCAACGACGCCTCTTTCCGTCGCGTCTTGACCCCGGTTGTCCTGGCCTGTATGCGTACGCCTGCCCATAGTGAGTTTATATAAACTCCGAATCCACGGAGCTTTTCAGTTACGTTGCAGTTCGCGTCGAATGGAGGGTATCAGAGCGCGGCAAGTCTCCCACACGCCTGCGCTCTGGTCGCAAAGATTTAACGCCCCGAATTTAACACACGCGCGGGCGGAGCGTCCATATAAAAGCAAGAATAAAGGATCAATGATGAAGGATGAAAAGACGGGTGATTCGAGTTGAAGAGCCAGACTTTCATCCTTCCGCCTTCATCCTTTATCCTTGCTTTTTGCGCTTGCCTTGACACTCTTTTCCGCCCCCGTTATCATCTTCGTTTCCGTCCGGAGCGCGGAACTGTACCTATATGTTCGAGTCTTTATCAGACAAGCTGAAGCGCACGCTGAAGAACCTGCGCGGCGAAGGCGTTTTGACGCCTGCGCACGTTGATGCCGCGCTGCGCGAGATTCGACTCGCTCTGTTAGAGGCCGATGTCAATTATAAAGTCGCGAAAGATTTTATCGCGTCGGTCAAGGAGAAGGCCGAAGGCCAGCATGTCTGGCAGGAGCTGAAGCCCTCGGAGCAGGTCGTCAAGATCGTCTTTGATGAGCTTGTAGAGCTTCTTGGCGGGCAGTCTTCGCGGCTCGTCTTTACCAAAACGATCCCGAATGTCGTGATGATCGTCGGCCTACAGGGATCGGGCAAGACCACCTCGACGGGTAAAATCGCCCGCTGGCTCGCGAAGAATCAGGAACGCAAACCGCTGCTGGTCTCGGTTGACGTGTATCGGCCCGCGGCGCGCGAACAGTTGAAGGTTATTGCGCGGGCGACGGGGCAGGCGATCTTTGAGATGACGGAGACGAACGATCCGATGACGCTGGTGCGCGAAGCCTACAAGCACGCCCAGCAGACGGGCTACGATACGCTCCTGATAGATACCGCCGGACGCCTGCACATTGACGATGAGTTGATGGAAGAGCTGGTCAGCATCAAATCGGAGACGCGTCCCGTCGAGACGCTCTTCGTCGCCGATGCGATGACGGGACAGGATGCCGTGCGTTCGGCTGAAGAGTTTCATCGCCGCGTCGGCATTACGGGCGTCGTGCTGACGAAGATGGATGGTGATGCGCGCGGCGGCGCGGCGCTTTCGATCAAACAGGTCATCGGCCAACCCGTCAAGTTCGTCGGCGTCGGCGAAAAGTATGACGCGCTCGAACCCTTCTATCCTGATCGCATCGCGCAGCGCATACTCGGTATGGGCGACGTGCTTTCGCTGATCGAAGAGGTACAGTCGAAGGTTGATCAAACGGAAGCCGAAGAGCAGCTCGCAAAGCTTCAGAAGAACCAGTTCACTCTGGACGATTTTCGCGGGCAACTGCGACAGGTCAAACGCCTGGGCTCATTCTCGAAGATCATGAAGCTGCTGCCTGATCAATTGCTGGGCGGCATGGGTATGCCTGAGTTAAGCGAAGAGCAGTCGAAGCAGATGGAGCGTGAGCTGAAGCGCACCGAAGCGATTATTGATTCGATGACCATTGAGGAGCGCAACGATCACAAGATTCTCAATGCCAATCGCCGCCGGCGTATCGCGCGCGGGTCGGGTGCGAACGTCTCGGATGTCAATGCGCTGATCAAGCAGTACACGGAGATGCGGCAGATGATGCGGCAGCTCTCCGGCTCCGGCCTCTTTGGCGGAAGTGGCGGCGGTGGCGGCGGCGGACTCAAGGGCAAGATGATGCGTCGCATGGCGGGGATGGCCGGGATGCCGGACATCTCAGGCATGTTGGGCGGCAACGGTGGCGGCGGCGGCGGTGAAGACGGCGTGCCCGCTCTGCCTGCCGGGCCGTCACGCAAGAAGACTGGAAAAAAGAAACGCTGGAAGAAAAGATGAACGACAGATATTGGATGCTAGATGTCAGATGCTGGTGAAAGCTTTTGACTGACATCCAGTATCTAATATCTGACATCTGTTTTTGGAGGATGATAATTTGTTAGCGATTAGATTAATGCGCATGGGCGCGAAGAAAAGACCTTCTTACCGCATTGTGGTGAAGGAAAAGCTTTCAAAGCGCGACGGCGCTTGCCTGGAGAACCTGGGCTTTTACAATCCGACGCAGAATCCTGCCGAGCTTCGCCTGGACGGTGAGCGCGCGCAGTACTGGCTCGAAAAGGGCGCGCAGCCGACAGAGACAGTGCGGCGATTGATAAAAGCCAACCAGAAGACACAGGCGCAAAAAGCCACGGACGCCGCCGCCGCCGATACGGCGACGACGCCCGCCTCGGCCTAAGAATTTATAAACGACACCTTGCGCTCGATGTAGTTCTTCGGTCGCGCAGGGTGCGGCCGATCTATTTGCGGAAGGGCTTCGCCTTGCTATGAGAGAGACCGTTGAGATGATCGTGAAGGCTCTGGTGGACGACGCGTCTGCGGTGGACGTGCGCGAAGTGGAGCACGCCGGTTCGATTCTCATAGAGGTGCGCGTCGCCGAGACAGATATGGGCAAGCTGATCGGTCGCCAGGGAAGGACTGTGCGCGCATTGCGCTTAATCGTCCAGGCGGCGAGCGTAAAAAAGGGTCGGCGCTTCCTTCTTGAAATTGTCGAATGAGCGAAGACCAGGAGAGAGAAGAAGCTTCGCCTGGCGATGATCTGGTGGCCGTGGCCCGCGCCGTCAGGACAAGAGGCTTGCGCGGCGAAGTGGTCGCCGAACTTTTAACGGATTTCCCTGAGCGGTTTGAAAATCTGGAGCGGCTCATCGCGGTCGCGCCCGACGGCAAGCGGCAAGTCCTGTTGCTTGAAGAGCACTGGTTCCAACAGAGGCGCATCGTACTCAAATTCGCCGGATACGATTCCATCGAGTCTGCCTCCGCGCTGGTCGGAAGCGAGTTCGTCGTACCAGAAGCCGAACGCGTGGAGCTTCCCGAAGATGTCTTTTATGACTGGGAACTCGAAGGCTGCCGGGTGGAGACCGTCCTCGGCGAAAATATCGGGCGCGTGCGCGAAGTGATGAGGACGGGCGGCGGCGTCGAGGTGCTCGTAGTCGAGAATGAGCAGGCGCGGCGCGAACATCTGATCCCGCTGGCGGAAACCATCTGCGTCGAGATCAACGTCGAGGATAAACTGATCCGCATTGATGCGCCCGAAGGACTACTGGAATTTTAGATTTTGGATTTTGGATTTGGATTGGCGAGCAAGCGTCGGTTGAAAGCTTTGATTCCAAGATTCAACACGGCTGGAAGCGTTAATCCAAAATCTAAAATCCAAAATCCAAAATGAAGTTTGACATCATCACGATCTTTCCCGACTTCTTTCGAGAAGTGTTTGAGTACGGGATAATCCGGCGCGCGCGTGCCGCCGCTTTGGTGGAGGTCAGGGCGCACGATCTGCGCGGATGGACGAGCGATAAGCACAGGCAGGTGGATGATCGCCCCTTCGGCGGCGGCGATGGGATGGTCTTAAAGCCTGAGCCGATCTTTGCAGCGGTTGAAGAACTAACGGGTGCGAGCGAGCGCGCCGCTTACCGAGATGCGACGCGCGTCGTGCTTCTCTCACCGCAGGGACGCACGCTCTCGCAGAGTTTAGCGGAAGACCTTGCGCGCTCACAGCAGATCGTTCTGATCTGCGGGCGCTACGAGGGCGTTGACGAGCGCGTGGCTGAGGCTTTGGTGACGGATGAAATCTCGATTGGAGATTACGTCCTGTCCGGCGGAGAGGCGGCCGCCATAGTTCTGGTTGATGCGGTCGTGCGGCTCTTGCCCGGAGCACTGGGCAGCCAAACCTCTGCCCGTCATGATTCTTTCTCCGAAGGGCTGCTGGATTTTCCGCACTATACGCGCCCGCCGGAGTTCCGTGGACTCAGAGTGCCGGAAGTCCTGATTGGCGGTCATCACGAGGAGATCGCGCGCTATAGAAGACGGCAGGCGCTCAGAAAGACAAAGCGCAACCGGCCTGACCTGTTTGAAAAATTGGAATTGGATGAGCGCGAACGCGCCGGGCTCGATAAGAGCGAAGAATAATTTGCGAGCGAGAGATTGGCGGCCATCAGATTCGAAAATCGGAAATAGTAGATTACAAATCGAAGGATAGTGTCCGATCATTGCACTCGCCGAAGTCAGAATTGGAGTAAAAGATCATGAACCGATTAGATTCAGTTGATAAGGCGCAGTTGCGCGAGGGTATCCCGGATTTTCAGCCGGGCGATACGGTGCGCGTCCACGTGCGCATCAAGGAATCGGAGACCAAAGAACGCCTTCAGGTGTTTGAAGGCGTCGTCATTGCACGCAAGCACGGCGGCGTGCGCGAGACAGTCACCGTTCGCAAGACGAGCTTCGGTGTCGGCGTCGAGAGAATCTTCCCGCTGCACGCGACCATCGTTGACCATATTGATGTCATCAAGAGGGGCCGAGTGCGTCGCGCCAAGCTCTATTACCTGCGCAACCTGCGCGGCAAGGCCGCACGCATCCGCGAGCGTGACACGCGCACCTCGGCGGAACAGAGCGCTGCCGCCGCAGGCAAAAAGTAAGAGAACAGCCGGTCAGCAGTCAGCGACAAATTACGAGCAAAGAATGCTTTTAACTGATTGCTGATTACTGACTGCTGATTACTGTTTTTATGATTCGTCGGCGAGTATCAGCCGTAGGCATGACCTTCGAGAAGGAGGCGCGTGCCTGCGGCTTTCGATTGGTGGCGGGAGTGGACGAGGTGGGCCGGGGGGCGCTGGCCGGTCCGGTGGTTGCCGCCGCAGTCATTCTCGATCCGACGCGTCCCTGGCCCGAAGGGCTCGACGATTCAAAACGGCTGACGCGTCTTGCGCGCGAGCGCATCGCGGAAGAGTTGAAGCAAACCGCCATCAGTTATTCTGTCGGACTGGTCGAGCCTGAAGAGATAGATCGCATCAACATTCTCCAGGCGACGCGCCGCGCGATGACAATAGCGGTGGAGGGCCTCGCCCCTTGTGCCGATCATCTCTTGATTGACGCCGTCCAGCTCAAAGAGTGTAGGCTTCCGCAGAAAGCAATTATTCGCGGCGACTCCATCTCGGCCTCCATCGCCGCCGCAAGCTGTATTGCCAAGACCCATAGGGATGCGCTGATGCGCTCTCTTCATGATGTTTATCCCCAGTACGATTTCGCACGCCACGTCGGCTACGGCACCAGGTTGCATCAGGCAGCGATACGCTTGCATGGGCCATGCCCGATTCATCGCAGGAGCTTTCGCGGTGTTCTTCCCAACACAGAGGCTTTAAAGTAAACTTGACGGGAGAAGATTTCTCCCTACTTAAACTTTAGATTCTCCGAACGGGAGCACTAGCCTGTCTTGCATATTGCTATAGACGCGCACTCGGTCGGGGCCGGTCTGGGCGGCAATGAAAGCTACATTGCGAATCTGATCGAAGCTCTGGCCGAGATAGACACAGATAATCGTTATACGCTGTATGTGACTAGGCGCGAGGCCGTGGAGCGTTTTAGCGGGCGCTGGCCGCATGTCTCCGTTCGTCTGACATGGCCGCACACGCCGTTCGTTCGCATCCCGCTCACGCTCTCGGCGGAATTGCGCCGCCGTCCCGTCGATCTGCTTCACGTGCAGTACACCGCGCCGCCGCTCGCGCCCTGCGCGGTCGTCGCAACCATTCACGATCTCTCGTTCGAGCATCTGCCGGAAACCTTCAATCGTCGTAGCCGGGCACAGCTTCGCCTGACCGTGCGCCGCACGGCGCGCATAGCCAGCGCAGTGATAACGCCTTCGGAGTATTCCAGACGCGATCTGCTTGAGGCTTATCATTTGCCGCCGGAGCGCGTGACGGTGACGCCGCTCTCAGCCGCGCCCCATCTCGCGCCCGTCTGTGATGAACGTGAGCGGCGACGCGTGCGCGAGCTTTACGGGATCAGCGGCGAGTATATCCTCGCGGTCGGCGCAATTCACCCGCGAAAAAATCTGGTCCGATTGATCGAGGCATACGCCGACTTGCGCGCTTCACGTCCACAGGCTAAGCTTCCTCAACTGGTGTTGGTCGGAAAGCGTGGCTGGCTCTATGGAGAGACGCTTAGCGCCGTTAACAGGCACAGCGTTAATGGCGACATACGCTTTACGGGTTACGCGCGCGAAGAGGATTTACCGGCGCTCTACACAGACGCTCTTTGCTTCGTCTATCCATCATACTTCGAGGGGTTCGGGTTGCCTGTGCTTGAAGCGATGGCGTGCGGTGCGCCGGTCGTCGCGGGCAATCGAACGAGTTTGCCGGAAGTGGTTGGAGATGCCGGATTGCTCGTTGATCCTTTTGATAAGGGGGCGCTTAGCAGTGCCATCGGGCGACTTATTGATGATGCGGCTCTGCGTCAAAAGCTCAGAGCGCGAGGGCTCGAACGCGCTCGCCACTTTAGCTGGCGCGAGACGGCGCGATTGACACTGGAAGTTTACGAACGCACTGCTCAAGCGCAACAGCGCGCGAGGAACGGTTTCAAAAGTCGCCGGACTTAAAATGTAAGAGCGACTTCACAAACTACCGGCTGTACGCGGCAGCACACCATTGATTCGGACGAAAGCTTCAGATTTGGCGTCCTTTGAGCGGCCCTTGCGGCGCAAAGAACTCTCTGCATGCGTTTAGCTATACTGGGAACACGGGGCATACCGGCCAGCTACGGCGGCTTTGAAACTTTCGCGGAACATCTCTCTACCCGTCTGGTCGCGCGCGGGCATGAGGTAACAGTCTATTGCCGCGCTCATTATGTAAGCCCGCGCCAGCTTGAGTATCACGGCGTACGTCTCGAAGTCCTGCCGACCATCCGGCATAAGTACTTCGATACTGTGGCCCACGCCTTTCTTTCCACCCTGCATGCGATGCCGCGAGGCTACGACGCGGCGCTGATCTGCAATGCCGCCAACGCGCCGTTTATCCCCATCCTGCGCTGGACGGGAACGCCCGTCGCCATCAACGTTGACGGTCTCGAACACAAACGCAAGAAATGGAACTGGCTCGGACGCCGCTACTACCTGATGGCCGAACGGCTGGCGACTATCCTGCCTAATATGATGGTGACGGATGCTCGTGTCATTCAGGACTATTACAAGGCATGCTATAACGCGCCGTCAACGATGATCGCCTATGGCGCAGAGATCGAGCGTTACCCGGATCGCGCGGCGTTGCGCCCGTGGAGAGTCGAGCCGAATCGCTACATCCTCTATGTCTCGCGTCTTGAGCCGGAGAACAACGCGCACCTCGTCATCGAGGCTTTCAAAAGGGTACGCACCGCGCACAAGCTCCTGATCGTCGGCGATGCGCCTTACGCGCACGACTATATTGAGGAGCTACGCCAGCGTGCGCGCCGCGACAAGCGGATCATCTTCACTGGTTTTGTCTTCGGCAAGGATTACCGCACCTTGCAGCAGAACGCCTATTGCTATGTTCATGCGACGGAGGTGGGCGGAACGCATCCGGCGCTTTTGGAGGCGATGGGGTTCGGCAACTGTGTCCTGACGCTCAACACCCCTGAGAACATCGAAGCCATTGGAGAGGCCGGCATTACTTACGATGGCGAGCAGGAGTTGGCCGAGCAGCTTCAGCGCGTCCTGCGCGACGGCTCGCTGGTGAGTGCCTATCGTCATCGCGCGCAGGAACGCGTGCGCCATTATTATGACTGGGAGCGAATCGTGGATCGTTACGAAAACCTGTTTGCACAGATGGCAGGCCAGCCGCTGCCGCATCCCGAAGAGCTGGAATTAGAGAGCGCGGCGACACGAGATGAAAGGGTCGTGCGTGTGCCTTCGGCCAAGTAAAATAAGAGAGACCGGCCTATTATCCTTATCCTCTTTGCTTCAATTTTTGGTCCGAGCGCCATCTGGACATCAGAAGTTGTTCAGATTGGGCCAACTTTTGCCATGGCGGGATTTGAATAGCAGAGGCATCTGATTTATAATGCTTCGCCGTGGTTCGCAGACGCGGCTTTTGTGAAGGGCCGCGGGCCATGCCGGCCTCGCGTTATCGTCGAAGAATTTCTCTCCAGAATTAGCTTCGATTTACTAAACAAAAAGACCAGTTCCAGGCATCCCAGGACGGGTTTTTTGCGTCAAATGTGGCGTTGCGGCAGGCTGCCGAAGCGTCTTTTCCTTAACCCCCAAATCTTGTTGTTCTGACCGAATTACCCTATACGGTTGCGTCTCGCACAACCCCCTGTCTGAGAGCGTGAGTCGCAGAGCGCCGTGCCTTTCAAGGAGTGACCTGAATGACCTTAGTTCCCCGCATTCGCCTGCTGTTTAGTGTCCTGAGTTTTGTCGCCCTCGTTGGCCTGATTTCCTTTAACTCAAGCGTCTTTGCTCAGACCGCGAGTTACAAGCCCGATCCGAACTCCCATGTTTATACCATCGCTGAAGCCCCGGACGGGTCAAGCTTTTGCCGAGCCGCGACCGTGCAAGAGCGAAAGGAGATGTTCGATCAGGAGTCTGCACAGCCTTTACATCTGATTAACCATCTCGACGATAACCAGAAGGGCGCATCCGCGCAGGTGAATGACCCCAATTTATCGGGGTTGAAAATCTTCTTGCTGGCTACCGATCAGCTCGAAGCCTTTCCTGAGGCTAAGGCGGCTTTCATCAGAGCAGCGCTGGATTGGGAAGCGAGGATCAAATCGCCTATCACTATTTATCTAAAGGTTGATTACGGCACGACAAATTTTGGTTCCCCCTGGGGTAGCGCAAGTGTCATTGGTGCTACTCGCACACTCAGTAGCACTGTTGACTATCCGTCTGTGCGCAACAACCTCAACCTTGCGGCATCCAACGCCAGCGAGTCCGCGCTTTACTCTCTGCTGCCCCAGACATCTATTCCAACCGATGTCGGTAGTGGCGGTAGCGGGACGATGAGTGTAAATACTTCGGTTGCACGGGCTCTCGGCTTGCGCCCCGCAAATGCTACCGAAGCCGACCCAATGGCCCGAATCGGATTTAACTCCGCTTTTGCGTTCGACTTTAATCCAGACGACGGGATTAACGCACAACAAACGGATTTCGTGGCGGTCGCTATACACGAGATCGGCCATGCGCTCGGCTTCGACTCGTCTAATGGTGAGGGCGGAACCCCGCCGCGCCTGAGCACCTGGGATTTGTTCCGCTTTCGCCCGGGCGTCACCGATTTTACTAACACGCCGCGCATCATGACCGTCGGCGGCGGTCTTCAAATATTTTATGCGGGCGGCGGTGAGCTGGGATTGTCAACCGGCGGGCCTGATCCTAATCCAGGTGACGGAGACGGCGCGCAGTCCAGCCACTGGCGTGATGACAAAAACGTCCCCGCCAATTATATCGGCATCATGGATCCGACGATCCCAAAGGGAAAGCGTGAAAATATAACGATCGAGGATGAGCGCGCGCTCAATTTCATGGGCTATAACATGGAGTCTAACGCCGCGCCGCCGCCGCCGCCGCCGCCGCCGCCTGCCCCCGCCAACAATAACTTCGCCAATGCGCAGATCATCATTGGCTGCACCGGCAGTGTTAACGGAACTAACATTGGAGCCAATAAAGAAACGGGTGAGCCGAGCCATTCGCCGGATAATAACCCCGGCGGCGCGTCCGTCTGGTATCTGTGGCAAGCGCCTTCGACGGGGAGCGTTACTATTGATACTTCCGGCAGCAACTATGACACCCTACTGGCAGTCTATACGGGTAACAGCGTGAGCGCGCTAAATTTGATCGCGAGGAACGATGACGTGGTGTCCGGCACGGTGTCCAGTAAAGTAACCTTTACTGCTACGGCGGGCACAATCTACCGCGTCACGGTTGATGGTTACGATAATAATTCAGGCGGTGATACGGGCAATATCGTTCTCAATTGGACGCAAACTGGTTGCACCGCAACGCCTCCCCCACCTCCCCCACCACCGACGCTACAGTTAGGGCAGAGCACTTACAACTTGTCAGAAGGCTCCGGCAGCCTCAACGTCCTCGTCAATCGTACGGGCGATCCTTCGCTGCCTCTCACTGTCAACTATACGACCAGCGACTCGGCGGCTTATTTGCAGGATTGCAACGTCATCAACAATCAGGCCACCTCTCGCTGCGATTATGTTGCCGTGGTCGGCAAGCTCCACTTTGCTGCCACCGAGTTATCCAAGACCATCTCGATCCCCATCGTTGACGATACCTATTCGGAAGGTACTGAGAACCTCTCTATTTCCTTATCGAATCCTACGGGTGGTGCTACGCTCGGAACTTTCCAAGCTCCCATCCAGATCACGGATAATGACAGTCCAGGCCAGGCTAACCCAATAAACAATCCAACATTCTTTGTCCGCCAGCACTACATAGATTTCCTCTCTCGCGAGCCCGATCCGGCCTCCGCCGGTTGGGTCACCCAACTGGGTGGGTGCGGAGCGGGGGATCAATCATGCCGGATCTCGGTGTCGCAGGGCATCTACGGCTCACCGGAGTTCAAAGACCGTGGCTACTTCATCTACAAGTTTTTCTCCGTCTCTTTTGGAAGAAAGCCCTCGTATGACGAGTTCAATGTGGACAGAGCGAGGGTCAGTGGATTCCAGACGGATACGGAGTTAGAGCAATCGAAGGTGGACTTCATTGCTGCCTTTATGGCGAGAGCGGAGTTCGCTAATGCTTACAATGGACTCTCGAACGATGCCTATGTGCAGAAGCTGTTCACGACAGCAGGAGTGGCACAAGTAAGTGTGCCGGGGTTAGGGGTGCTGAGCGTGGCAGGAATGCAGCAACAACTGAACGCGGGCAGAGTCAGATCACAGGTGTTGAGAGACATCGCGGAGAGCCCGGAGGTGAGCGCAGCGTTCCTCACAGAGTCAACAGTAGTGATGCACTATTTTGGGTATCTCAGACGTGACCCGGATGCTGCATACCAGACGTGGATCACCATCCTGACAACCACAGGAAACTCGCGGAATGTGACGGACGGGTTTATCAACTCTCCTGAGTACCGCGCTCGATTCAGTCAGTGATAAATGGTAGGTGGTGGGCCAACTCTCGTAAATAATAAAAGGAGCGGAGCGAACCTGAATGGTTCGCTCCGCTTTTTTAGCTGGCTACTTTATATTCTTTGAACTCGCCGGTCGCGTGAAGAGAGATTCGGCGATGGGCACATTAAACTGGATTGACTCGTAATTGATGCGGCTTGTTTGAACGCCTGCGCGGAAATGATCTACGACGAAGGGCGCGACGATCCCGTCTAGCGTAATGTACTGGGCCAGGCGGTCTTCTTCCGGCGCATCCTGACCCTCGGCATTCTTGCGCTGGTAGAGAACCTTGGCGGGCAATCCGTCCTTCGCTCCGAATTCAAACTCGATGCTCATCCCGTCCCCGTATGTCAACCGCACCGTCTCGTTGCGTCGCCCGATACCCGCTTCGCGCCGCCCCGCATAACTGAGCCGCGCGCCTTCTTTGCGCCATGACCCGCGCAGCAGATGCTCCACGGTCGCTCGCATGTTGAAGCGAAAGTCTTCCACCTGCTCGCGCGTCATGTCCTTGAGGCTTCGCGCCGCACTGTCGTAAATCCACCCGCTCTCGCCCGCGTTGACCTGAATAGTTCGCACTCCGCCTCCGCGAAACTCCGTTCGTTCCTGATCCGGATAGACGATGTAGTCAATAAAAGATGTGGGTATGCCGGAGACGCCGCCCTTGAAGGGCGTGAACTGGCCGCGACCGATGACGGTGCTGATCTTCAAAAAATTGCCGCCGCCCAGCGCCTCTACGGCGCGCTGCAAAATCTGCTCGGCCTTAGCAGCCGCCTCCTGCGATTGTTGCTGTTGCTGCTGTGGTGTCGGCTGTGGTGATGGCTGCGGTGCTGGCTCCTCCTGCTGCGGTGGCGGCTGTCCGGCTCCCTTGCCGCTCTGCGCGTTGATAGTTGGCGAATAGCTGAGGCAGGCAAGAGTGAGAAGGAGCGAGATGATCGCCAGGGCTTTAACGCCCGATTTATTTATTAGCTTCATCATAACGGAAGATAAATATATGACCCGTGTATAAGTGAGACGGGCCGTTACCAAAATGAAAGGGCCTCAATGAATTTATCACTGAAGCCCTCTCGATCAGGCTCATCCGCGAGGATGAGAATTTACTCCGAGTCAATGCTGTCCATCGCCTTGATGGTGACTTCGCCTTCTTCGGCGTCCACCAGAAAGCGTGTTGCGCCTTTCCACATGGTGGTGATCGGCAGCTTCGCCTTCTCATCAATATGGCGCTTGAGGAAGCGCGCGCCGTAGGCCGGGCTAAAGCCCTTCTCAGTGAGAAGATCAATGGCGCGCTCCGTGACCTCGACTTCTTTACCCTGCCGCTCCATCTGACGACGCAGCTTGCTGAGATAAATGTTCGCGATCTGACGGACTTCGTCCATCACGAGCGGCGAGAAGACGACGATCTCGTCAATACGGTTGCGAAACTCCGGCGAAAATCTCTGTTCCGCAGCCTTCATCACCTCATTCTTGATCTGACGAACGTCGCCTAAGGTCTTTTGACCGAAGCCGAGCGGCTTCTCGTATTTCTTAAAACTCTCCGAGCCGAGATTCGAGGTCATGATGACAATCGCGTCCGAGAGATAAACCTTCTTGCCGCGACCGTCCGTCATCCAGCCTTCATCGAAAGCCTGTAGGAACAGGTTCATCAAGTAGGGCGAAGCCTTCTCGACCTCATCGAGCAAGAGAACTGTGTAAGGATTCTCGCGCAACTGTTCGGTCAGGATGCCGCCGCGCTCACTTCCGACGATGCCGCGCGGCATGCCGATCAGCTTTTCGATGCCGATGGTTCCGTCTCCGTATTCGGACATATCTATGCGAACCATCTTCTCTTCGTCGCCGAACATGAACTCGGCCACAGCCTTCGCAAGCTCCGTCTTACCTACTCCCGTTGGCCCAAGGAAGAGAAGCACGCCGTCCGGTTTGTAGTGGTTCTCCTTGAGCGGCCCTTTGTTGAGCCGCAGGCGTTGCCCTACGCTACGGATCGCCTCTTTCTGTCCGATCACGCGCTTGCCAAGGTCAATTTCTATATTGCCGAAGCGGTCGTTGGTATCGCGAAAGATCATGTCGCGCGGAATACGCGATTCCTGCGAGATGACTTCGATGACATGCTCAGGCTTGACGATCATCGTCTGCGGCTCGTTGATCTCGACCTTGACCGCGGCGGTGTCCAGCCAGCCGATAGCTTTGTCCGGCAGGTGCAGATTGCGTATGTACTTCGGAGCCATCTCCAGAGCCGTGTTGATGGCGTCGTCCGAAATGGTCACGGAGTAGTTCTTCTCAAGTCGCGGGCGAATGCCGAGCAATATCTCGCGCGTTTCATTCAGCGTAGGCTCTGCGACCTTGACCATGCGGAAACGACGCGCGAGCGCCTCATCTTCGCCGATGTACTCCTTGTACTCCGTGATGGTCGTCGCGCCGATGATGCGCATCTCGCCGCGCGCCAGGGCGGTCTTGAACATATTGGCGGCATCAGAGGACGTGCCGAGCGCCGCGCCAGCGCCGATGATCGTGTGCGCTTCGTCAATAAAAAGGATCAGGTTGTCGCGCTCTTTAACCTCGTCAATGATCCCCTTGATACGCTCCTCGAACATGCCGCGCAGCATCGTGCCCGCGACGAGGCCTCCCATCTGAAGCTGCACGATATGCGATCCGCGAAGGCGAGCGGGAACTTTCTCCGGCTCAAGCTCGATGAGACGCGCCAGACCCTCTACGACCGCCGTCTTGCCCACTCCGGGCTCGCCGACGAGCATAGGCGAGTTGGCCCGCTCGCGGTGGCAGAGAATCTCTACCATCTGCTGAATCTCCATCTCGCGTCCGATGGTTGGCGGCAGACGATCTGCGCGCGCCAGACGATTCAGCGAAACGCCAAAATGCTTGAGGTACGGAGGCAGGTCGAATTTCTTCTTGTACTGCTCCTCCTCCTGTTCGCGTATATGGACACGGGCGCGTACGTTTTCCACCACAGCCTCCGGTGTCGCGCCGAGATTTCTACAAACCTCGACAAATAACGAATCGTACTGGGAGAGCGCTGTGAAAATATCCGTCGCCTCGATGGTCTTGCGCCCCTGTGCGCGGGCACGCTCCATCGCGCGCTTGAAGAGATCGGTTGTGTCGGGCGCAATCTTGAAACCCTTGCCGACGTGCTGGCGACTCATTTCCAGACGCTTCTCGATCAGCAGTCTGGCCGCATGCGGATCGAGCCGCAGGTCGCGCATCGTCGCGTTGAAGAGGTCTGCCTCCTCATCCGTCAGAGCATTCAGGATGTGCTCGACTGAAACATAGTTTTGATCGCGGCGGCGGCTTTCGCTCAAAGCACTTTCCAGAATCCGCTGCCCGCTCTCAGAAAATTTATCTTTGTATGCCCCAAGGTCTATCATTTACTTTTTCTCAACTCGCTTGACTAACCGGCCTCTCGAAAAACTCGCCGTCAAACTATTAAACGTCAATCCTGTGCCAAATGTTTGACGGGAAAGTTTCCGCTTGGTTCGCGAATCAGCTCGCTTGCCAGACGGCTCTTAATCGAGCCTCTTTTTAGATGCGAGGGACGGAAACGCCGTTGCGTTTTCCTTCCACAACGATCATAACACACATCAAGAAGGCAAAAAGTAAAAAGGTAAAAGGCAAAAGTGAAGGATAAAAAGCCCGGCTTCCTATCTTCACTTTTGCCTTTTTACTTCTGCTTTTTGCCTTCTTTAGTAGTCGTAATCTTCGCCGCCGCCCATCTGAGGCGCAGCCTTCTTAGCCTGTGGCGCATCCGTCACGGCAGCGTCTGTGGTCAACATCAGACCGGCGATTGATGCGGCATTTTGCAGCGCCGTGCGCACCACTTTCGTCGGATCAATGATGCCTGCCGCCACTAAGTCTTCATACTCTCCGGTCGCAGCATTTAGTCCCTTCGAGCCCTTCGAATCCTCGACCCTTCCGGCCGCAATCGCGCCCTCTATCCCTGCGTTCTCCGCGATGCGCCGCAGCGGCTCCTCCATCGCGCGACGCACAAGGCGTATGCCAGTTAGCACATCTTCGTCTTCGTCATGCAACTTATCGAGCGCGCGGGCTGCGCGCATCAACGCCACGCCGCCTCCGGGGACGATGCCTTCCTGCGCCGCCGCACGGGTTGCGTTGAGGGCGTCTTCGACACGCATCTTGATCTCTTTCATGGCGGTCTCTGTGGCCGCGCCGACCTTGATCACCGCCACGCCCCCGGCGAGCTTCGCCAGGCGTTCCTGCAACTTCTCGCGATCATAATCCGAAGTCGTATTCTCTATCTGATTGCGAAGCGTCGCGACGCGACCCTGAATGGCCTTCGCGTCACCCGCGCCTTCAACGATGGTCGTCGTGTCCTTGTCAATAATCACACGCTTGGCCGAGCCAAGGTCCGTGACCTGCATGTTCTCAAGCTTAATGCCCAAATCCTCAGTGATGAGTTGTCCGCCCGTGATCGTCGCCAGGTCTTCGAGGATGGCTTTGCGGCGGTCGCCGAAGGCCGGAGCTTTGACGGCGCAGACCTTGATCGTGCCGCGCAGCTTATTGACAACAAGTGTTGCCAGCGCATCGCCGTCAACATCTTCGGAGATGATAAGAAGGGAACGTCCCTGACCGGCCGTTTGCTCAAGCACCGGCAGCAGATCACGCATCGCGGAAATCTTCTTCTCGTGCAGAAGGATCAAAGGCTCATCCAGAACCGTTTCCATCCGGTCGGGATTGGTGACGAAGTAGGGCGAAAGGTAGCCGCGATCAAACTGCATGCCCTCGACAATATCCAGCTCGGTTTGCAGCGTCTTCGATTCTTCGACCGTGACGACGCCGTCTTTGCCCACCTGCTCCATCGCCTCGGAGACGAGCCTTCCGATCTCCCGGTCGTTATTGGCCGACACGGTGGCGACGTTTGCCAGTTCTTCCTTGCCCTTGATTTTCTTCGACAACCGCTCAAGTTCTGCGACCGCCGCCTCTGTAGCTATCTGTATGCCGCGCTGCAAGGCCATAGGGTTCGCGCCCGCCGTGACGTTCTTCACGCCGTCGCGAAAGATCGCCTGCGCCAGCACGGTCGCCGTCGTCGTCCCATCGCCAGCCGTATCGTTCGTCTTGGTCGCGACCTCTCTGACCATCTGCGCGCCCATGTTCTGATAGTTGTCTTCGAGATCAATCTCACGGGCTACGGTCACCCCGTCTTTCGTAATCACGGGCGAACCGAACTTTTTCCCGATCACGACGTTGCGGCCCTTTGGCCCAAGCGTAACGCGCACCGCATTTGCCAGGATGTTCACACCCTCCAGCATCGCGCCGCGCGCATCTTCCCTGAACTTCACTTCTTTGGCTGCCACTTTAGTTTTCTCCTAATAAAGTAATCAGTAATCAGTAGTCAGTTTTCAGTTATCAATAATTAGCCTATAGCTTTTATTTTAGCTTTTAGCTGACTACTGATTACTGACTGCTGACTACTATTTTCATTCCGCGACGCTTTTCATCTGGCCTCGCGCTCTTCCGACCTGCACACGCGCGGGACGAAGAAGGCGCTCGCCCATCTTGAATCCGCGACTGTATTCAGCCGTCACCGTGCCGTCGCGCTCCTCTTCAACCTCGACCGCATCAACCGCCTCGTGCAGTTCGGGGTCGAAGGGTTGGCCCACGGCGGGCACGGGTTCGACGTCGGCTGCGGCAAGCGCGCTCTCGAAATTGTTGGACGTGCCGCGCACGCCCTCAAGCAGAGACTCAAACGAGCTATTGCTATGGGCGGCCTCAATGGCGCGCTGTAGATTATCCGCAACGGGCAAAAGAGAGATGATGAACTCCGCCTTATCGCGTCGCGCCCTTTCGTCAGCCGCGCGATTAAGGCGCTGGCGCGTTTCGTCCGTCTCGCGCTGCAAATGGGCGCGCAACTGCTCGAAACGAGACTGCACCTCAATCAACTTTTGCTCGGCGGCACGCGTGCGCTCTTCCAATTGCTCAACATAGCTCGGCTTTAGCGAAGGCCCTTCGTGGGAAACGCTTTCGCCCGCGAAAGCGCCTGCCGCTTCGCTGCGATCCTGGTTCACATTGACGCGACGACGATCAGTAACACGAAACTCATCGGCTGTTGAAGGCACGGCCGCGTCTGCGCTGGCCTCGTCAGCCAAACCTTTATCCTTCATGCTGCGATTCTTTTTCTCCCTGCGAAAAGATACCATAATGAAAGTAATCAGCAGTCAGTAGTCAGTTAAAAGCTTTGAGCTGATAGCTGATTACTGAATGCTTAATTGATTTTGATCTCCACGCGTCGCGACTTTTGCTCCCGGCGCTTGGGCAATCGCACGCGCAGCACGCCGTCCCTGTAGTCTGCTAAAATCGCTTTCTGATCAACCGTCCGGGGAATAACAAATCTTCTCAGGAAACGCCCGCGCGGACATTCTGCGCGATGCAACTTCTCTTCTTCCACGCCGCGCATGCCCCGAATCGCCAGTTGGTCGTTGTTCAGATCAATCTCCAGCGCCGAGCGTTCGATGCCCGGTAGATCGAGCGCGATACAGAACTCACCCTCATCTTCGAAAACATCCGCCGCCGGCATCCAATCGGCACGCTCTATCTCCTGCTCGCTCCCGGCCACGCCATCTCGCGTGCGCCGCTCCCCAGCTTCTTCAAACAGACGATTCATACGATCCTGCAACCCAATCAGGTCGCCCAGCGGATCCCAACGCTTTGACATCGGCTTAATTAAGGAATGAAAGAGCAGATGTTAGATGCTGGTAAAGGCATTTCACTAACATCTAGCATCTGACATCCGGCATCTGTTCTTTCATCCCTCATCCCTTTCTTATGCTGCCGCCGCAGCGGCTTCGGTGCTGAATTTCATCTCATCGCCGTCGGCGGAGACGCGGATGGTCTGCCCTGGAGCGGTCTCGCCGCGCAACAGCTTGATGGCGAGCGGATTCTGAATCAGCGTTTGAATCGCTCGCTTCAAAGGACGTGCGCCGTAATCCGGATCATAACCTTTGCGCGCGAGAAGCTGACGGGCAGAATCATCCAGCACGAGCGTGATGCCACGTTCACCGAGCATCGCGCGCAGCCGCTCAAGCTGCACGTCTATGATCTCGGCAATCTGCTCGCGCGAGAGTTGATGGAAGATCACAGTATCATCAACACGGTTGAGGAACTCAGGCTTGAAATGCAAACGCAACTCCTGCTCGACCGCTTCGCGCGCCTGATCCTCGTCGCCCTCGGCAGCCTGTATCTCGCGCGAGCCCAGGTTCGAGGTCATAATCATGACGGTGTTTTTGAAATCAACCGTCCGCCCCTTCGAGTCCGTCAAACGCCCGTCGTCGAGGATTTGCAAAAGGATATTGAAGACATCCTGATGCGCTTTCTCTATCTCGTCGAAAAGGATGACGGAGTAGGGACGACGGCGCACGGCTTCCGTCAATTGCCCGCCCTCCTCGTAGCCGACGTATCCCGGCGGCGCTCCGATCATGCGCGCGACCGCGTGCTTCTCCATGTATTCGGACATGTCTAATCTTATCATCGCGCGTTCGTCGTCGAAGAGAAACTCTGCGAGCGCGCGCGCCGTCTCGGTCTTACCGACGCCCGTTGGCCCAAGGAAAATGAATGAGCCGATGGGACGGTGCGGGTCTTGCAGCCCGGCACGCGCGCGACGCACAGCGTCGGCGACGGCCGTCAAAGCCTCGTCCTGGCCGATCACGCGATGACGAAGGCGCTCTTCCATTGTGACCAGTTTTTGCATCTCGCCTTCGAGCATCTTCGAGACGGGAACGCCCGTCCACTTGGCGACGACCTCTGCCACGTCCTCTTCGTCAACCTCTTCCTTGAGCATGACGCCGTCGGTCTGAAGTTCTGCGAGCTTGGCCTGCTCCGCCTCAAGCTGTCTTTCTAGCTCAGGAATCCTGCCGTATTGTAGTTCTGCGGCGCTCGCCAGATCACCGGCGTTGCGGGCCTGCTCTAATTGAAGTTTAAGTTTGCCAAGCTCCTCTTTGGCCTGGCGCATACGCTCGATCTCTTCCTTCTCCGATTGCCACTTGGCCTTCATCCCGCCGGAGCGTTCTTTGAGATCGGCGATCCGCTGCTCAATATCTCTGAGGCGAGCCTTCGCGCGCTCATCCTCTTCGCGTGAGAGCGCCTGTTTCTCAATCTCAAGCTGAAGGATTTCGCGTTCTAGCTGATCTATCTCCTGCGGCAGGGAATCAATCTCTATACGCAGTCGCGAAGCCGCTTCATCAATCAAGTCAATGGCTTTGTCAGGCAGGAAGCGATCCGTAATGTAACGATTCGAGAGTGTCGCCGCCGCCACAATCGCAGAATCCTTGATACGCACGCCGTGATGTTGCTCATAGCGATCTCTGAGGCCACGCAGGATGGCAATCGTGTCTTCGACCGTGGGCTCGCCAACATAAACTTGCTGGAAGCGGCGCTCCAGCGCAGCATCCTTTTCGATGTGCTTCTTATATTCGTTGAGCGTGGTTGCGCCGATACAGCGCAACTCGCCGCGCGCCAGAGCAGGCTTTAACATATTCGACGCATCAATAGCGCCCTCGGCCGCACCCGCGCCGACCAAAGTATGCAGCTCATCTATAAAGAGGATTATCTGGCCCTGCGCATTCTCGATCTCTTTCAAGACAGCCTTGAGCCTGTCTTCAAACTCTCCACGGTATTTAGCGCCCGCCAGCATAGAGCCCAGATCGAGGCCGACCAACCGCTTATTACGCAAGCTCTCCGGCACATCGCCGGAAACGATTCTCTGTGCGATGCCTTCGACAATGGCGGTCTTGCCGACGCCCGGCTCGCCTATGAGCACAGGGTTGTTCTTCGTGCGGCGCGAGAGAACTTGAATAGTGCGACGTATCTCATCATCGCGGCCGATGACTGGGTCGAGTTTGCCCTGGCGCGCAAGGTCTGTCAGGTCTTTCGCATACTTGGAGAGTGCCTGGTAGTTGGCTTCGGCATTCTGATCCGTAATGCGCACGCCCCCGCGTGTCTGTTCGATGACTTTGAGAAGATCATCGCGGCTGACCCCGTGCTGGCGCAGAATCGTACCGGCCTGCCCGTCCTTCTCATCCGCGATGGCGAGCAGTAGATGCTCGGTCGAGATATACTCGTCCTGCATCTCTTCGGCCTGCTTCTGCGCGGCGGTAAAAATCTGACTCAGGCGCGGGCTGAAATACTGCTGCCCTCCCTGCACTCTGGGAAAACGCGCGACCGCCGCCTGTACATCATTAAGGACGACCTGCACATTGGCCCCGATCTTGCCGAGCACAGGGCGAACGATGCCCTCCGCTTGTTCGAGCATGACCAGCAGCAAATGCTCCGGCTCGACCTGTTGATTCTGATTTCGTTCGGCCGCCTCGATGGCCGCCTGAATGGCCTCCTGGCCGCGCAATGTAAATTTATCTAAACGCATCTTGGCTTTTTGATAGCTTCCGTAAATTTATGATAGTCGGTGTATCCTGAAATTCTTGACCGGCGTCTCTTGTTTATTCGAGGCCGTGAGCCAGGCGACTCGATAATGACAGGTTTCGAGCCGCCTCTTCCCACTCGTCCGGCAGGTGACCAGATGGGTTTAGCGACCAGCCGCTTTCTGCGACTTCTCATCGCTTGTGCGAACATTACCCACTTGCGCCTCTATGGTGCGTTTACCACTCGTCTCTCCCGCGCCCTCGCCGCCGATCTCTATGCGACGCGACTTGACCTCTTCACGCTTGGGCAGCGTTACTCTCAACACGCCATTGCGATACTCGGCCACCGCGCCTTCAGCTGAAACCGTTTGCGGCAGCGTAAAAGAGCGCGTGAAAGAACCATAGGAGCGCTCGACGCGATGATAATTATCGCCCTCATCCTTTTTCTCAAAGCGACGCTCGCCCCTGAGCGTGATGACGTTGTTCTCGACGCTCAAGTCAAAATCCTCGCGTTTCATCCCCGGCAGCTCAGCTTCGAGCACGATCTGGTCCTTGTTTTCGAAGATGTCAACGCTTGGATTCCAGGCGCCGCGCGCAATGCCCTCATCGCCGAAGGCGCGCGTGATATTGGTGGAAAAAAGACGATTGACCTCATCCTGTAGAGTGCGCAAATCGCGGAATGGGTCGTAGCGTACGATGCTCATGTCAACTGTCTCCTTTTAAGTTATTACTCTTGCCCAGCTTGAAGCACATACCTCGCCGAAAGCTCTTAAATCTTTGATGTTCCCGGCTGCTGAGTACGGGGCTATAATAAAGATTGAGTGTATCTTTGTCAAGCCACCCTGTTGCTTTTTTCGGCAAGTCGCCTTCCTCATAAGGTTCTGATAATTAGTGTAATAAAGAAATATAGTTTGACAAGTCCAATGCTACGCTGTATATTATTTGGAAAACTTGAGGAATAGCCGAATGATTGATGAAAAAGATGTCCGCATACTTGAGGCCCTTCAAAAAGATGGCCGCATGACCAATGTAGAGCTTGCCAGAGCCGCTGAATTGACTCCATCGGCCACCCTGGAAAGGGTCAGAAAGCTGGAGGAGCGCGGGTTGATCAGGGGTTACATGGCGCTGCTCGAACCACAACTCCTGGAGCTGGGGCTGCTGGCGTTCATCTTCATGCGGGTTGATGACAGGGAGGATATTTTAGGTGAGGCGGACAACACGGCTGAGAGCCTCGCGGCGCTACCCTCTGTTCAGGAGCTGCATCATCTCGCCGGCGAAGATTGTTTTCTGATCAAAGTGCGCGCACGCGATACGGATGATCTTTATAGAATTCTCAAAGAAGAGTTCGGACAGTTTAAGGCTATTCGCTCAACGCGCACGACGATTGTTTTAAAGACGGTCAAGGAGACGCCGCGACTGGCGGTAAGCGAAAAAGGGGGAATTAAGTGATGGCGAGAAGAGAGAGGATTATCGCCTACTGTGCGCTCGGCGCGGTTTTCTTTTTCTGGGGCACGACATATCTGGCGATTCGCATCGGACTGGAAACATTGCCGCCGACGCTTCTGGCCGGGATACGTTTTATTACAGCAGGCACGGTTTTGTTTCTCTTTCTACGCGGCTGGCGCGTAGAGCGTTTGCCGAAAGGTAGAGAGTGGCTGCACCAGGCCATCATAGGCCTGATGCTGCTTGGCGTCGGCAATGGGTTGGTCGTGTGGGCGGAAGTCTGGATTCCGAGCGGCATGGCGGCACTGATGATAGCGACCTCTCCCTTCTGGGTCGCGGGCTTCGAGAGATTACGAAGCGACGGTGAGCGCATCGGCCTGCGAGCATTGATAGGCATGCTGGTGGGATTTGCAGGACTCGTCCTGCTGGTTGCGCCTGATCTCTTCGGCGCGACGTTGAGTCTTGGTTACATGCTGGGGATGGTGGCGATACAGATCGCCTGCGCTTCCTGGTCTGGCGGTTCCGTTTATGCCAAGCATCATCAAACGAAGGTCGCTCCCTTGATGGGCGCTGCCGTGCAGATGCTGTGCGCGGGAGCGGCGTTAACGCTGCTCGGCACTACCTTAGGCGAATGGCGTGTGTTGCATTTCAGCCCGCGATCACTTATGGCTCTCGGTTACCTTACTCTATTCGGGTCAATCGTCGCCTACGGTTCATATACTTACGCGGTGCAAAAGCTACCGCTCTCTGTGGTTTCGACTTATTCATACGTCAATCCCGTGATCGCCGTGTTGCTCGGATGGGTGGTGTTGGCGGAACCATTGGGCTGGCGCGTAATGACGGCGATGTTGATTATCCTCGGGGGCGTCGCACTGGTGAAGACGGCGGCGAAACGACCTGTCACTTCCGAGCAGCAGGCGGTCTCTATCGAAGCCAATCAGCGAGCAGAAGTTTTGCGCGGCTCGACTAAGCCCTGCTCGGTTGCGACCAACTGAAATGTTGTATCTTTTATACGGACGAGGGTGACAAGCACTCGGCTCATCCTTTCGGCGAGGCGAGCATTCTCTCTCATCTAGCGCCGTGGCATTATCTACTCATTTGATTCCGAAGAAGCTCTTGATTGAGGCGAGCACGCCCGCCGACTCCTTCTTGATCATTTCCGTATCGTCCTGTTTGGCTTTCAGACCGGCGCGGCGCTCGGCGATAGTACGGCTCAGGGATTCGACCAGCGCGGGATTGGTATCAAAGAGCAGCTTCATCGCGTGATGACCGATCTCCAAAACCTCCGTCTCTTCCTTGGCGACGACGTTGGCGGTGCGGGGCTCGCCCGTGAATAACGCCATCTCTCCAAAAAAATCGCCTTCCTTAAGCGTGGCAACTGTGCGCGGCCGACCATTGTCTGCGATCTGCACGTCAACATTCCCTCGGTGAACAACGAACATGGATGATCCCTTCGCGCCCGCGCGGATGACCAGCTCGCCCGGCGCGAACCCGTGGCAAACGGTCGCTTCCGCCAGCTTGGCCGTCTCCTCGTCCGTCAGCGGCCGGAAAATATCTACAGCCGAAAGGCGGTCGAAAACCGCCGGGCCGTCCGCTGCTGGCGCGTCGTTCTGCTCCACCTGCTGCATCAATACTGTGCGCGTCGGGAAAGCAAAATCGAGTCCCAATCCCTCGCGCTGAAATGCATACCAGATGCGCTGGCGTACGAGTGCGTCCGTATCGTTATAGCGCGCGTAGTCTTCGAGCCAGTACTTGACCTCGTAGTCAACGCCGTTATCGCCCAGATTCCTGATGCGGACGATGGGCGTCATCTGCGGCGAGACGTTAGGGACTGTGCGCACGGTCTCGCGCACGATGTGAATTGCTCTCGCGGGCAGGTTGCTGTAGACGGTGTTAAAGAAGACCAGTCGCGCATTCAAATTGTCGCGCGGGAAAACCTGTATATATTCTTTCGAGGCGTTGCTGTTGCTGATCAGCACGATATGATTAGTAAATGTCCTGATCTTGACGGCGCGCCAGGTGACGCTCTCAACGACGCCAGTATGCTGGCTTACCGTGATGACATCGCCGACCTGAAAAGGCTTGTCGGCGTGAAGCGACGCGCCCGCGAACAGGTTGCCCAGCGTCTCTTGCAGCGCAAGACCGATGATCAAACCGAATGCGGTCGAGGTCGCGAGCACGGTGGTGAGGTCAACACCCGTGATGAATATCTTGGAGAGAATCGTAAAGATGATGACATACGCGATGATGGAAAAGATATTGCGCACCAGATTGGGCGCTTCGTAACCTTTTCTGAGGCGAAAAAAGAAACCGAAGAAGAGTGAGTTAAGGCCGCGTATGACGACGATGGCGAGAAATGCCCAGAGCACCATCTTCGTGATATTGAGGATGGACTCATGGTATTCATTCTTCACCATGGAATGATTTAAACGGGTGCGCAGAGCTTCGTCGAAGGCATAAATAGCCGAGACCGCCAGGATGGCGATGGCCAGCATGATGAAGAAAAGCGCGATCTTATTTTTGCGTTGAGAAGAATTCACGATCAGCTTTCCCCCTTGCAGAGAAAGGGTCCGAAGGTGTGCGCGACCGGCTCCGAAGCTTATTCTTTTACCATCAACCGGGGCGCATTGGCGAGTGGAAATCTATCCACCCGTGCCCGATCTAACACCTTTTGCCGCCGAGCCGAACCCTTTGCTCTTCATCAATGAATCAGATTCGGAAAGATCGTCGTCACGATCAGCAGCAGCGAGAGCGCCGAGACTACGATGGCCGTGAGCCACGCGGCGATATTATAGACCGTCCCGTTCGTGTGCTTGCCCATCAAATCCCGATCATTGACGAGCCGCAGGATGGCGAAGAGAAGCACCGGTAGGAGCAAGCCGTTCATCACTTGCGTGACGAGCAGCACGCGTATGAGCGGCAATCCCGGAATGACGGCGACCAGCGCGCCCGTCGCCACCAGAAAAGTGAAGATGCCGAGAAAGATCGGTGCTTCCCGAAAGCTGCGCGAGACGCCCTTCTCGAACCCGAGCGCCTCGCTGATCGAGTAAGCGGTCGCCAGCGGCAGGACGCCCGCCGCCAGCATCGAAGCCCCGAACAGTCCGACGCCAAACAACAATCCCGCGTAACGACCGGCGAGTGGTTCCAGCGCGCGCGCCGCATCCGCCGCCGATTCGATCTCTATCCCATGAACATGAAGCGTCGCCGCCGTCGAGACGATGATAAAAAAGACGATGGCGATGGCAAAGACAGTTCCCGTCCACACGTCGGCGCGCGTCAGGGCGTAATCTTCCACGGTGACGCCCTTCTCGACCACAGATGATTGGACGAAGACCTGCATGTAGGGCGAAATGGTGGTGCCGACAATGGCGACAAATGTGAAAAGGTAAGCGGGGGCAAAGCTCCAACTGGGTCGCACCATCGCGCGCGCGACCTCTCCCCATGCGGGGCGTGCGAGGAAAGCAGAGACGATGTAGCCCAGAAAGACCAGCGACATGACGAGAAAAATACGCTCGACGCGCTTGTACGATCCTTTGACGACGAGCCACCAGATGCTCATCGCGGCCAGCGGCACGGACAGATAGCGCGGCACGCCGAAAAGCTCAGTCGCCGCCGCAATGCCGACGAACTCCGAGACCGTCACCCCGCCGTTGGCTACGAGGAGCGCGAGCATAACGAGCGCCGTCCAGCGCACGCCGAAGCGCTCGCGCACAAGATCGGCCAGACCCTTGCCCGTCACCGCGCCCATACGCGCGCACATCTCCTGCACAATGCCCAGACTGATTGTAATCGGGATGAGAACCCACAGGAGATCGTAGCCGCGACCAGCGCCGACCGTGGCAAACGTTGCAATGCCGCCCGCGTCGTTGCCCGCGTTGGCCGCGATCATACCCGGGCCAAGAATCGCCAGATAGCCGATGAACCCACGCCGTCCGGCCATCGTTCCGCGCACACCGCGAGCCCCGCGCCGCCACAAGCGACGCCCGGCAGCTCGCACTGCTGCGCGTGACACGGCCATAATCGGGAGGGTCTCCGTCGTTCATTGAGCTATAAAGATCATCTCAAAAGCCCAGAAGCATCAATTCTTAACCAGGACTTTTGAAATGGTTTCACCCGTTGCTGCTGCTGACATTTCGTGTCCGACAGCACTGGCGATGTAATCCTCTTAATTTACGCTGAGCAGGAAGGGATATTAACACATCTGGCTCGCGGCGCACCCCGCGAGCTAATAATGAATTTAAAAAAGGGCGCACAAAGAAACGGCGACCGTGAAGTTTTTAAAGCTTCACCAGTCGCCGTCCCTTGACCTCGCAGTGCCCTCACCTAAAAACACGCGCCTAGGGTAATCGTGCTCTCAGGGCGTTTACCTTCGGCGTGTAGTGAGAGCTATCGTCGTCCGCTCCGGCGCGCGTTCCCCAGCAGGTTTTCGCGCGATCAGTGTACGTTCGCTGCGAGACTTCGGCAGTTCAAGACCCGTGTTATCGGCGGGCGTCCAGATTTGCGAGAGGTAATACTGATCCTCGTATCGTATGAAGACGAGTCTTGCACTCTCGCTGGGCGCGCCAGCCTGGACCGGCATTGCTATGACGACCTTGCTCATGCGCCCATCCAGGCTCTTGATCGCCAGCGCCGCTTTGTCCGATTGAGGGTTCAGGCGCGTCACGCTGTACTCGCCGGCCGGGAAAGTTTTATTGGCGACGATAAACGAGAAAGGAATTTTTGCGGTCATCTCACGACCGGACTGCGCGTGAGCCGGGGAAACCGACAGGATCATAAGGAAACTAAGGATCACCATCATTTTTAAACTCTGCTTTTTCATAACGATCTCCTTCTGGTCTGTAAAAATCGCGGCGGCTTGATTGCTGCCTTCTATTTATTAACGCGAAGACCGGGACCAAATTCCCTCACGACGCGGAAATTTTTTTGATGTAGAATCATCACTCCGATCCATCTCGCGGCCAAAAACCCTGGGTTCACACCGGAGACTATGACCGTCGGCCTATCTCTTAGCTGGAGAGAGCATTAATGAAGCCGCTCGAAGGTGTCACTCAACTGTTGAAGGATTGGGGCGGCGGCGATGCGTCGGCGTTAGATAAGCTGATGCCGCTGGTTCACAGCGAGCTACGCCGTCAGGCCAGAAATTATCTGCGCCGCGAGCGCGCCAATCACACCCTGCAACCCACTGCGTTGGTCAACGAAGCCTACTTGCGGCTCGTTGATCAGAAGAATGCCAAATGGCAGAACCGCGCGCAGTTCTTTGGCATCGCAGCGCAGTTGATGCGCCGGATTCTGGTTGACCACGCGCGCCTTCATCAGGCGCAAAAGCGCGGAGGCTCAGACCAGCAAAGACTTTCATTGACCGACGTTGATCGCGTGGCCAACCAACCGAACATAGATTTGATGGCGCTCCATGAAGCCTTGAATGAGTTGGCCGAAGTTGATCCGCAGCAGGCCAGAATTGTCGAATTGAAATTCTTCGGCGGCCTCTCCATTGAAGAGACCGCAGAGGTTCTCGGCATCGGTCACGCGACGGTTGAGCGCGATTGGAAGATGGCCAGGGCATGGCTGCGTAGCAAAATGAGCTGATTATGGATTCTTTGCCTGAGGGAGTCCGTGTCCCGGATGCGCGTTAATAACTAACAGGACGAGTAAATATCATCGGACGGCAGTTTCGAGAAGTCACTCCATAACCATGACAAGCGATCACTGGCAACAGGTCAAAGAGATATTTCACGCCGCGCTGGAGCGCGATCCGCTCCAGCGCCCGGCGTTTCTGGCCGACGTCTGCGCGGGCGATGACGCTTTAATAAAAGAGGTCGAATCGCTCATCACGGCGCATGAGAAAGAGGGCAGTTTTATTGATTCGCCCGCTTATGAAGTGGCCGCCCCCTGGCTGGCGGACGAAGGTGCGGAATCGCTCGTCGGCCAGCAGATTGATCATTACCGGATACTCGGCATGATCGGCGCGGGCGGGATGGGCGAAATCTATCTGGCCGAAGACACGAAACTCGGTCGCCGCATCGCTCTCAAGCTGCTTCCGGCTGGGGTCACGAATGACACCGACCGCTTGCATCGCTTTCAGCAGGAGGCGCGCGCGACATCGGCCTTGAATCATCCCAACATCGTGACGATTTACGAAATCGGCGAAGAGCAGGACCGCCACTATATCGCCGCAGAGTTGATCGAAGGCGAGACGTTGCGCCAGCGGCTCATGAGCGGGGAAATGGAATTTGGCGAGGCGCTCGAAATCATTCTGCAAGCGGCCTCGGCTCTGGCGGCGGCGCATAAGGTGGGAATCGTGCACCGCGACATCAAGCCGGAAAACATCATGCTCAGACCCGACGGCTACGTGAAAGTGCTGGACTTCGGTTTAGCCAAACTGACGGAGCCTCGCCGGGCGCGACCTGAACTGGAAGCGCCAACCCTGATGCAGGTCAACACCAGCCCCGGCATGGTGATGGGCACGGTCAATTATATGTCGCCCGAGCAGGCGCGCGGCCTTGCCATGGACGAGCGAACAGACATCTGGAGCCTGGGCGTTGTTTTTTACGAGATGTTGTCCGGACAGACGCCGTTTCAGGGGTCGACGCCGACGGACGTGATTGTCTCGATTCTCGAAAGAGAACCGGCGGCGCTCGCCGCGCTTTCAGAAGAGATTCCTGCCGAGCTGTATTGGATTGTCAGGAAGGCGCTTAGAAAAAAGCTCGATGAGCGTTACCAGACGATTAAAGAGATGCTCGGTGATTTACGCGACATCAAGCAGAGCCTGGACTTTGAGGCCAAGCTGGAACGTACCGCCGCACCGGACAAGAAGAGCGGCAGCGGCACAAATGATGCGCCCGTCAAGAAAAGCGCCGCGGCGCGCGCGGCCGCGGCCACGAACAGCACCGTCATCATCCCGACGGACGAAATCAAAAAAGCGCAGCCGAGCAGCGTCGAGGAGCTGCCCGGCAGTACACGACGCCGCGCGCCGCTTCCGCTTGTCGCCGCGCTCGGCGTTCTCGTCCTTGCGGTCATGGGATTCGCCGTTTACAAATTCTTTCTTCAGAGCGAGAAGGTCACGCCCTTTCAGACGACGAATCTCAAACTCCTGACCAATCACGGCAAGGCCACGCACGCAGCCATTTCGCCGGACGGTAAATACTTCGTCTACGGTTTGAGCGACGTCGGCAGGCAGAGCCTCTGGATCAGGCAGATCAGCGCCGCCAACGATACGCAGATTACCCCGCCTACGCCCGGCGGCTACTTCGGCGTCACCTTCTCGCCGGATGGCACTAACCTTTACTACGCACACAAACTCAACGATGGCGGAACGCTTTACAGAATCCCCGTGCTTGGCGGCACGCCCGTCAAGCTGCTGGAAAATATAGACAGCCCCGTGAGCTTTTCGCCGGACGGGAAGCGTTTGACTTTCGTGCGCGGCGATTACCCGAACCGGGGCGAGAGCGGCCTCTTCATCGCCAACGTGGATGGAAGCAATGAGCGGCAGATTGCGGCGCGCAAGTTTCCTGAGGGGTTCGTGCCGATCTTTTTCACCGGACCTTCCTGGTCGCCCGACGGCCAACTCATAGCTTCCGCCATAGCGAGCACCAAATTGGAAAGTCACGTCATCGCGGTGGGCATCGAAGACGGGAAGGAGAAAGTGTTAACCACACGAACGTGGCCATACGTGGGCCGTGTCGAATGGTTGCCGGACATGAGCGGGCTGCTGATAAATGCGCAGGAGCCGGGCTCCAGCGGGGCGCAAATCTGGCATCTCTCTTACCCTGGCGGCGAAACGCGGAAAGTAACCAACGATCTGAATGCTTATCGCGCCCTCAGTCTCACGGCAGACGCGCGTCATCTGGTGACCTTGCAGATGAGCGGCCTGATAAATATCTGGGTCGCGCCCGCAAACGATTCCTCAGCCGCCGTGCAGTTGCCGACCGGCAACATAGGGTATCTGGGCAGCTACGAGAGCGTCTCTTGGACACCTGATGGCCGCATGGTTTTCGTCTCCAGCACTGGAAAGCACGGCGAAATCTGGATCATGAACGGTGACGGGAGTAATCGAAAACAGTTGACTTCAGAGGCGGGCAATAATTATAGCCCCGTGGTTACGCCGGACGGTCGCCACATCGTTTTCACCTCATCGCGTGCGGGGCAGCACAACATCTGGCGGATGGGCATTGACGGCAGCGACCCGCAACGCCTGACCGGCAGTCAGATAGATTTCCTGCCGACCGTTTCCCCGGATGGCCGCTGGGTTGTCTATTCATCGCTCAATTCCGGCAGTCCGACGCTCTGGAAAGTTCCCATCGGCGGGGGCGCTCCCGTCGAGATAATAAACAGAGAGGGCAGCAGTGCCACCGTCTCGCCCGATGGCCGTCAGATCGCTTACCTGTTCACCGAAGCCGCTGACCCGAACGCGCCGCCCAACCGGATCGCGGTCATCCCTTTCGAGGGAGGGGAACCCGTGAAAACCTTCGAGGTTCAACAGGGGCTTGGCGGAGCGCGAACTATTCTTCACTGGTCCTCTGACGCCCGCTCGCTCCTTTATAGTGTTATCGCAAACAACGTCAGCAACATCTGGAGCCAGCCGCTCGATGGAGGGAAACCCGTGCAGTTGACGAATTTCAAGGAGCACATCATCACCGCCTTCGACTGGTCGCGTGATGGTCGGCAGCTTGCCGTCGCGCGCGGCCTTTTTATCAGAGATGCCGTCTTGATCAGCGACTCCAAATGACCTTCGCCACGTCACACTTGACCATCAACCCGCTAACCGAACAATCCTGGTCGAGCGCGATTGGAAGATGGCAAGAGCATGGCTTGGCAGTAAGTTGACCTGATCTACTTTTATTTGAGGGAGCCTGAGTTAAAGCTGCGCGTTAATCGAATAGAAGACGAGCGGCTTCGGGAGATTTAAGATACACACGAGCGGGGCAATGACGACCGAACGCTGGCAGCAGATCAAAGAGGTATTCCACGCCGCGCTTGAGCGCGAGGCGGGCGAGCGCGTCGCTTTTCTCGACGAAGCTTGCGCAGCCGATCAGTCTTTGCGAAAAGAGGTTGAATCGCTTATCGCTGCCCATGAAAAAGAGGGCGGCTTTATTGATGCGCCTGCCTTTGAACTGGCAACCGAATGGTTCGTGGGCGATGAAACCGACGCGCTCATCGGACAGCAGATCAATCACTACAAAATTCTCGCGCAGCTCGGCGCAGGCGGGATGGGCGAAGTTTATGTGGCTGAGGACAACAGGCTTGGCCGCAAGATAGCTCTTAAGCTGCTTCCGGCTTCATTTACCTACGACGTGGATCGCCTGCGGCGCTTCCAACAAGAGGCTCGCACCGCCTCATCCTTGAACCATCCGAACATCCTGACCATTCACGAGATTGGCGAACAACAGGGACGGCATTTCATCGCCACAGAACTGATTGAAGGCGAAAGTCTACGCCAGCGACTTCTTCTTCGCGCGCGTGCGCCTGTGAAGTCAGATGAGGCACTCGACATCACTGTGCAAACGGCTTCTGCTCTGGCGGCGGCGCACGAAGCGGGAATTGTTCATCGCGATATCAAGCCGGAGAACATCATGCTTCGGCCTGATGGTTACGTAAAGGTACTGGATTTTGGATTGGCCAAGCTCGTCGAGCGACAATCACCAATGAGCAAATCGGAAGCGCCCACGCGCCCGCAAGTTAATACTTCTCCGGGGATGGTGATGGGCACTGCCAGCTATATGTCGCCGGAACAGGCTCGCGGCGAGGAAGTAGACGCGCGCACTGACATCTGGTCTTTGGGCGTCGTGCTCTACGAGATGCTGTCCGGGCGCGTGCCTTTCGAGGGCACAACCATCAGCCATGTGATCGTCAATATTTTAGAAAAAGAGCCCGCATGGCCTGTGCAATCTTCCAGGGAAGCACCAGCCGAACTGGACTGGATTGTAAAGAAAGCGCTCAGGAAAGATCGTGAGGAGCGTTATCAAACGGCCAGAGAGTTGCTCGGTGATCTGCGCAGCTTGAGGCAGCGTTTGCAATTCGAGTCCGAACTGAAACGCACGACCCCAAAAGAAGATGCTCCCTCAAATACTACTGGGCGCGACCGGGAGGCCACGGGATTCTTACCAGAAGGAGCGGCGCAGACCGAGCAGGTTCGACCGGCACGCTCAACCGCAAGCTTCAAAAATCCGTCGAGCCCGATTGGCTGGAGCAAGCGCAACGCGATGCTAGCGCTCGTGGCGCTCCTTTTGACTGTAGGCAGCGTGGTTGTGGCTTACAAGTTCTTCACCCGTCAGGTGGCAACTCGTCTTGAGACAAAACCGGAGGCGGCAACAACATCTCTCATCAAGAAGACTACGCAGATAAGCTTCTCACAGGGGCTTGATCGCTTTCCCGCATTGTCTCCTGACGGGAATTCAATCGCTTATAGCTCTGATCAAAATGGAAGCTCCGAGGTTTACATCAAGCAACTCACGTCCGGCGGTCGTGAGATTCAACTGACGACGGACGGGCAGCAAAACCTTGAGCCCGCGTGGTCACCTGACGGGCAGCGCATCGCCTACTACTCAAAGAATCGCGGCGGCATCTGGATCGTGCCCGCGCTGGGTGGAAGTCCGAAGCAACTCGTTGAGTTTGGCTCGCGTCCCGCGTGGTCGAGTAATGGCTCGATGATCGCATTTCAATCAAATGCGCCTGATGATTTAAGCGGGACGGGACAAAACGCCATGCCGCCATCAACCATCTGGATCATTCCATCTCAGGGCGGGCAGGCTCGGCAACTCACACAGGCAGGCAATCCGCCGGGCGGGCACGGCGCTCCGTCATGGTCGCCTGACGGGAAACGAATCGTCTTCGATGCCTCTGATTTTATCTCAAGCGCTATCTGGACTGTGTCTCTTGAAGGAGGCAATTTGAAGAAGATCGCTCTTGACGCCAAAAGCGCGATCTACTCACCTGATGGAGAAAACATTTATTATTCATCAAGGGGATTATGGAGGGTTCATCTTTCACCGACGACGGGCGAGCCCGTGGACGAGCCTGTGCAGATCACGGGCACTGGTGGGCCTGCGGCTCTAGGGAAGTCAACAATCTCTGCCGATGGTAAGAGGATCGCTTACAGCTTAGCAACGCTTTCAAGCAATCTCTGGTCGGTTCCCTTATCACCTGACTCCAATCAGGCGACAGGCCCTCCGTCATCGTTCGCCCGCGACACGAGTAAACGACAGAATCTTGGGCGCTTTTCACCCGACGGGCGAAGAATCGCTTTCAACAGGTGGCGCGAAGGGACGAGCGCGGATATTTGGGTGATGGACGCCGACGGCAAGAACTCGACGCCGGTGACGGACAATCCCACTACCGATTCTCAAGCGAGTTGGTTTCCCGAAGGAGACAAAATCGCCTTTCTCTCCGACCGCAACAGTAACCATCTGACCTTGTGGTCTATTGCCCTGGCAAGCGGAAGGGAAGAGCCACTTCTCGATCTCGGAGAGGGAGTGGAATATGCGACTCTTTCGCCTGACGGGAAACAGGTTGCTTTCAACTCCAAGAAAAGTGGGACGATCAATGTTTGGACAGCTTCCATTACAGGCGGAGAACCGACGCAGTTAACTTTTGATAATGAGTTGATGGGTTTCCCTTGCTGGTCGCCAGACGGACAGTTCCTCGCCTTTGAAGTCAAACGCGGGGACGACATGCACGTCGTCATTATTCCAAGCAGCGGCGGGACGCCCATACAGTTGACCTTCGATCACGGTCAAAGCTACCCGCACAGCTGGTCGCCGGATGGAAGTCGGATCGCTTTCGCCGGACTGCGCAATGGAGTCTGGAATATCTGGTGGGTCACACGTGATGGTAAAACACAGAAGCAGTTGACCAACAATACCAAGGTCAACGCATTCCTGCGCTACCCGGCCTGGTCACCGCGAGGGGACAAAATCGTTTACGAGTATGCAGAGACGACAGGTAACATCTGGATCGTGGATTTGAAATAGAGGTCGGAAGAAAATTCCGGGCCGTACCGGCGCAGCAGCTAATCTCTCTAACCGAATAATCGCGGCATGCGCTGCCGCCAACCCTTCGGCAGTAGCATCTCCATCGCGTCGTCCACGGTGATGATGCCCAGAATATCGCCCGCTTCATCCAGGACGGGCAGCGCCAGCAGGTTATACTCCGCGATCTTTTGCGACACATCACGCGCAGAGTCATCCGGGTGCGCGGTTTGGAACTCTTCGCGCATCACTTCTTCGAGCGGCGCTTCCGGGTCAGCCAGAATCAAACTGCGCAGGGCGATGACCCCTAAGAGCTTCCATGACTGCTCATGCTCGACGACGTAGAGGTAGTAGATCATATTCGGCGTCTCGGCCATCTCGCGCAGTCGCGCCAGTGCCTCGCCCACCGTGAGTGAGCGCGGCAGCGTGACAAACTCCGTCGTCATCAGCCCGCCCGCCGTATCGTCTTCATAAGGAAGCAGCTCCGCGACATCAGCCTGCTCTTCGCCTTCCATACGATTGAGCAGGTCTTCGGCCTTCTCTTCGGGCAGGTCGCCAAGCACGTCCGCCGCTTCGTCCGGCGACATCCATTCCAGAATGTCTGCGGCGCGCTCCTCATCCAGATCGCCGATGATGTATGCCTGTCGCTCGGCGTGCATCTCTTCCAGAGTCTCAGCCGCCGTCTCATCATCCAAAGATTCGACGATCTCTGAGCCGTGATGATAGGAGAGTGCCTCGGCCAGACGCGCGATCTCTACGGGGTGAAGGCGTCCCAGCTTATCGCTCGATGATTTCAACTGAACGGTCGAGGCATCTGTCGCCAGATAGCCGACATCGGCCCAGTCAATCACTTCTACGACGCGACTTGTCCCGACGAACCCGGCGGGGACGAGTCGCCGCCAGAGACCTTGCAGGCTCACGTCCGCACCCATCACACGCCACTCCTGTGCGGCCTCTATGATCTGCACGTCGTTGACGCGCACGACTCGCTTACCGTCCACGTCTATCAACTGCTTGTCGAGCACGTCGCGCGCCAGAAGGGCTTCGCTTTCGCGCCGGACGAAGGGACGCAGGTCTAAGACATCGGAGTTGAGGCGTATGCCCTGCTCGGAAAAATGCGTGATGCGCCAGCGCGGAACAAAAAAATCACGACGGCGATAGCGCGCGACAAATCCCGTCACCGGCGGATGGTCTTCTTCGCCGAGACGCACGATGACATCTTTGATCGTCGCCACACGCTCGCCTTCAAGGTCGCGAACGGGCCGACCCAGCACTTGCGATAGATACAGCATCGGTTAAGAATAAGGTGAAAAGGGAAAAGGTGAAAGCGCAAAATCAAATAAAGTTTATCCAATCGCCTCTTCTCTAATATCTATATCCAAACTCCTGAAAAATCGCCTTACCTAGTCGAGGCAGGGGAGCAAAATGATGGCGCGTACAATAATCATTGGAGATATACACGGCTGTTACGATGAACTCATGGAACTTCTGGCTCGCGTAAAGTTCGGCCCGGATGATCGTGCTGTTGCCGTCGGCGATCTCATCACCAAAGGCGAAAAAAACCGTGAGGTGTTGGACGTTTTCATTGATGACGAGCGCTTCTCCAGTGTAATCGGCAATCACGATCTGGTGTTGCGGCGCTACTGGCAGGGAGAGCCTGTCAAGTTGAAAAGCTCGCAAAAGATGGTCTGCGATCTGTTCCAATCCGATGAGCCGCGATACGGATCGTATCTCAACTCTCTGCCCTACGTGATAGACCTTGGCACGCATCTCGTTGTTCATGCTGGTGTGCGTCCCGGCGTCTCGCTTGAGGAGCAAGCGGTGGAGGATTTAACGCAGTTGCGTACCCTGGGGGCTGATCGCACGAGTCGCCAGGGATTGCCTTGGTACGAAGTTTATAACGGCGAGAAGATAGTGCTCTTCGGCCACTGGCCTGCCCCTGAGCCTCGTCTGTCACGAAGAGCTATCGGGCTTGATACAGGTTGCGTATATGGTTATCGCCTTACTGCCTACGTTATTGAGACGGACGAGTTTGTGAGCGTTCCGGCGCGGCGGGCGTACGTTCAAGCGCGCCTAACCTAGATAACTTTTCTGCTTTGAAATTTGTCTTTACCAAATCCATTTTCTTCGCGTAAGGCTTGTCCAAAGTCGAGTCGTCTATGACAAGGATACCTTGGCGCAAGCTCAGTTGGCTGCGCGACTCATGCCAGAGAGTCGCGGCGTCCGGTTCGAGCCGGTGTAGCAGGCGAGTGAAAGCATCATGGGCCGGAGCATTCTTTTCCTGGCTTTGTGCTTTGGCTGCCTCTGTCGCGCTAACCTGGCGCGATTGCTGCTACTGCCGGTCTACACCCCGGCATTGGTTTGGCGCTTGAAAGAGCGAACGGCTTCGGTCAGTCGCAGCATCTCGTTTTGGGGAAAGGGGCGTCGCCAGTTTCTATCGTACTCATCAATCGCGATATTCCTACGTAGATCGCGCAGCGCCCGCCAGAAAGGCAGGCAGAACTCCAGCTTTGAACTGCGGAGCACGAAGACAACCCGGCTGGCCTTCGGAGTGCGGCGATGATCCGTATAATGTATGACCTCGAACGCAACGCGATCATCTGTCGCCGTGACCTTGAAATCAAACTCGTCGGGCTCGCAGTTCCACTTCACCATGAAACTCTCGCTGCCTTTAAGCAAGGCCGTGAGACCTTCGATCAGATCGCGCAGCGAATCATATGGCGCGAATGAGGCGGCCGCGACAAAGCTCTCATCACCTGCATTCAAGCTCAGAGACATCCAACCGCTTTGCGGGCTATTGAAGCTCACTCGTAATGGTTTGTTCATGCGGCCTTGATCACTCGCGTGTCCCATTTTTCAAACGTTCGATGGCGCGCTCCATCGCACGGTCGCGGCGCGCGCGCAAATCCATAAGGTCGAGCGTGACCGCTTCGTCGGGCATGACGCCTGTACCTTCCAGACGCTCGCCCGTCGGGGTGCGATAATCCATCTCGCTAATATCCAGTGCGCCCCCGTCCGGCAGAGTATGGCGTCGCCGGATGGCCAGCACGCAGCCGCATGTGGGCCTGCCAATCACCACGGCGCGACCCTGTTCCTTGACGGTGGCGACGAATATCTCTGCGGCGCTGGAGGTTTTTTCGCTTGTGAGAATAACGACGGGCACACGAAGGAGCGCGACCGCTTCGGCGGCAAAGAGCATGGCGGAGCGCGTTTGCGGCGCAAAGGCGGTGCGTCCCGTGCGATCCAGAAAGCGGCCAAGGCTGCTGCCCTTCGGGAGAAAAGCCGATGCGATCTCCGTCATCGCTTCGGCTTCGCCGCCGCCGTTATTGCGCAGATCAACAACGAGTCCGCGCGCCCCGCGCAGTTTCCCTCTGAGAGCGCGCATAAAATCCACTGCCACTGCGGCCGTGAAAGCATCGAAGGCGACTAAGCCTATCTGGCCGCGCATACGCTCGACGCGTAGCAGCGCCGTTCGATCACTCCACCGTCGGCGCAAAGTGGCAAATCGCGCTTTCTCGTTCGCATCTCTCCATCCGATTGAGACCTTCGTTTCCCGCTCGCCCTCAAAGAGCGTCGCCATCGCACGCAGACGCGCCGCCGCCACGGTTGACGAGCCCGCCTGCTCTCCCAATCGGCGCGCAAACACTTTGAGCGCCGGTTCATTATCAACGCTCTCGATGATGTCTCCGACGCGCAAGCCTGCGCGCTCGGCCTCCGATCCTTCCTCGACCGCGACGATGACGGGCGCGCCACCGACTTCGCGCACAGAGAGACCGACGCTGATGACATGCGGGTGCTGCCAGTCAAACTTTTCACCGGGCGCATAGACGCGCGTGTGCGCATCGCGAAGCTGGCCGACCATACGGCGTAAGACGGTGTAGAACTCCGCGCTCGTGCGCGCTTGGGCGGCAAGCGGTCGAAACTCTTCGCGCCTCGCTCGCCAATCTATGCCGTGAAAAGACGGATCGTAATAACGCTCATAGATGGTCTCCCATGCGTCATCGAAGACGGCGAGACGACCCTCGCGCGTCTCTGTCCGGGCGACAAACGAATCAACGCGGGCCGTATTAAGATGGCGCGAAAAAACATCGGGGGGAAGAAGAGGGAAGATCGAAAGTAAGAGCAGGACAAGTGGCGCAACCGGAGAGACGCGACGCACGGGCGTTGCTCGACTCTTTCTTTCTTCTTTTGCGAAGAGGTTCATTGTTTTGGCGGTTTGCGGAAATTGTAGCGTAGAAGAACGCGCAAGGGGATGGGCGCGCCGTTGCGCATGGCCGGGCGAAAATGTAGCTGGCTGACTGTGTCAACGGCCGCTTCATCCAGACCAAAGCCCGCCCAGCGAACGACATCTATGCGACCGACCTCGCCCTTTTCATCTAACTCTACCTGAAGATCAACGGTCGCCTCGGCCTCGATGCGCGCTGCTGTTTCAGGATATGACGGGCGCAGTCGCCTGTAGGGTTGCGGCAGGCGAAGGCCATGCGCCTCAGCAACTGCTTCATCGGGAGCATCCTCGATGACGGGCGTGCCGGTAGGTTGGGCAAGGGAGCGCATTCTCATCTCGTCCTCCTGTGCGCGACGGATCACAGTGCCATAACGGTAGCGCATCTCGCCGCCTTGCAGTTCAGCGAGAAGGCGTTTCTCCGCATCTTCGGGCGTCGCCGCTTCGAAGCTCGGTCGCTCCCACAGAAGGAGACGGCCCGTGCGCGCGCTGACGATAAAGATGGCGACATAAGCTTCGTAGAAGCTTGGGCCAACGGAGGGCGAGCGGCGAAGCGTCTGCGCGTCGCCCGTCAGGAAAAAGCCGCAATCAATGACCGCGCCCAGATTGCGCGCCTCCTCAAGCGTCATGTTGAGCGAACCCGTATAGCCTGCGCCAAGCGCGGCGGCGCGGCTCTGGCCGCGATCAATAATCGAGAGTCGCTCATCCGCAGAGAGCGACGATGCGATCTGTTCAGCCGTGCGCCTTCCGGCCTCTGTCTCTCCGAAGTCCAGCACAGCCACGCGCGGGCGCTGTGGCGTTACGGGCGGCGTTTGCGCAGCCGCATTGAGAGCAATGGCGCACGTCAGGCAAAGCAGCAAAAAGGCGCAACCGAATTTGTTGATGATAGCCAAGTCAATTGTTTGGGGTTATACGGGAAAGCTTTTCACGCTCTTCAAAAAAAGGTGCGTCTGTAAAAAAAATTGATCTCAACTTTTATAATCTCAGGCGTCTATTCTTACAGTCAACCTGAGCGGGCTACCCTGTCCGTGCTTCCATCTCGCTTCCAGAGCCTCTGTGACGGAACGCGAAGAGCGCGGTTGAACTTACTGGATGCATTCTCCCATGCGATGATCGCCGTCAGCTCCACCATCGCATCATCCGTGAAGACGCGGCGCAAGCCCTGGAATAGTTCATCGCTTACTTCGCGCCCGGTAATCGTCATGCAGTCGGCGTATTCGAGCGCCGCGCGTTCCTCTTCGCTGTAGAGAGGGCTCGTCGCATATTCCGCGAGGGCTTCGATCTTCTCGTTAGAGACTCCCAGTTCGCTGCCCACGGCAGCGTTGATGTCCTGTCAAAACTCGCAGCCGTTAAGGGACGCGACGCGACGATTGACGAGCGCCTGAAGTCTGCCGTCAATAAGACCCGATGCTTCAATCCCCATCCACATGCCGCGCGCCCCGCGAAAGATCGAGGGACGCCGCGCGTAGATCAGATGATTGAGAAGCGGCGCTCCCCATTTCTTCGCCTGAGCCGCAAAGACCTGCCTTGTGTAGTTGTCAATCGCGCTCTGATCAACTTCATCAATGCGTGCCATCAGTTCTCGTCCCCTCCCATCACTTTAAGATATGCGGGCGATATTGCTTATGAACCGTAGTTGAGTGCAGCGTATAGGGCGATTCACCACAGAGACACAGAGTGCACAGAGGAAGCACAGAGAAAGCCATTAGTCCCAGCCAACTATTTTTCGACGGATGCCTTGTTTAAGCACTTCAACATTGAAGTTTATTAGTAGACCGACTCGCCAGCCCCCAAGCCGCAGATAAGTCATTAGTTGTGCTTCGTGAACAGGTGCGAGAGCTTCGACTGCTTTGATCTCAACGACCAAGCCTTCTACCAGAAGATCAAGACGATAACCGCATTCCAAGCGAACTCCCTTGTATTCGAGGGATAGCGTTTGCTCCCGCTCGAATGAAATTCCGCGCACGCTAAGCTCTCTACACAAACATTCTTGATAAGCCGATTCAAGCAATCCTGGGCCAAGAGCACGATGATGCACCTCTATCGCGGCTCCGATGATTGCTTCCGTAATCCGATTGACGCGAGGGTTCAACACTCTGTGCCCCTCTGTACTCTGCGGTGTCTCTGTGGTGAACTCCAATGTAAATACATTCAATCACAGAAATCACCCGACACCTATTAACCTTACCTCAATCTCCACTTTTCGCCGCAGCATGAGGCGGCGCTGCGCTGTGATAGAGCGCATAGACTTCATCTTTGACTTCGGGCGGGAAACAGATGCGGTGTAGCTCGTAGCCGCGCTGAAGGCCGCGCACGGCATCAGACACTTCGCTGATCTCGCGTATGCGCGGGCGCGCGTAGCCGTCTTCGACATAAATACGCGCCTTCGGCTCCGCCGCGCCTGCGGCCGTGTAGTAGTTGTAGTAGGGAACGTCGCCCGCGTAATCTTCTATGAAATAGTATTCGGGAGCAAAGCCCGCTCGCTCTACCTGCGCGCGCGCCGCCGCGAGAAAGTCCTTGCGCTCGGCCTCCGGCATATCCAGATCAATCGCTTTGAAGAGGCGGCGACCGATGAAGCGTTGGCTGAGGTCGCGCAACGTTGCGTCCTCTGCGCGCTGCCATTGCTTGATATGAAAGATGACGTCGGAATCATCCATCTCAAGGTGTTCCTCCAAAGTGAGCTGTTGACGGCGCAGCACTTTCTCGAAGGCTGTGCCGGGCGCGCACCAGACCTCTTCGCCTGCTTCGAGCAGCGCGAGCGCCCGGCGCAAAGCCGAGCGCAGCACGGCCTCGGCCGAGCGCAGCGTGCGGTGGAAGTAGACCTGCCGGAACATGTAGTAGCGGGCCTGCAAGTATTCCTCGACAGCGTGGATGCCGCGCGCCGTGACGTAGACGCGGTCGGCCTCCTCGTCCTCGGCCAAGGCGTTAACGATCCATTCGAGGTCGTAGAT
>JBKKAL010000048.1:0-6687 GCA_046714695.1 Pyrinomonadaceae bacterium
CCGAAGCCCCTTCGTCGTTCAGGAGCGCGCGCCCGTGCGGAAAGTAAGATTGCCGACGCTCACAGCCTACCGTTTGGAGACCGAAGAGATGATCGTTGATTTCGATCCCTTCCTCTTTCTAAACAAAGTCGAGGGCGGCCTCGTACGTCTCTCCGCCTCATCGCTTTGCAACGTGGCTTCCGGCGGCGGCCAGACTGCATTCCTCGTGCTGGAAAATTTCTAGGCGAACCGGCCCGAAAAAACCGCTTCTGTGCTTGCCCCGGATGAAACGCTTTGGGTAGTCTCTATCGTAGAACAATTCGGTCGAAAGCAAACTGCAAGGGTCGTGCAAATAGAATAAGCTCGTATTTATCTGTCGCGCGCTGCGGTTCAAAGGAGGGATCATTACTGTGCAGAACGAACAATTACCCGACGGCGTCCAATTCGTGACGGCGGCGGACGGGATAGAGGAGTACCAGCTTGATAACGGGATGAAGGTGCTGCTTCTGGAGAATCGCGTCGCGCCCGTGGCGACCGTTCTGGTTCTCTACAAAGTCGGCTCACGCAACGAGGCTGTGGGTTATACGGGCTCGACGCACCTGCTTGAACACATGATGTTCAAGGGCACGCCGACCTTCAATAAAGCCCGGAACACTCAGATCGCCGCCACCTTGCAAAAGATCGGCGCGGACTTTAACGCGACCACATGGTACGACCGCACGAACTATTTCCAGACCGTCCCATCCGATCAGATCGAGCTGGCAATAAGGCTCGAAGCAGACCGCATGCGCAACTCCTTGATCGCCGACGAGGACAGGCAGTCGGAGATGACAGTGGTACGCAACGAGCTTGAGCGCGGGCAGAACGAGCCGACAGAAGTTCTGGACGAAGCCGTCTATGCCGCCGCGTTTCGCGAGCATCCGTATCATCATCCGACCATCGGATGGCGCGCGGATGTCGAGGGGGTTCCGACCTCGCGCCTCAAGGCTTTCTACGATACCTTTTATCATCCGAATAACGCGACCGTGATTATCGTCGGAGATTTCGAGCGCGCATCGGTGCTTGGGCTGATCGGTAAATACTTCGGCGCGTATGCGGCTTCCGAAGTGCCGATCCCGGAAGTTTATACGGAAGAGCCGCCGCAACAGGGCGAGCGCCGTCTCGTGATTCGACGCGTGGGCGAGCTTCCGGTCGTGCAGATAGCCTTTCATACGCCGGGCGTGCTGGGCCAGATGAACGTCCTCTCGAATGAAGAGCTGGCGCGTCGTGCCGAAGACCCGCCCGCGGAGAATGATATTTACCCGCTCGTCGTTCTCTCAGTGGCGCTCTCGCACGGCATCACGAGCCGCCTCTATCAATCGTTGGTTGAAACGCAGCTTGCCGTTCACGCCTACACCAACACTGACCAGCATCGCGATCCGGGACTCTTCAACGCGGTCGCGATGCTCAGGCCCGACGGCGATCCCAAAAAGGTCGAAGAGGTCATCATGGCGGAGCTTGAGCGGGTCGCAAGCGAGGGGCTTACAGAAGCCGAGGTCGAGAAGGCCAAGCAGCAAATCATCGCGCAGCAGGCTTATAACAGCGACGGAACCTATGCGATTGCCGTTCTTTTATCTGAGGCTGAGGCCGTCGCCGACTGGCGCTTCTACAAGGATTACACCACCAACATCGCGAGGGTGACTCCCGCCGATACGGCACGTGTGGCGCGCACCTATTTTACGGAAGACAATCGCACCGTCGGCTATTTCATCCCGAAGCAGGCAGCGGGTATTGGAATTGAAGGCAGCAACGGGAACGCAGGGGACGCAGTAGTTGAGCCAGTGCAGATGCGGTTGCTCTTTCCGCGCGGCGTCAAGTTTTATGACGAGCCGGGAGCAGATGAGGGCAGCGCCGCGTTTGAAAGATCGAATGAGCAGGGAAGGAGCGAGGGCGCCAGCGACGTTGGCGTGTCGCGGACGCCGCCGCAGGATAAAGAGCAGCAGGGGAGCGCCATAGAAGAGGCACGCGGCGGGAAATCATCGGACGCGGCCGAAGCCAACACACCGGCGAGTGCAGGCCGCTCAAATCTCGCCTCAAGAGTCGCACGCACGCAGCTTGAAACGGGCGCGACGCTGCTCGTACTGGAAAACCATGCGACGCCGACCCTTTCGCTTCGAGGCTCTTTGCGTGCCGGTTCTTACTTTGAGCCGCGCACGAAACCCGGCCTGGCGAGCCTCACGGCGAGCATGCTGGAGCGCGGCACAGGGCGGCGAGATAAACTCCAGATCGCCGGCGACCTTGAGTCGGTCGGGGCCGAGATTGATTTTTCGACAGACCCTTTCGCCCTCACCTTCTCGGCACGCTCGCTCTCGAAAGATTTGCCGCTCCTGATCGCGGCACTCGCCGAAGAATTGCGCGAGCCCGCATTTCCCGCCGAAGAATTGGAGAAGCTCAAGCAGCAGACCATCGCCTCGATTCAGGAACAGCAGGCCAACACGCGCTATCGCGGTTACGAGCGTTTCACAGGGGTCATCTTCGATGCGGAGCATCCATATTATGTTCCGCCCGGCGAGAGACTGACGGAGAGCATCAACTCTATCACTGTCGAAGACGTGCGCGCCTTTTACGAGAAGTATTACGGAGGCCGCTCGCTCATTCTCACCGTCACGGGAGATGTTCAGAAGGATGAGGTGCGCGCCCAGTTCGCCACAGCCTTCGAGTCCTTCAGCGGGCCGGAGAGCGTTGACATCAACGTCCAGGATCCGTCGCAGCAATCGGGCGCGCGACGCGAAGTCGTCCTCCTGAAAGAGAAGGCCAGCGTTGATGTGCTGATCGGAACAGTTGCGCCGCTCAGGCGCGACTCTGCGGATTACTACGCGGCGATGATCGCCAACAGCGCCTTGGGCCAATCAACGCTTTCGTCGCGATTGGGCCTTCAGGTGAGAGACCGCGAAGGGTTAACCTACGGCATCAACTCTATCTTTCGCGCGCCCAGTCTTGCCGCCGGGCCCTGGTACGTCGGCGTCACCGTCAATCCGCAGAACGTCGAGAAGGCGATCAACTCTGCTCTCTCGGTTCTTCGCGATTACGTCGAGAACGGCATCCGCCCCGAAGAGCTGGCAGATGAAAAATCTTCCGCCATAGGTTCTTTCAAAGTAGGATTAGCGACCAACGCCGGACTGTCACGCGCTCTCTGGAACGCGGAGTTTTACGGCTTAGGCCCTGACTACATAGACCGCTATCCGCAGATCATTCAGGCGGTAACGGTCGAAGAGGTCAACGCCGCGATTCGCAAATACTTCCGGCCAGATCACCTGACGATTGTGGTTGCAGGGGACTACGAGGCAAGTGCGCCGGTGGCAACTCCCGTCGCCTAGAAGCGCGAAAAACAGACGGATAAAGGCAAAAGTAAGAGGTGCAACACTTCTTTACTTTTGCCTTTTGTCTTTCGCATGGGCAACCGGCGAGGCCATAGGCGTATTCAAAGCCATACCACCTCGCTCGGCTTTCTCTTCGGCTCGATTTTAGGAGATCGTTATGCGCTTCAAGTCCTTCCTTTTAATACTTCTGCTCGTGGGTTTCAGCTTCGGTTTCGCGCAACAAGCCGTTGCGAGCCCGACACCGGAGGCGCTCGCTCGCCTCGTCACTTCAGAAAATTCGTCAGAGTCGGGCGCGGCCGTCAAGGCACTGCGCGAGATGGGCCCAGCCGGGTTACGTGCCCTGTTCGACGTTTACCGTGACGAAATTAGTCGTCACGCGCTCGACGGCGCGAACGCGAGCGATACAAGCCCGGAGTGGCGACGCCTGACGGCGGCGCTCGACACGGTCAGCCAGCAGCGCAATAGCTATGCTTCCGGTCTCTACTGGTACACGGACTTTGAGCAGGCGAAGCGTGCCGCCAAATCTTCAGGGAAACCGATTCTTTCGCTGCGACTCCTGGGTAATCTCAACGAGGAATTTAGTTGCGCCAACAGTCGTTTCTTCCGCACGGTACTTTACGCCAACGCGGAAGTCTCCGATGCTTTGCGAGAGCGATTTATCCTGCACTGGAAATCCGTCCGGCCAGCGCCGCGCGTGACCATAGACTTCGGCGATGGCCGCAAGCTTGAGCGCACGCTGACGGGCAATAGCATTCATTACATACTCGCTTCATCGGGGCGAGTGGCTGACGCGCTACCCGGCCTCTATGGCCCAAAGGCTTTCCTGCGCGGGTTGGCCCAGGCCGAAGGTGTGGTCAAGCAATCGGCGGGTAAAAGCGAGGCTGATCAATCAATCATCTTCGAGGATTATCACAGGGCGCGTATTAATGTGATTGCCGCAGACTGGTCGGCGGATATACAAAGAAGCGGAGGCCGCGTCCCCAACACCGTGCTCGCCAGGGTAAAGGCGAGAAGCGGTGATACCAGTGCGATTGCTGCGGCTCCGCTCGCCGCGACTAAAATGGTCACCGAGATCAACATCCTCAGGGCCATCACGACCGATGCCAGGGAGCTTGAGGCTGCAACGAATGATGCGGCGTGGGCCGGAATCGCCGCGCTGCATACGAACGATGCTCAACTGGACGAGCGCAGCCGCGCTCTCATTCGCCAGCAGATGCCCGTGACAGGGGAGGCGGGAAGCACAAGCCAGGGCCAGCTCTCGCGCATCGTGGAAAATCTTGAGCGCAACATGGCGCTCGATACGGTGCGTAACGAGTACGTGCTGCATAACAGGCTACATGCCTGGCTCGCCAGCCGGGCGTGGAATTTCACTCTTGATTCTTTGAATAAGAAGGTCTATGCGGAACTTTTCCTGACGCCCGGCAACGACCTATGGCTCGGTCTCTATTCGCCGGATACTTACATGGCCCTTGAGAACGGCGGGCTCATCAAGTAGTTAGTACCTGATAGCTCTACTTTCTGCCCCGGCGCGGAATCTTTTTCGCCGCCCGCGCATGGGAAATGAGTCAGGCAATAATCAAAGCCCCGTGAGGGGCGAAAGAAATTTAATACTGAGTGGCCCTCAGCGTTGAATCTCTTTCGCCCCTCACGGGGCTTTCTCATCTTTATCGATGTCTGTTCCCACGGCTCGCGCCGTGGGCTACAATATGCTCGCCCTTTCAGGGCTCTGAAGCTACTGCATACCGGCGATGATCGCGTCAGTAAACTCTGCAGTATTAGCCTGGCCGCCGATGTCGCGCGTTCTCACTTTCCCCGCCTCGAAAACTCTCAACATCGAGTTCTCGATCTTCTCGGCGGCGTCGCGCTCGCCCAGGTGGCGCAGCATCAGTATGCCGGATTGAAGAAGCGCCGTCGGATTCGCGATGCCCTGACCGGCGATGTCTGGCGCAGAGCCGTGGACGGCCTCGAAGACCGCGCCGGACTCGCCGATGTTTGCGCCGGGCACGAGGCCGAGGCCGCCGATAAGACCCGCGCACAAATCAGAGACGATGTCGCCGTAGAGGTTTTCCAGCAGCATGATGTCGAACTGTTCCGGGCGCATGACCAGTTGCATACATGCGTTATCCACGATCTTATCGTCGGCTTCAATCTCAGGATAGCTTTCGGCGACCTTGCGAAAGCAGTCGAGAAAGAGGCCGTCCGACAGCTTCATGATGTTCGCCTTGTGAATGGCTGTGACCTTCTTCCGGCCTTCGCGCCGCGCATACTCGAAGGCGAAAAGCGAAACGCGCGTCGAAGCCTTTTCCGTGATGATCTTTATACTTTCGACGACTCCGGGGACGACCACATGCTCGATGCCGGAGTAAAGGTCCTCAGTGTTCTCGCGCACGACGACCAGATCAAGCTCAGGATAGCGGCAGGGCACATTGGGCAACGCGCGCACGGGGCGCAGGTTGGCGTAAAGATCGAGCGTTTTGCGCAAACCGACGTTGACAGAGGTGAAGCCTTTACCGACCGGAGTGGTGATCGGGCCTTTGAGCGCGATCTTGTTGCGGCGGATGGATTCGAGCAGCTCCGCGGGCAGCGTATCGCCGAATTTTTCGAGCGCCTGCGCGCCCGCGTAATGCGTCTCCCATGAGATGTCCACGCCCGTCGCTTCGATGATGCGCACCACCGCCGCGGAGACTTCAGGGCCGATGCCATCGCCCGGTATGAGTGTGATAGTATGTTTCATAATCAGTAGTCAGCAATCAGTAGTCAGTCATCAGCTATCAGTAGATCAGCTTTTAACTGATAGCTGATTACTTTTGCGAGCGTTGCATCATACCAGCAACTTCTTATCAATGCGAGATCCGGAATCATCAGGAGCAAGGGGAAGGGCAGATGCGGTCGTCGTCGGGGGGGGCGTCATCGGTCTGTCTATCGCGCGTGCGCTTCGCGAGCGCGGGATCGAGCATGTGACGTTGATCGAGCGGGCGCGCTTAGGGTGTGAGGCGTCATCTGCCGCCGCCGGGATGCTTGCCGCACAGGTCGAGGCAAACAGCGCCGACACGTTTTTTCAACTGGCGTCGGCGAGCCGCGACCTCTATCCAAAGTTTGCCGCCGATCTCTTAGAAGAGACGGGCATCAATATCGAGCTTGAGAGAACGGGCACGCTCTACCTGGCATTTTCCGAAGAGGATGAAGCGGATATAGCGAGTCGCTACGGGTGGCAAAAGCGCGCGGGACTGATCGTCGAGCGGTTAAGCGTTGACGAGGCGCGCCGTTTAGAGCCCTGCGTGTCGCCGCATGCTCGTCGCGCGCTCCGATTTCCGCTCGACGTGCAGGTTGAGAATCGTCGTCTTGTAGC
>JBKKAL010000049.1:0-36029 GCA_046714695.1 Pyrinomonadaceae bacterium
ACCTTTAATAGCCAGTATGTCTCGATCATGTCTCATAGCTGAACCTCCAAGTATGTCACGGTTCTTCCGGGATGGGGATATCAGTATAATCCTGCCGCTCTTTTCGCACAATAAAGTTTTGCATTATGGGAGCGCGCGAGCAAAAACGTACTTGCCTGTAAAAAGAGCTTGCCGACAGGATCAATCCGTTACATTAGAGGATTGAAATCCACGCAGGAGAACTCCGCGAATCTGCCTGAAAGGAGAAAGTTCGTATTGACACCGACGCTGAGAATCATATCGGCCGCATCCGTCACACTGGAACAGTTCGCCGCCGCATTCGAGGCGTCCTTCGCCGGCTACTTTTTTCCGATGACGCTCACCGGCGAGCAGCTTTCAAGGCGTGTGCGCTTCGAGCATGTGGACATTCTGCGCTCGCTCATCGCTTATGATAATGATGAGTTGGCCGGCATGGCGATGCTTGGAGTCCGTCAGGAAGTGGGTTGGGTCGGAGGCATCGGCATGACTGAGATGTATCGCGGGCGCGGGCGCGCGCACGAATTGATGACGGCGCTCATCGAAGAGGCGCGCTCGCTCCCGTTGGACCGGCTTACACTGGAAGTGCTTCGACAGAACGTGGCGGCCATACGCTTATACAAGCGTGCGGGCATGGAAATAGCGCGTGATCTTATAATCTTTGAGCGAGCGGAAGACGCCCCTCTCGCGCCCTCTCAAGATGTCTCCCGGCTCAAACATGCAACGCCCCCCGAATTGCTTAGACACTTTTATCGCCTCCACTTGCAGCCAACGGCATGGCAGCGCGATCTCTCGGCGCTGCTGGTGATGGACGGCATGCAGGGTCTCTATCTGGGCGCGCGAGACATGCCGGACGCCTACGCATTGCTCCGCAGTTGGCCGGGTGGTATGACATATATCGTTGATCTGGCTGCTGCACGCAAAGAAGATGCGGATGCGCTCTGCGCCGCGCTCGACCGCGTGGAGGGCCGCCTGCGTATCATCAACGAGCCGGAGAGCAGCATCTTCTGTGCGGCCCTTGAGGCACACAATTTTGTCGCGACGGAGCGGCAACATGAAATGGTGATGGACCTCTAAAAAAAGCGAAGAGCCGCTCCCATAGAGAAACGGCTCTTCCTACGATGTGCGGCTCTTTTACCTATTGTAAGGATGATCGTCAGGACGAGGCGGCTTCAGTGTCGCCGCCTTCGAGCGAGGTCGCGCTCACATCATCGTGATGCTCCGCCGTGTAGAGACGAAGAATATCCTGGCCCTGCCGCGAGCGAGGATCAATGGTGCGCAAGTGCTTGCGTCCCTGCATCTCCCAGATGGCGGTCACCTGTCCGTCTTTCTCGACGGCATGGTATGTGATCTCTTCCGTAGAGACAGCGGCGGGCGTCGCCTCTCCCTCGCCATTTTGTTCGGGCACAGTAGTAGTGGTGGCGGCGGCTGTGGCGTCAGTCGCACTCTCTGTCGTACCGGCGGCCATGTCAGTCTCGTTCTCCGGCGCGCTTCTTTCAATATCAGTCTCATTCTCTGCCATATGAATCTAAACGCTCTCCTCTCTCGGATCATTAGCCTTATTGGTTATCGTTTGGTTAAAGGATTGTGGCACAGCCCCATCCGGCATGTCTAGCAAGCAAAGCCACATAAAGAGAATGATGAGGAGCGGAAATTTCCATCGAGCAGCAATCTTTATTTCATCTCGTCTGCTTCCTCATCAAAGTGCTTGACGAGATTGACGTATTCGCCACGATCAAATCCGTTGGCGCGAAAGTAGTCAATCAGATCGCCGTCGTTCCAGTTGACCATCGTATTGACGACCGCAACATTCGCGCGACGAAACTTTCCGAACAGGTCATCCATCAAAGCGCGGCTCACGCCCTGGCCGTGATAATCCGGGTCAACTCCTATGATCTCCAGCCAGCCCGAGAGCGCGCTCGCAAACTCCCAGCCGCGCACATCGCCGAGAACGAATCCGACGACCCTGTCACGATGCTCTGCCACCAGACAGTAATCGGGTGCGCGCGAGATGTAAGCGGCGGCCTTTGATTCATAATAGGCTGCGTGCGGCTTGCCCGTGATCTTTTCATCAAGGCGCAGCACCTCGTCTATATCACGCACCGTCATCCGGCGTACCCTCAAATCCTGCATATGCTTTGCCCGTCGCGCCCTGTGGCGTCTTACGCCGCGAATCATGCGCGCGGCGACCTTGCGCATGATTCGCGCCTTCAGTGAACGTCTGATGATATTGCGATATGAATCGTGACCGGATACAGAGTCGAACAATGCATCATACATCAACGGATCAACCTTGCCGACATCAATCATCGGGTCCAGAAAAAGGGGCGCGCCCAGGAGCATCAGCCGTCGCACTATTACGCCGTAGTGATAATCCTTGCGCAGATCGGCGCACGCCCGGCGGTAATGTGCAAGCGCCCGCCCGGAGACCCCATGTTCGAGCATCACTTCGGCCGCGCGAATGCCCGTGATGATCGCCGTGTTGATGCCTTTGCCCTTGAAGGGACGAAGCCACCCCGTCGCGTCGCCAACCAGCGCATAACGATGCCCGTGTGCGCCTCGCGCCGGAGACGAAGGAAAGCGTCCCTCGTAATAATTGATCGCGGCTGGGTCGAAGCCGGGCAAAAGCGTCTGCACTTCCGGCAGTTGGAGAAACAGATCAAGATCGCGCGAGGAGACATGCTCGCCCGCGATGTTGACCAGAATATGATCGCCCTTCGGCGTGATCGCGCCGAACTCTATGCGCGGGCATTTTTGCGGCAGCAGGAAAGCATGAACGATATGGCCGAGCTTCTCCGTCTGAAAACGCGCGGTCGTGTCAATCGTCGTCAGGTAACTCTTGAGCCATTTAGTCGGGCGCTGGAAGCCGCGCCCGCCGCGCGCCGTCACATCCTCGAAGACCGAGAGCATCGCTTCGTCGAGCCCGAATGCGCCGATCACGACATCCGCTCGCTCGTAAAGCGACTCGCTGTAGATGCGTACCTCGTCGAGCCCGTCGCCGCGCACAAACTCAATGCCCGTGACGCGCGCTTCGATCACCTCCGCGCCAAGCTCGCGCGCCTGATCGAGCAGGAAACGGTCGAAGTGCGCGCGCTCCACAGCATAGGTCGCTCGCCCGTGCTCAAGCTGGCCCGCGTGCGCCCCGTGCCCCGTCAGCAGCACGTTTTCCCGCCGGCCATGCAGGCGATAGCCGAAGATTTGACGTTTGATTAACGCGGCGGGCAGATGCAGGCCCAACTCCTGCGCCAGCACCTCTTCGATGGGCGGCGATAAAACACCTACGCACTGGTTGGCATGAACATTGAAGTCCTTGCCCTCGAAGATCAGCACCCGCAAACGCAGGCCGCGCGCATCCGCCTCCTGCAACAACTTGATCGCGCACGCCGAGCCGCCGGGGCCGCCACCGATAATGGCGACCGTCGAGCCATTGTGTAGTCGGCAATCGTTCATTTGAAGTGTTTTTGCGGCTTTGCCGCCGTGCTGTGCGGAAAGGCTCTGCCTTTCCGACAAAACCTCCTTCACCATTAGGCAAGGCTACGCCTTGCCGCTTCTCCATTCAATCCTTTCTATATCCATCAAGAGAGGCTCATCAATGGCTGTGCGTTTACTCCAACACCGCACGCTTGACCAGCGATAATCCTCCACCCTTTCTACTAACCCAGCCCTCACAGGATTTTGATGTGTGTAATGCACCCTCTGCATAAACGTGTTCTCACCCGTCAGGAGCATGACGTTTGAGTGATGCTGCCATAAAGAATACTTATACTGCCTTGAAAGTTTTTCATGACGCAGCTTCTCAAGAGAGTCTGCATATCCGTGTTCCTTCAAAAATCCGATAATGCGATGGCTTGTAATCCCTTTGATAAATCGAAGAACGTCCGAAGGCTTGCGCGCTCCATCCGTCAGCACATGCAAATGATCGGGCATGAGCACATAAGCGAACAGGTAAAACCCTGCTGATCATCGCGCCTCATCGAGAGCAGCACAGACGACCCTCTTAAGCTCATCTGTACGAAAGACTGGTAAGCGGTCTTTGGCGACGGCTGTCAGGTAAAGTGAGGGAGTATCTCTAGAGATAGTTACCATCAGCGATAACATACGAGGCGTAGCCTCGCCGGATAAGGGATGAAAGCTTTAACGGAAAGGCGAAGCCTTTTCGCACAGCCAAGGCGGCGGAGCCGCAAAAACGCTTTCAATAAGCACATTGCGGCACAGCCGCGAAAGTGATTCTGCATAGCGTGATAGCAGAATCGCTAAAAGATGGAAGCTTTACAGCCTGCGATTCTACTTCCGACACGTTCCCGGATAAAGCGCTAAGTTTGAACCTGAATCTGCCTGAGCGCGACGGCCAGTTCGACGGCGCGACGCGACGCGACGACGCCCCAGCCCTGGCGGTCAACCTCGATTGCCGGCAATCGTTCCGCAGTTTCAATCAATATACGCTTGACCTGCTGCGGCGTGAGCCGGGGGTTGGCTTCGAGCATGCAGGCGATGATGGAGGAGACGATGGGCGCGGCGAAGCTTGTTCCGTCCACATACTTGTAATGCTCGCTGATGACATTTCCCTCGCGCAGCTTGATGGTGATCAACTGGCGCAGGAGCGGCACGGGCAGGTTGCGCGCCTCATCCAAATCCTTATCCGTGCCCGTGCTTTGTTCGATCAAAGCGCGAAGCTGATCGTCGGGCGCGGCATCGAGTTTGGCGAAAAGCTCCGCTTCTTCGGCGGTCGGCGTGCCGGGCAGGATCGGCGCGGGAACCCAGATGCCGGGCGCAATCACTTCGGGTTTCTGGAAGCCGTCCACGGTTGGCCCATAAGATGAGCGATACATGCCGCGCCTTGCGCGATCGAGCGAGTTTTGATCATCGAGTCCGCCGACCGCGATAGTGGAAGGCGCGCTCGCCGGAGGAAGTACCGGATGACCGGGCAGATGCCCCGCATTACCCACCGCGCAGACGATGATCAAGCCTTCTCGCACGGCGCGCTCGGTTGTCTGCGCTAAAGAATTATGAAGATATGACTGCTCGTAGTCGCCGCCCGCAGAAATATTGACGATGCGAATTCCGTACTCTTCGCGGTGGGCCAACACCCATTCGATGCCGCGCTCGATGTCGTCTTCGGAGATGCGTCCCGTCCTCGCGAGCTTGATCAGTACGACATTTGCATCGGGCGCGATGCCGCGATAAAAACCGTTTGAGAGCCCGCCGTTACCAGCCGCCACGACCGATGTCATCATGCCGTGCCAGCTAGATGGATCGGGCGTCTCCAGCGTCGTCTTGTCGCCCGCAGCCTCTACAAGGCTGTGATAGGCGAGGATGCGATTGCGCGGGGTGATGAGGTCTGTGTGCGGGTAAAAGCCCGAATCGAGAAAGGCGATGGTGACATTGCGACCCGTAAAGCGGTCGTCTGCATCCATCCGCAAAGGTGTCGAAAGAACGTAGCCTCCCTGCTCGAAGACGGCGGCGTCCTGTATCAACTGCACTCTGGCCCGCTCGAACAACTCTACGCAACGCGGGCAGATTTCCGTGAGCAGCGAACCCGCCGGCGCATTCGCCCCGACGACCTTCTGCAACTCATCGGAGAGAGAGACAAAGGACGCGAGCCCACCGGGCGATTCACGCCCGCAGACTGGACAGATGAGAAGTCCCGCAGCCTTGTCTGAATGAAGCGCCGTCGGCTCAACAGAGATTATCTCTTCGCTCATGAACCCCTTGTTCTCCTGCTTTCGTAGTTTTCCTGCCTGGCGTGGATATGATGACCGCAAAAGTTGAATTGATGCAAGCGGCGGGCGATTGCTGAAAGAGATTTCGGCCAACGAAGTGGCGCGTCCGTAGGCTTCAGTCTCATCGGGTTGTGAAACGCGCGCGGGGCGTGTAAGGTATTTACATTCCGAAGCGACAAAATAACGAAGGAGGTCAGCCGAGACTTCTATGGCTCAAGAGCAACAGTCGGTGGGGGATATTTTCCGGCGCGCGCAAGTAATCCGCCGCGAAAACCCACAGGTTTCTTACAATGACGTTAAAGCGCAGCTCGTCAAAGAGTACGCTGGAGCGCCATTTCCGCCCGTCTATAATCTGGCGATCCCGGAACAGGACGCGCGCGCTCCTCAGGAGGATTGGTCTGCCGGGTTGCCGCTCATGCTGCGCGGCATACAACAACAGGATTGGAAAGAGATCATTAACGGCATCGTCCTGAGCCTTGAGCAGACGGAGAACTATGAGCGTGAGCGCGGCGGCGACTCCTCAGAGCGAGACGAATGGCACGACCGCACTATCGGCATCGAGGGACAAACCGAAAAGGGCGTCAGCAAGTGGATGCCCGCAGACTTAATAGCCCTCGCCGAACGGAAATCAAAGAAGTAATCAGTAGTCAGTTATCAGTTTTCAGCTAAAACAAATTGTGCGCTTAGTCTTTCTGGCTGATTGCTGACTACTAATAGCTTTGGAGTGTTATGAGTTTTCTGGGAAACCTTTTTAACGATCCGCTCTACCAGAAGGGTGATCCGCGCAAGCCCGAAGAGATCAGCGACGCGGAAGTGATCATCAGCCCGGACACGCGGCGCGACAATCGCATTCCGCCCGGACAGACGCGCACGCGCAAGTGGCCCGTGTTGGACGCGCACGGCGCGCCTGAGATTGATCTCGCGACGTGGAGTTTCGAGGCCGACGGACTGGTGACGAATCCGCGCGCGTGGTCTCTTGACGAGTTTATGCAGTTGGCGGCCGTCAAGGTCTATGCGGACTTTCACTGCGTCACGCGCTGGTCGCGCCTGGACAATGTGTGGAGTGGCGTGCAGGCGCGCGAGCTGGCGAAGGTCGTGGGCCTCAAACCGGATGCGAAATTCGCGCTCGCCTTCGGTTATGATTACGGATGGAGCACTAACATTCCGCTCGAATATTTTCTCGCCGAAGATGCTCTGTTCGCATGGTCGCACGATGGCAAGCCCATTCCGACAGAACACGGCGGCCCTGTGCGTCTCATCGTTCCGCAGCTCTATGCCTGGAAATCAGCGAAATGGGTCAAGGGTATTCGCTTTCTCTCAGAGGACGAGCCGGGCTTCTGGGAACAGGGCGGCTATCACATGCGCGGGCTACCCTGGAATGGCGGTGATGGTGAGCGCTTCCGCTGGCAGGGGGAAGAATAAGAAAGTAATCAGTAGTCAGTAATCAGTTTTCAGCTTCCGGCTTTTAACTGATTACTGACTACTGATTACTGATTACTTTTTATCGTGAGCACACAGACAAGCACGAACGCCGGAGTAACAACAGTCGCCGCCGCAAAGCCGAAGGATGCGGCGGCGGTCATACTTCTGCGCGAGAATAAGGTGGGCGGGCATGAAGTATTCTGGGTCAAGCGCAGCACGAAACTGGCCTTCCTCGGCGGCTTTTATGCCTTTGCGGGCGGACAGCGTGACGCGTCGGATGACGAGACGCGCGTTGAAAATGCGGCGGACGCGGAAGCTGCCGCGATGATCAGTTGCGCTGCGCGCGAGATGTTTGAAGAACTGGGCGTGCTGGTGGCAAGAGGCGCGCAAACTCTGACCAAGGGCCAACGCGCATCCCTGCTCGATGATCTGGAACAGGGGCGCATGTCATTCCCCGCGCTTCTTAATCATTACGATCTACATTTGGACGCGCGCGATTTCACTTTCGCCGGGCGCTGGGTGACGCCCCCCTTTAGCCCGCGCCGTTTCGACACCTGGTTTTTTCTGGTCAACTGCCCGCCCAAACAAGAGCCGAAGGTGATTGAAGGCGAGCTTGAATCGGGCGAATGGACAACGGCGCGCGGGGCTTACGAGCGTTGGCAACGTTCGGAGATACTCGGCGCTCCGCCCGTGCTTCACGCCTTAAAGACGCTTGCCGAAGGATTGACGGATGATCTGGTCGAGCGTTTTCTCTCAACCCCGCAAGCGCACGGCGTGCCCGTGCGCCGCATAGAGTTTCGCCCCGGTTACATCTGCTTCCCCCTGCGCACGCCAACGAGACCGCCCGCGACGCACACGAACGCTTACATTATTTATACCTCTCACGAGTTGATCGTGATTGATCCCGGCTCGCCCTATGAGGATGAGCAGGCGGCGCTCGCATCGTGCGTTGCCGATTTAGTGGCCGAAGGCCGCAGGGTGCGCGAAATAATCCTGACGCACTTTCACCCGGATCACGTCGGCGGAGTCAATGCTCTCGCGGCGCACCTGGGCGGTGTCGTCCCCGTCGCGGCGCATCGCCTGACGGCAGAACCCTTGTCTGACACGATTCGCGTTGATCGCCTGATCGAAGACGGAGACATCCTGGAGCTTAAGGGTGAAGCCTCCATTACCCTGCGCGCGCTGCACACGCCCGGACACACGCGCGGCCACCTCTGCTTTTATGATGAGCGCACGGGCGCGGCTCTGACGGGCGATAACATCGTGGGCCTGGGCTCGGTTCTGATTGATCCGCCCGAAGGCGACATGCGTGATTATCTCGCTTCGCTTGAGCGCCTGCGCGCTCTGCCACACCTGACTGTGCTCTTCGGCGGTCATGGCCCGGCGATGGGCAACCCTATTGCTAAGATTGATGAGTACATCGCGCATCGCCTCGAACGTGAAGCCAATATTCTAAAGGCCGTGCGCGCGGGCGCTCTTTACCCCGGAGAGATTGTCGCTCGTGTCTATACGGATGTTTCGCCCAAAGCGCACGCGATGGCCGAACGCGCCGTGCTGGCTCATCTGGAAAAACTTGAAGCCGATAATCTGGTATTGCGGCAAAGCGATGGCCGCTATGTCGCAGGCGATCTCAACCCATCTGCCAGCTAGCCTAAACACTGGCGAATCTGATTAAATCATCCAAGCAGATCAAGAAGGAAGAATATTCAAGCAATGGCATTAGCAAAAACTCTGGGCGAGCTTAAGGCAAGTAACTACCAATCGCGCTCCGTCAAAGACGAGTTGCGCTGGAATCTCGTGCGCAAGCTGCGCGCGGGCGAAAAACTTTTTCCGGGCATCGTCGGTTACGAAGAGACGGTTGTGCCGCAGATCACTAACGCTATCTTAGCGCGACACAATCTTATCCTGCTGGGCCTGCGCGGTCAGGCCAAGAGCCGTATCATACGGCAGTTAACGGAACTGTTGGACGATCATTTGCCGATCATCGCGGGCTCCGAGATCAACGACGACCCCTTCAAACCGATCAGCGCATACGGGCGACAGATGTTGGAGCTTCACGGAGACTCTTTGCAGATCAGTTGGGTCGAGCGCGACTCTCGCTTTGTCGAAAAGCTCGCCACGCCCGACGTTACTATCGCCGACATTATCGGAGATGTTGATCCGATCAAGGCTGCCAAGGGCGGCCACATTCTGAGCGATGAGATGACGATTCACTATGGCCTTTTGCCGCGCGCCAATCGGGGCATCTTCGCTATCAACGAATTGCCTGATCTGGCGGGCAAGATACAGGTCGGGCTCTTCAACATCATGCAGGAGGGCGACGTGCAGATCAAAGGCTATCCTGTGCGGCTTCCCCTTGATGTGATGCTTGTCTTCTCTGCGAACCCTGAGGACTACACGGCGCGCGGCAAGATCATCACGCCCTTAAAGGATCGCATCGGCGCGGAAATCCTGACGCATTATCCGACGGAGCTGCAACTCGGCGTCGAGATCACCAGACAGGAGGCATGGACGAAGCGCGAAGGATTGGAAGCCAATCTGCGTATCCCCGAATTTATACGCGACCTGATAGAGCAGATAGCGTTTGAGGCGCGCGATGACCAGCGCATAGATAAACGCTCCGGCGTCTCGCAGCGATTGCCCATTACCGTCACGGAATCGGTCGTCTCCAACGCCGAGCGCCGCGCTCTTCTGACGGAAGACGACGAGATTGTGCCGCGCATCTCGGACATCTACGCCGCCATGCCTTCGATGACGGGCAAGATGGAATTGGAGTACGAGGGCGAACAGATCGGCGCGAATCGCATCGCCAAAGATTTGATCAAACGCGCCGCCGGAGAGATTTTCGAGGGCTACTTCGTCGGGATAGACTTCACGGACGCCATACGCTGGTTCGATCAGGGAAACAACCTGCGCCTCGCCGACACAGCAGAGGCTTCCGAGTGCATGAACCTGCTTCAAGCCGTGCCTGAGCTGATCGAGACCGCGCTGATCCCCTTCGACTTTAAACGCGCGGACGAGGCGCAAACGGTCGCCGCCTGCGAATTCGTCCTTGAAGGTCTCTACGCGCAGAACAAGATCAGCCGCAACGAAGAGGGCGGCTATACGGCCGCGACGAAAGCCAAGAAAGACCGTCGCGGGATGATCTATGACGACCTGACCGAGACGGGCCGTTATAGCTAAGGAGTAAGATTATGGAAATTATCTGGACGGCCGTTTACCGTAAAGTGCCTGAAGGTTACATCGGATTTGTTGAGGAGTTGCCCGGTGCTAACACTCAGGGAGCAACTTTGGAAGAAGCGCGAACTAATTTAAAAGAAGCCATTGAGTTAGTAATTGAGGCCAATCGAGCTTTAGCAAAGGAGGCAGTCAAGGAAGAAGACGTTATACGGGAGATTTTAGATTAGTGGATTTGTAATCTCTAGTTTTGATAGTTACAGAAAAAAAACTTGTACAGTGATATTCCTCGTTTTTTCTCAGTATAAATAATAATCATGCATAACGTTGACACGACATCAGCATTTGAATACTGAATGTTTATTACGTGGCGTTGCAATTTCTGCGATACTTCAGGCCATGAAACGGATAGACCTGATTCGCTATCTGGAGCAACAAGGTTGCCAGTTATTACGTGAGGGCTCTAAGCACACCGTTTATGTTAACCGTGCAAGGCAAAGTGCCTCATCTGTTCCCCGACACCGTGAAATCAACGATTTTCTCGCGCGCAAAATCTGTCGCGACTTACAAGTTCCTGAACCCGGACAAAAGAAGTAAATGAAGTTTACACGCTATTCAAAATTCAAAGGCATAGATGTCTCCTCGATCAATCTTGGCGATCTGATGGATGCGCTCTCGGATTCGGTTCTTCAATCGGGTTACGATGATGATTACTATTGGACGCGGCAGCGGCGCGAGCAGGACACGTCGCTCGACGCGCTGCGCAGGGCGTTGCTTCAGGCGTTGATCGAGCAGGGGTTGATTGACGAGCAGCAGATCGCGGAGATGCTCGCCGATAACGACGGCCAGTTCAAGGGCTCGCAGGTGGAAGAGATGCTCAACCAGTTGATCGAGCGGCTGGTCGAAGAGGGTTATCTGAATTTAAAAGAGGAACAGACGCGCGAGCAGCAGCAGCGAGAGCGCAGGCAGGGCGGGGCGGGCGAGGTTTCCGAGGCCTTGCCGCGCAACATACATTTCGAGGTGACGGAGAAGGGACTGGATTTTCTGGGCTATAAGACCTTGAGAAATCTCCTTGGAAGCCTCGGCAAGAGCGCGGTCGGGCGTCACGATACGCCGCATCTTTCGACGGGTGTTGAAGCGGCTCAGGCTTCCAAGCTCTACGAGTTCGGCGATACCGTTAATCTGGATGTGAACACGACGCTGATGTCCGCCATCCAGCGCGAAGGATTGGGCGTGCCGCTCAATCTGGAATACAGCGACCTGCACGTTCACCAATGCGATTACCAGTCGTCCTGCGCGACCGTCGTAATGCTCGATTGCTCGCACTCTATGATTCTCTACGGTGAAGACCGCTTTACGCCCGCCAAAAAAGTGGCGCTCGCGCTGGCCCACCTGACTAGAACGCAGTATCCCGGAGACTCGCTCAAGGTCGTGCTCTTTCACGATAGCGCCGAAGAGCTGCCGATGGCACGGCTCGCCACCACGCAGGTGGGCCCATACCACACAAATACGGCAGAAGGTTTACGGCTCGCCCGCCGACTGCTGCAAGTTCAGCGCAAAGAGATGAAGCAGATAGTGATGGTCACGGACGGCAAGCCGACCGCCTGTTTTCTGGATTCCGCCAGCACGGCAGCAACCGCAGGACGCAGTAGCCACAATGCGGAGTCGCGCCGTGGCGGTAACGTGTCATCCAACCGGAGGCTCTATAAGAATTCGATGGGCGGCGATCCTTTCGTCATGGCTGAGACTTTCAAGGAAGTTCAGGCGTGCCGCAAAGCCGGTATCATGATCAATACTTTTATGCTGGCATCGGATTACTACCTCGTCGAGTTCGTCAAGCAGATGACGGCGATGACCAACGGCAAGGCGTACTTCGCCAATCCTAATAATCTCTCGCAGTTCGTCCTGATGGACTTTCTGAAGCGAAGAACCAGCCGTATAAAATAAAGCGCGAAATTTGTGAGGCGAGTGTGATGAGCAAGAAGATCAGAGTGCGCGGCATCGAGATGGCTTATGAGTTGGAAGGCAGCGGCCTGCCTGTAGTCCTGCTGCATGGCTATCCCTTCAATCGTTCGATGTGGCGCGAGCAGGTCGAGGCGCTTCAGGGCAGTTTCCGCGTCATCACGCCAGACCTGCGCGGCATGGGCGAGACCGAAGGAGGCGCTGAGCCCGCCACGATGAAAGAGATGGCGGAGGACGTGGCCGCGCTGCTTGATGAACTAAAGATTGCGCGTGTTATCCTGGGCGGACTCTCAATGGGCGGTTACGTCTCTCTGGCTTTCACGCGCCGCTTTCCATTGCGTGTGCGCGCTCTCATGCTCGCCGACACGCGCCCGCAACCTGACACGGACGAGGCGCAACGCGCACGCGAGGAGCAGGCCCGCAAAGTCCTTGAAGAAGGCATGCCATCCATCACAGACCTTATTTTGAAGAAAGCGCTCGCGCCCTCGACTCTTGCCGGGCGACCGGAGATAGTCTCGCGCGTGCGCGAGATGATCAGCGCGACGAAACCGGAAGGAGCCGCGGCGGCCCTGCGCGGGATGGCCGCGCGCAGCGACCAGACCAACTTTCTAGCAAGCATTCTTGCTCCGACCCTGATCATCGTCGGAAGTCTGGATCAGTTGACGCCGCCCAAGGATGCCGAACTCATGCATAGAGAGATTCGCGGCTCGCGTCTGGTGGTGATAGAGGGCGCGGCGCACGTCTCCAATCTAGAGCGCCCCGCTGAATTCAACCGCGCGCTGACCGAATTTCTGCGGGCACAGCAACCCTGAAGAGATTCATCACTCGTCTTCAAAAGAAGCGTATTGACGCCGAGAATCAAACGACATATCAGAGAGCCTTAACCCATGAACGAACCATGGAAATTCCCTATCGAAGAGCGCGTGCGCTGGGGCGATGTTGATGCCGCGAGCATCATTTTCTACGGCGCTTATATACGCTTTTTCGAGTTTGCTGAGACGGAATTGTTTCGCGCCGTCGGCCTGCCCTACAGCGTGATGTTCGACGAGCTGGACGTGTGGCTGCCACGCGTGCATCTGGAATGCGACTTTCGCCGCGCCGCGCAGTTGGATGATCTGCTTGTAGTGTCAGTTTATGTCGGTCGCATCGGGACGAAATCAATCCGCCTTAACTTTGAAGTGCGCCGTAAAGGCGAAGCCGATCTCGTCGCCGAAGCTCACTTTGTCCTCGTCTCAGTCCGCCGCGACACGTTCGAGACTGTGCCGGTCCCTGAAGAGCTTCGCAGCCGCCTCGCGCCCTACACTCAACCAGTTCGCGCTCCTCAGGCCGATCACGCTCGTTGAGCGACGCCCGGCATTACAGTAGAGAGAGGAAAGGAACGCCCCTTGTCTCGCGAGCAATTTCTGAGTTATATCGAGCGCGCAGATGATGCGCCGCGCGAGATTTTCTCCGATGTGGCGCGCGCGTCTCGCGATCAGATAGTGTGGCCGCTCGTCACGATTCCGCGCGGGCTCGTAATTCTCTATCCTGAGTTTCTTGTGTTTCTCACGGATGATGAGAGAAACGCTGCGCGGCGTCTGGTCTCTTTTAGCCTTGCGGGTATTGCGGCCCGTATAGTTCCGTTCGTTGATCGGTTGGGCCAACTCGCAAACGCGCTCGGGCTCTCTGCATTCGACCGCGCTAAAGCCCTCGTGAACCCGCAATCGTTTTTCATCCCTCGCCGAGAGATCAGTAGAGCGCGGCCATTCTGGAGAGCCACGCACGGCGGCATCGTTCACCTATCCACACATGATGCGCGCGAGCTCTATCTTTACCAGGATATGCATTCGACCGGGACGTGGCGTTACTTTGCACGGGGAGGATGGCGCTGGCAAAAGCGACTGGCGACGGCCATCATGAGTTTGCGCTGAATAAATTTCAATCGCCCCGGCAACCCGCAATATTCATATTCATGTCAGAGCCGGAATCAAGCGCGGAGACGATGTATATGATTGATGACAGCAGCCAAGAATTCGATATGTTCGAGGAGATACGGCGTAAGCTGGTCGAGCTTTTCGTGACTGAAGGGCACGAGCGGCTGGATGCGGAGAAGATCGCCCTCTATATCGTGCAGGGCGTGCGTGAAGTGCCGAAGCTCTTGGCCGTACTCGCGGAAATCCGTTCACACACGCGCCTTGAGGCGCTCGAAACTATACGCGACGTTTTAGAGAATGCGTCGGCCCTCACGAAGGCGCAAGCTTTGCTGCTCGAACATGAAAGAACAGATACTTGATGTCTGATGTCGGATATTAGTGAAATGCTCTTACCAGCATCTGATATCCGACATCTGACATCTGCTTTTCAGAGTGGCCATAGGGCACGGCGCGCGAGCGTGCGTTTGAGATCAACGTAACCCTGATCGCCCGCGACCAACTCGCCCAAGACTTTTCGAATCCCGCGATGTGTGCTCGCAAACTCGATCATCCTTTCCGTGAAGGGCGCGCCCCAGAAACTTCCGTAAAATCGGTTGCGCATCTTGGAGGCGCGTTTCAACTCACGACCGAACCCTTCGCGCCAGCGCCGCTCGTAATCAAGGGGCTGGCCTTCCATGTAAGCTTCACTAAAAAGTTCTGCCGAACGCAGCGCGTAGTAGATGCCCTCGCCCGTTACCGGGTCGGCAAAGCCCGCGGCGTCGCCCAATAGCGCCCAACCCTCCCCCGCCGTGCGCCGCTTGTCCCAGGTCTCGACAGCGAGCCCCGGAATGCGCGCCGCGTAGCGTTCGGCCATCGAGTTGAGTTCCCGCTCAATAGAATCGTTCTGCTCTGTTTGATGGCTTCGCGCTGACCAGATACGTGCCGTTGGATCAACACGCATGCGGTAATAGCCGATCATGAAATCCCACAGCAGGCGGTCGAGCGCCTGATGATCGAAAGCATCCTGCGCGGTGGCGATGCCAAACGAGATGTGATCAATGCGCGGGAAAGCCCAGGCGTAACCGGCCCATTTCGGGAGAAAAGCGACGATGGTCGGCGCATCCGCCCCCTTCGGCAGCGGCGTGCGATAGCCGAAGGCGACCTCCATCTCCGACGCAGGCAGCGCTCCCGCCAGCTTTTTCGCGATGGGGCTGTTCGCACCGTCTGCCGCGACAAGCAGCGGCGCGCTCCATTCTGCGCCGCTTCTGGCGCGTACCGTCCAATCCTCGCCACTCTCACGCACCCGCCAGTCGCGCACAGAGACCTTATCCGCGAAGACTTGAGCGCCAGCAGAAGCGGCACGCTCGCGCAGGTATGAATCGAAGGCCGTGCGCGAGTAGATGGCGAATGGCTCTGCGAGTTTCAGGTGGAGTCTTTTGCCCGAAGGAGAATACATCTCCAGATCATCAATAAGTCGTCCGACAGCCCCGAGCAGATGCGGCCAGGCTTTGAGCGCTTTTGATGTGACGCCGCCTCCGCAAGCCTTGGGCTCGCCCGCCGGTCGCCCGTCAAAGAGCGCCACACGCACGCCCGCGCGCGCCAGATGCTCCGCTGCAAATGACCCGGCAGGGCCTGCGCCTACGATCAGGATGTCGAATCTTTCACTCGCCATTAATACTCGCGCTCTTCATTTGATTGTTTCCGGGGAGCCGCGTGCCCAAATTATTCACCGCACATCGCTTATCATAAAGGTCTTTTGACGCGACGCGCAATTCGGGCTTGCGAGTTGCCGCGCAGCCTATGATAAAATGTGCCCGTTCCCCGACAAGAATTTCCGCTCAGGCGACCACTGGCGTTCGTGGTATGTGGTGTCTGAGGCATTCGTGTTCCTTGATTTTTTTAGCGCGACAGGAAAACGCAGTCTTGATGACGAATAGCTGTGAGCGAGAGTGATGGCTGCAAGCTACATAGTCTTTGCCGGTATCGCACCGCACCCGCCGATCATGGTGCCGGAAGTCGGGCGCGAAGCGATCACACAGGTGCGCGGCTCGATTGACGCGATGCGTGATCTGACACAGCGGCTCATTGCGTGCGGAGCGGAATCGGTCATCCTCATCTCGCCACATGCGCCGCTTGAATCACGCGCCTTCGTCGCCTACAACGATGCGCAACTTTACGGAGACTTCGCGAACTTTCGTGCGCCTGACACTAAGGTCGAAGCTCCTCTCGATCAGGAGCTATTGAAGGCGATCACCCATGCTGCTGCGGAACAGAATTACGCGGTTGTCGGTATCAAAGGCTACGACCTGGATCATGGGACAGCCGTGCCGCTCTACTTCCTGCAACGCAACGGCTGGAGCGGCTCGGTCGTCGCGCTCGGTTACAATTTCCTCACTAATGAAGATCACCTGCGCTTCGGTTCCTGCATCAAGCGAGCCGTGGACGCGACCAGGCGGCGCGTCGCCTTTATTGCCAGCGGTGATTTGAGCCACCGACTAAAGCCCGAAGCGCCCGCCGGATACAACATGGACGCGCACCTCTTCGACGAAGAGGTCGTGGCCTGTCTGAGAGAAGGAGAACCGTCGCGCATCATTTCCATTGATCAGGACTTAAGAAAGCTGGCGGGTGAATGCGGTTATAGATCAATGCTGGTCGCCCTCGGGACAGTCGGGGAGATCAAGCAGGATTGCGAAATACTGCATTATGAAGCGCCGTTCGGGGTCGGCTATCTGGTCGCACAGCTTGCGCGCGAGCAGGAGGAGGAGGGCGCAGTGAGATGGAAGGAAAACAGCCAGACTCGAAACGTAGCCGCGAAAGAAGCGAACGCCTCATCTGAACAACAGTTCTTCAACGGCGCTGATCTGCCCGCGCTGGCGCGACGCGCTGTCGAGACCTTTATTCGTGTGGGTCGAATTCTTGAACCGCCGGTCGCGACGTTTGACGAGCGCGCCGCGTGCTTCGTTTCCATCAAAACAGTCGAAGGAGACCTGCGCGGTTGCATCGGTACGATTGAGCCCGTCAAAGAGACGCTTGCCGAAGAGTTGATCGCCAATGCCATCAACGCGGCCACGCGCGATCCGCGTTTTCCGCCCATCGCTGCTGATGAATTGCCGTGCTTACGCTATTCCGTTGATGTTCTGTCGACGCCGGAGCCCGCTGTATTTGAGGAGCTTGATCCGGCGACTTACGGAGTGATCGTAGAGGACGAGAAGGGCTTGCGGCGCGGCCTGCTGTTGCCCGACCTAAAAGGAATAGATTCGGCGAGCCAGCAAGTAGAGATCGCCGCTCGTAAAGCCGGGATTGCGCCCGGCACAGCGCTCAAGTTTTCCCGCTTCCGCGTCGAGCGCTTTCGAGAAAACGGCCCCATCCAAAATAAAACGTCTGAGAACAAGCAGCAACCAAATGGCAAATGATAATCCGAGAAAATCCACTGCGGCGAGAGCCCTGCTGACCCTGACCTGAGACCGAATACGATGCCCAATGCCGTTGAAGAAAATAATTTGGCAAATGATCAACGCTCGCTAGACATCGGCGAATCGGGACAGTTTGCGCCGGGCGGCTATTCGGGACAGTTTGCGCCGGGCGGCTATTATAACCAACACGGCGCGGCGGAATCCGAGCGTCTGGACATAGACGAATACACAGCCCCGCGCCCAGCAGACGATAAGGGAAAATAGATTCGGCGCAAAAAAGATACTGTAGACAAAAAAATTCCGCTGCATACGCGAGAGTATGCAGCGGTAATGTCCACAGGAGGAAAAGGAATTACATTTTAAACAAGGAAGCGCGGTGTGTCAAATAGTCTTATAACCTGACAAGCTCTGCGCTTCCGCTTTCTCAAGGATCAGACATCCAGATTCTTTACATCCAGCGCATTGTCTTCTATGAACTTCCTGCGCGGCTCGACGGCATCACCCATCAGGACTGTAAAAATCTGATCCGTTTCGACCGCATCATCAATTTTTACCTGTAAGAGAGTACGCTTCTCCGGGTTCATGGTGGTCTCCCACAACTGTTCCGGATTCATCTCTCCGAGCCCCTTGTAGCGTTGAATCGTGAGGTCTTTCTTGGCGACGGCCAGCACACGCTCAAGCAATGCCTCGCGCGTCGAAAGCGGCTCGCTCGATCCATTCTCGCCCGCCACGAAGGGAGAGGCCAGAGAGTCTTCAAGCAGGATGTAAAGCTCTACAGCCTTCTGAAATTCCACGTAACTGGCAAGATTCCAGTCAACGCAGATGCTCGTGCCCGAATCTGCCGTGGTCTCTATCTCCCACAGCCCATGCTCTTCGTCCGTGGAAAGTTCCGTCCGGTAATCTTTATCAGCCAGGGAGCCCTCTATGCGCGCCATCAGGTCGCCGTCCTGAAACGCGCCGCGAAGCGTGACTCCATCGTCGCGAAGCACACCTCTGCGCCCGCCGAAGGCCTCAAGCAGCGCGTTCAGCAATCGAGCGTCGCCCCCGAAGCGCCGCGTCGCTTTCTCACAATATCGCTTGAATTCGACCATCTGCTCCAGCGCACGCGCCAAATCGCGGCCCTCTATGACCGTATTAGTGGTGACGGATTTGACCTTGATGTCAGCGGTCGCCTGCCTCATCATGTAACGCACCATGGACCTTTCGTCCTTAATATACTCCTCGCGCCGGCCCCGTTTTACTTTAAACAACGGGGGCTGGGCGATATAGACATGACCTCTCTCGACAAGATCCGGCATCTGGCGATAAAAGAAGGTCAGGAGCAGCGTGCGTATATGCGAGCCGTCCACATCCGCGTCCGTCATAAGGATGATCTTGTGATATCGAAGCTTGCCAATATCGAAATCATCCTTTCCGATGCCCGTACCGAGCGCCGTGATCAGCGTTCTGATCTCGCCGTGGCCGAGCATTTTGTCGAAGCGGGCCTTTTCGACGTTTAAGATTTTACCTTTTAACGGAAGGATCGCCTGATTCTTCCTGTCACGACCCTGTTTCGCAGAACCCCCGGCAGAATCCCCTTCTACAATGTAAATCTCGCACAAAGTAGGATCGCGTTCCTGGCAATCTGCGAGCTTTCCCGGAAGCATGGTCGAGCCAATCGCGCCTTTACGCACAATCTCACGAGCCTTGCGGGCGGCCTCACGCGCGCGCGCAGCATCAACCGACTTGCCGACGATCTTTCTGGCGACCGTCGGATTCTGCTCGAAGAATTCGGTCAGACGCTCGTTGAGGAAAGACTCCACAGCGCCCTTAACGTCGGAATTGAGCTTGCCCTTGGTCTGCCCCTCAAACTGCGGTTGCGGTAGTTTGACGGAGATCACGGCGACCAAACCCTCGCGCACATCGTCGCCAGAGAGAGAGGTCTTGAAATTCTTGGCGAGGCCGGAGCTTTGGGCGTAAGCGTTGATGGTGCGCGTGAAGGCCGAACGGAAACCGGAAAGGTGCGAGCCCCCATCCACCGTGTTGATATTGTTGGCGAACGAATAGACCTTCTCGTCGTACCCGTCGTTATACTGAATGGCGACCTCAATGGAGAGAGCGTCGCCCGTGCGCTCAAAATAGAGAGGCTTGTCATGCAGAGCGGTTTTATTCTTGTTCAGATGTTTGACGAACTCTGCGATTCCGCCCTTGTAATAGAACTCGTGCGAACGCTCCGTCTCTTCACGCTCGTCTCGGATCGTGATGCGAATACCCTTATTGAGAAAAGCCTTTTCGCGCAGGCGTTCCGACAATTTGTCGAAGCTGAATTCCGAGGTATCAAAAATTTCAGCGTCGGGTTTGAAAGTAACCTTGGTTCCGCGCTTGCGCGTCTTTCCCGTCTGTTCGAGTTTGGTGTTGGGAATTCCGCGCACGTACTCCTGCTCGTAAGTCTTACCATCCCGCCATATTTCCAGGCGAAGAGTTTCCGAGAGAAAGTTGACGCAGGAAACGCCCACGCCGTGAAGCCCCCCGGAGACTTTGTAAGCGTTTGAATCGAACTTGCCGCCCGCGTGAAGTTTGGTCATCACCACTTCAGCCGCGCTCTTCTTTTCCTGCTTATGGTAGTCCACGGGAATGCCGCGACCGTTATCTATCACGGTGATCGAATTATCCAGATGAATCGCGACGTCAACTGTGTCGCAGTAACCTGCGAGGGCTTCGTCAATGGAATTATCCACAACTTCGTAAACCAGATGATGCAGGCCCAGATCCCCTGTCGAACCGATATACATCGCCGGACGCTTGCGCACCGCTTCGCGTCCTTCGAGGACAGTGATCGAGGTTGAATCGTAGGCCATATTTTTCTTCTTTGATATGGTTGATGTTGCTGTGACCAAATCAGTCTCCTCTTCGTAAATGCTGCTCATAAAAACTGTCTTTCCGCGAGCGACCATAACGGTCACTCTTTGCTCTTATCCGTCTCAGACTTTAGATGCCCTTCGTCGTGCTGGCGCTCGACGAAATAAGCTCTGTTCCGAGCCCCTTATCCATGACCGCACCCTCGCTGATCTGATATACGTTGGCGCGCGCCACAAACTGCTCGACGAGGCTCTCTTTAGAGGTCGTAATAAACGTTTGAGTACGCCCTTCGAGATATTCCAGCAAGTAGCTTATGCGCTTTCGATCAAGCTCTGCATCCACGTCATCAATGAGGAAAAGCGGATACTCGTTGTGCCATGAATAATACACCGAAATTGCTGCTAAGTCAAGTATTATCAATGCGCTACGCTGCTGGCCCGAACTCCCGAAGGCACGCATGTCCCGGCGGTCGAACAAAATCTCAAGGTCATCACGGTGCGTGCCTATGAGGGCGTATCCGGAGGCAATTTCGGCCGCCAGGCGCAGGCTTAAGCGTTCAGCAATAAGCGCTTCGTAATTCGTTAAATCACCCTTGCCTTCGAGCGAAGAGACGTAACGAATTGTAATGTCCTCACGCTCGAAAAGACGGCGTTCGAGCATGTCATTCAATCTCTCTACATAGTCGTTGCGGGCGCGGTGAATTTCGGCGCTCAAAGTGATGAGCTGTTCATTCCAGGGAGCGATGATCTCTGTGACCTGCGCGGCGCTCATTTCCGTTTCCGAAGCGTCCTGAAGGAGACGGTTTTTTTGTTTGATGACGCGGTTATAATCGGCCAGCGTCTGTACGTAGGCAGGATGAAGCGAGACGACGCCGCGGTCTAAAAATTTTCGTCGCGCATCGGGCATGCCGCGCACGATGTCCAGTTCATCTGCTGTAAAGGCGACGGCATGGAGTTGTCCAAGGTAGCGTGTGACGGCCTCTCGCTTGCCATTGACAGAGATTGATTTCGTCTTGCCCTGAAGCGTCACCTGCAGGTCGCGATGAACCTCTTCGGTGCGGCCCACGCGTCCACGCACTACGGCCAAATCCTCTCCGAAGCGGATAGCTTCGTGCGGGCGTTGCGTGCGAAACGATTTGGTAGTAGCGAGCAGGTAGATGGCTTCCAACCAGTTTGTTTTGCCCTGGCCGTTGTCGCCGTAGATGATATTGAGACCGTTACCCCAGGAGACTTTGCCGCTCAGATTTCTAAAATTGTGAGCCTCAAGTGTTTCGAGCAGCATGGAGCAAATTTTAACACAGGGCGAGCTTTTATGCCCCTCATCGTTTGCTGATTTTATCCATAAAATCAAGAAGAAACGTATCTGTTTTATTTGAACGAACAACCGTTTTTGTGTGTTGCTGTGAATCGTGAGCGTGGCAAAAGTGCGACGCAGCATACAGAATTGTTTGATGAAAGCTCGATGCGTTTGATGAACGGCCAAGTATACGGCTTATCAGTTAAAAATTTATTACCATAGTTATTTTGAGAGTTTCGTGCTATTTTTACCGGGCAACCTCAAAATTTTGTAAGCAGTAAGCGAAAAACTTCCTCGCAAAGAGAAGTGTTTCCGCGTTACGGCCTCACTGTTAATTCCTCAACTTATCTTGATTTGGTCTGACAAAGGAGCGAACGGATGAAGAAAAAACAGGGAACATTTCAGAAGCGACACTGGGTAGTCTTCTGTGCCATGATGATCATGGCGCTTGTGGGTACTACCTCTTTTAATAACCAGAGCGTTTCAGCCAATCACCCGGTGCTCGTCGAAGGTAACTGCGAGAGTCCCACTCCGGGGACGATCACAGTACCCACAGCGGGGACTTGCGGTGATTACGACGGCGATGGCCGGGTCGGCACGGCTGAAGATACGGATGGCGCCGACAGAATATTCGGCACCCTGGAAGCTGCACTTGGCCCAGGCACAGGAGCAGCAGCCGGAACAGGCGCGAACCAGAACGGCTCGATTACCATCGTCACGTCGGGCCGCTTCCCCACCTCGATGGTAATTACCGCAAACCCTAGCCCTAGCGGCACCCAGGGTACGGTTATGGTTCAGGCTGCACCCGGCGTGGAGGCAATCCTTGATGCCGTATTGCAGGGTGATCCGACTGGCCTAAACGGCAGACGAGAGATGCAAGTAGGCGTCGTCGTCAATACTGGGCCCAGGAGCAGAGTTATCCTTCGCAACCTCACGATTCGTAATTTTGTTGAGGGAATTCGCGCACTGGGTGACTCGAACCTGACGGTGGAGAATTGCCGCCTTGAGAATAACCTTTTCTATGGCGTCCGCATGCTGGGCAATTCACGACTGGGGATGGTTAGAACGAGCGTCATCGGGACGGGCTTCAGAGTGAGCCCAAGTGGCGTTTGCCCGAGTGCTAGCTGTACACCTACTCCTGCATATGCCATATCGTTCGAGGAAAACACCGCAGGTACTGTTGCACATTCACATGTCAGTGGTAACCTCGGTAACGCGTTAGTAAATACCTCGACACTCGGCACAAATGCCGTTCGCTACTATGAACTTATCGACTCTAACAATGGTGGCGGAGTTTTCAATGCTGTGAGAGTAGAGTTCTAAAAACTAAAATCCACCGGCCTCTTTGCGACCGATGATGCTTTTTCTGACGAGAAAAGTATCATCGGTCGCTTTTGTGAATTGGACAATTAAAGTCTGCAACTTTACTGATGGTAAGTCATTACTTCTTGGTTAGTGCGAACTGTCAGAAGTAATTGAAAGCTTGCAACAATAACTTGCAAATCTTTATGCTGCCGTTGATTCTGGGATAATAAAGTTTGCAACTTTAATTAAGTGAATTAAACCTGCGCTTCCAATCGGGCGTCTTAGGCTACGCACTATCGCTTACAATCCACGTATACGAATAACGTTTCGGTAGATGATTTAGGATATTAAAGTCCGAATTTTCCTGCCGCTAAGTTATTGGTTTTGCGTTAAGCTGGTCAGTCTCAAAATTGATAAAGTTTTTGACTTATAGCTTAACTTGATTTTCTTGAGCGTAATTTAGGAACAATGAAGTTCAGATTCAGAGAATACAAGTTCTCTAGATAGAAATATCAATCAAATGAACGCCTCCGTACCCCTGATTTATCGCGCGGCCTCATGCCTCTAAGTCGTGACCCAGATACTTGGGGCTGTTGCAATTCTCTCTGCATTATGGGGTTTCTACTTTATAATCTAGTTAACCTGTGTGTGATTTTTCAAGCGAGGTTAGGTTCAATTCCAGCGTTCAAAGAATTATAAAAATGATCAGTGTCAAGAAGTACCGCAAAAGCAGTGAACCGCTTCGCAAGGGCACAGTTGTCTGTATTGGACTCTTTCTTGTGTTGGCGCAGTTGATTGTAGTGCCGGTTAGTTCTGCTCAGACTCGCAAGCGGCGACCCGTTAATAAAATCGAAAGAAAAGTCTCGGCCGAAAAAGCGGATCCGATTGCTAGAGCGATTACGACGACATGCAGACAACGCAAGCAGGATCCGCAGGGGAGCATACCAATAGATGAAATGGCGCGCATGCGATCATTACCTCTGACAGATCGCCGTGTTTTAGCGGGAAAGTCACGTGCACAGCGCTTGTTGCCTATAGCTAAAAGGCTCGTCCCATTCGCGCTAAGGCGCGTAGCTGCCAAAAATGGCTTAGAACCGCTAAGTCTCAATTGGATAATAGCTAGAGTACAAGCCGTTAACATCATCAAAGCAGAAGTTGATGAACGCGACAATTCATCCTGGAGCCCTAGCGATCCCAGCGCAATTATCTTCGGAACCATCTTTTTAGTTGGATTACGTTCGGACGAAGCAATGATCGCAGTCTTGGCGCACGAACTCACACACGCCATCAACAGCACAGATCAAGGTTTGCAACCAGTCTTTATGCGTATAGGGACAAAAGCATCGCAGACGGGAGAGCCAGTGAGTGCGGCAGCAGCCGTAGAGCTGGGCTGTGAATTAGTAGGCATCGAGGTATTGCGTGACTATATTGGTCAGACGGGCAGGCGTGGAAAAACCAGTCGTCGTTTAGCTAGGGCTTTCCAAAAAGATTGCGTGCAGAGAGATTTGGCGGATGAGAACCATCTTTCCCCGCGCGAGACGATGCTAGTGCTGCTTAAACTCGATCCAGAGTTGGCGAGTAGTATTGCTGGTAAATCTCCAGGAAAGCAATCCCGAAGACGTAAACGTTAAGCCGTATTACAGTTGCTTCATCAGAAATACAGAGATTGAGACCGCGCAGTCACTCTTTTCCGACCCGATAAAACGTCAACTGACCGGATTCGATAGGATCATCCCCTCGCCATGTGCCCTCGATTTTTTGGCCGTCCTCAGAAAGCTGTAAACTCAGATGGGCTGTCCTATCTTTGGACAATATGATCAGGTCGGCCTCAATTTTACCATCTTCTGTGACTTTCCCTAAGCCCCTGTTTTTTGGTCCTTGCCCACTGATCTGACGTACCTGGAAAGTATCCTGCTCTTGACAAACGAAATCATATTGTTTTTGAGAAGTCGCAGAGACCCAAACCCCACAAATATCGCTCCGTCTTGTCAGCGAAGGCGAAGGAGGACTAGCAACTGGCCGTTCTGGTTCTCGGTGACTCCGCTCAACAACCTCATGCGAAGGCAAACTAGCAACTGGCGGGACTGGGTTCTGGACAACCGATTTATGAGTTTGCGACGGACCCTCTTTTGGTTTCCATGCTGGAGGGACCATTAAAGCTTGGGATACCGCTCCAATAAAAAGAACCAGCAGCATGATTATAGCGTAAGCCGTCCATTCCCTCTCCGACGGTTTTTTCTGTCTCGCGCTCATACTCTGCTCCTTACGTGTAGCTCCATTTAGATATTCGAGAGATGTACCTTTCTTGCCTTACAACTATTAAAAAGGAGTCTCAAATATCACTCGAAACAATGAACCGTGGCATATGGTGACCTTGACTGGCCTTCTGCTTCTTATGGATTAGAAGGTATCCAGTATGAGCTCTGTTGCGTCCCTTAAGACGCCTTCTGTAGATTGGAGGGTGCCACTCCCTGGGGTCAACTCCGTTTTCTGAAGCAGCTCTATTATATGCATTAGAATGGTCGCTGTTGCGCATGTCGACCGGAGCCCTGTAGCTGTCGGGAGTGGCAACACATTTGACCCGCGCAATTACCTCTGGGTTAGTTATGCCGTGCATCTCTGGGTCGTTCAAATCATTAACACTACGGCAGGGGCATCGTTCATCGTAGTAAGGAAGCCGATTTACTTGATAACCATTTCCACAAGTGACCGGTTGGGGAGAGATTGTGGCACCACGAAAGATGAACGGAGATGCATAATAGTCATGGAAATTAGTGTAAGTAGGATCATGGACGATGCTTGCCTGCGAAAGCTGTGAGGTCATCGCCCGCGCTTGTTGACGATCGGCAACAGTATAGATGAAGCGTGTGTTAGTATCGAGCCATCTACCAGCTTCGGATTCAACACACTGGCCAAACAAATCCTTCGGAAACAGGGCGAGACCGATACCGACAACGCCGATTATCTGGAAGAACTGCCGGCGTTTGACTTGCTGGATGTTCCCGGCATCCTCACTTACATGACTCTGTGGATTAAAGGTTCCCCTAAAAAAGATTTCACTCATAGCTCCCTCCCCTCAATTAAAACCTAAAGGCAACCGAATGGTAATAGTCGGACATCAGTAGAAGGCAGGGAGTTAAAAAAGTCAACCCCTAAGTTCTACATTATCAAACGTTTAGCCCCGCTTCCAGCAGATACGCTTTCATCTATTAAAGTTTTTCTGATGAACTTTTTAAAGTTAATCTATTTCCACATATCTGAATAATTTCGAAAGCGTTACTAGTAAAAGTACTTGCATTCAAAGTGTGTTGAATGCTAGTGTCCGCCATCCATGAAGACTCGAGTTCTTAGAGTCAAGTTAGCTTCACCCCTACGACAGCTCCTCAAGAAAGTTCCTAAGTTGACGCTGGCGAAGCAGATCGGTGTCTCTACGCAGAAGCTAAACTCCATGATCAATGACGAATGGATGTACATTACCCGGGATGCAATTGAGCGCGCAGCAGACTATTTGAACCTGGATGCAAACGAGCTTTTTGAATTTACACCCGTTGATTTTTGGAGTCCCTTCGAACATACGAAGAGTTGCACTTTTCTCAGAGGTTCAGAAGATACTGGAAGCAACAAATCATTTTTTCGAATCCCACGATATGACGATGAGGCTACCGGAATAATAAAGACATTCCTCCGTGATTTTCTGCATAACCTTGAAGACCCCATCGTTGCAGATCATCGTGAAAACGAAAAAGAATTGCTCCAACTTGTGAAGCAGGAGAATTGCATAGTGATTGGGTCGCCTAAATCCAATGTCGCGACCGAGATTCTGCTCAGCAGATTTTTCGGTGCGGAACCTTTCGATGCCTCGCAGAATAACAGACAGAAAATTCCCTTTGGCTTTTGCTGGCGGGATAGCACCACGATCGCACAGCGGAGTAGCCTTAGCTGTTCTGCTCTGGCTCTACGGGAGGTGGGAGGCGGCTCCGGGATTGCCTTGAAGAGAGGAATTCAGATTGTCGCTGACTATATGTCAGCAGATAAGTTTCTCAACTGGAAAACCGAGAAGGGTAAAGACTGCGGGCTCGTCTTCGTAGCCAACAAGCCATTCGGAACAAATCGAAACGTAAAGCTTATTGTAGTCGCAGGTTTTAGTGGGATCGGTACCCTTGCAGGTGCAAGCGCATTGGTGGAAGATTTTAGGTATCTTGAGCCAGTAGACGACGAGCGCTATGTTTACGGTGTTGTTGAAGGCAAATATAGCAAAATGGCTGGCAGCACAGCTCGAAAGTTTAAGGGCTTCACATGGAAATATCGGAAAGGTGGGCATTGGCCTATCAAGGCGGAGAGAAGCGAGGACCAGGGTTAGCTGTGCCTAGCTCACCTCCGGCTTCACTACACGATTTCTTAGTAGTCAGTCTTACTTAATTGCTAACTTCAAAATATTTAAAGTTTGCAACAATTTCAGCACGCTGATTTCGGATCAATAAGTCTCGAACCAAAGCTCTCCATAGCTGCTTCCACTGCGGCTTTAACTAACGGTCGTTTATAAATTCTATTGCTCAACCCAGCTCGTGACAGTAGTTCCCAGACCATAGGACAGATGCCTTCAGCGCGAAAGCAATCGGTTGCCCAAAGTACACGCCGCACGGCGTAGTCCTCGGCGCTTTCGGTCACTTCCGCTAGCAGTTTAATGGTCTTTGGAAGAAGGTCGCCGCGTTTGCTCACGACAGCCAGCTTGCCGATATTTTTGGCGATCCCTGTACCCGTCACCCAGAGAGGTCTTCCAGGAGCACTTCTAATGCGCTCCGCTTCTTCTCTAACCGCTCTTGCAATCTCTTTGTCCCGTTCCGACCAGTCGACATGGCTACTCGTCTTGACGTAGGGCTTGCGCCGGGGCAAATGGACATCGAGCCACTCTCTATCATTCTTGCTTAACCAGTAATGCAGAAATGAATGTTTGATTCGCAGGGCATCTCTTCCGGCATCAGGATTCTTCTTAACTGCCTTCAGCCATAATTTTCTCTTCGCCTCTACCAATTCCATATATTGAGCAGTCTCGGGCTTCCTATCCTTGTTATGGCCGAAAGACAAACTCTTTGCGATCTCGCCGCCTTGATCCGATGAAGTTATAAGGCCTAACCGCACAAGCTGTTGCTCAATTGTCTTGACCGTTACGCAGAAATGCTTCGCTAATTCGTCGAGCGGCCATTTACCGTAGCTCTCGGCCAAAGCCTTTTCCCAGGCAAGACCAGTCATAATAAGCCCGTCTGCTTGATAGCGCGCTTGACCTGATTCGTCGGGGCCGACCCGGTAATAAGCGAATCCGCAAACGCAACGGAAGCTCCCCTTAGGGCTTCTCGCCTTTTGCGTGACCGTCAATTCATATTCCCCAACCAAAGGTTGACCGAAGTGGTCGTTGGCGCGATTTAGACATGGCCACGGTCCGACGCCGAACGGGAGACGAGCCACCGGCAGTCCGAAAAACTCCTGAGCAGTCACGCCCAAGTATTGCATCATCAGCAGGTGCTGTAGGGGGTGTTGCGCCCTTTGATTGCTGTGGATAAGTCGGTGAACCCAGGTGTAGCGTCTTTCGAGTCCGCAACCGAGCCGCTGCAGGAACTCTTTTGAGAAATATACTTTCAGTGCTTTGATGAGAGCCGTTCTGCGCACTGGGCCCAAATATGAAGATTCACCTCTTTCGTACAGTATCCCGAGGTATCGATCTCGGTGGCCGGTGCCAGATTCGTCTACCCGCCCGCGCTGCTTCAAAAGCCAAGCCGCGTCGCTGGCAATTTTCAAGTATGCCTGATGGTCGGAATTGCTTTCCTCAACCGGACGGGGCGGCCCCAGTCGAATCGCCTGTTCCGCCGTCACGAATGAGTCGCGATTTCCTCTTCTACGCGCGTGCACAGGGGTGACTTCCAGAAAGATCTCATGTGTGGGACAGACTTCAACACCGGGAACCTGATGAAGCCTGTGCCAATACGTCTCGTTGAACTGGGCGCGGTCATCCTCGACGCACAGCGGACAGAAGCGTAGATAGTCGCTGACGATGCCGGAGGTGAGGATACCCAGCCTTCCGTGAACCGAGCCGCCGCCGTTGCCGCGCATGTCCGACCTCAGGCAACCCAAGCGCTCTGGCGAGACGAACGGGCAGTAGAAGGGGAGTAGCGTATGTTCATCGATGAGGCGGTCAACTGTTTGCCAGTCATGCCACGGGAACGACTTCACGAGCGCTTCGAGGTTACAGGGGAGGTCGATTGCGACCTTGGCCCGGCCCGAATTGAAGAGGTCACGTCCTGTGGCCTCCCGGCTGGGGTAATCAGCCCGCTCGTGGTAGCGGGAGCAGGCGCTGAAGACTAACTCGTCTGTGTAAATCTCAGGGAAGAATCCGATCATACCTCTTCCGCTGCAATGTATTCGGTTGCGGAAGAAGTATGGCCCGCATGTAGGAGGGCTTCAAAGGCTGGCGTCTCGGTCTGAGCGCCCGCTCTAAGATCTCCCTCCTCGAAGGCCTGACCGCCATCTTTCTTAGGCCCCTTGGGCTTACCGCGTCTTTTCGGCATGGGTGCCGCCTGGTCGTCGCCCTTGTTCGGACGTGAAGTCTTGCCGTAGGGCGTAGCAACAGGGGGAGTGCCTTCGCTGGGAGAGTCGTGGTTGGTGGCTGCTCGCAAGTTGCTCTCCGCCTGCCGGATGAACTCGTCGATGCTGATCGGATTAACGTCTGGGACGGTGGAGAGGAATCGGGTGTCACCCCTGCGGAGCGCAATCAGGACGGGCTGCGCCTGTTTCAGGCTATCGCGCGCCACCGAACGGATGATGTCTGCCGTTACAACCTCATCTTCCCGCGTGGCGGCCGTCGAGATGGCGCGCACCTGGGCAAGCATGTATATCTTGGCGGCGAAGTCCGTGATTCCCTGTGCCTCCTCGTAGAGGACATGGCTCAGGTCTCTCGTCAACTCACATGGCTTCCCTACGTACTGGTAAGGCCACAGTGATTCTAGGAACAATTGCCAGATTCCAGGCTTTGCGCCTGCAATAACCTCTTCCACCCAATCACCCTCTTCCATCCTGTCCCACACGAGGTCGCCCTGGCCCGTGCCGCGGCGGACTTGGTGGAACTCGCCGCTCAAGACCGAGCGCGCCTTGTACGTCCCCACGAGGACGACGGGTACGCTGATGGAGTTCGTAACCTGTACGAAGAAGTTGAGCATCTTTTCAGCCCCGCCGCTCTTGGCCCGACTCAGGCGTTGGATCTCGTCGATGACAAGCACGCCGAGGCCGTGAATGGCTGCGACGCGCGCCATCTTCGGCAGGAGGTCGTCCGTGGTGCGGTGCCCCGAGGCGTAGTTTCGCTCGTATTTAGTGCCGAGGAGATCATCGATTGCTTGGAAGAAATTCATACAAAGGCCTTTGATCGAGCCGTCGTGAGGACATTCGAGCTTGAGCCAGACGATCTGCGCAACGTTGAAACCGCGATCACGATAGCAGCCATGATAGATCACCTGCGGGTAGAGCGAGAGGACCGCTTCAACTGATGTCGACTTCCCGACGCCGGGGAACCCGATGATCGTAAAACCGAGCGGCGTCGAATGCGCGCAGTTGGGCACCACGTGCGTTGAGAGGTCTAATGATTTAGACTTGTCCTCAAGGTCGCGCCAGCACCCGCGGGACATGGGGTTGCGCATCTGGTAGCCAGTGCGAATCATCCGCGAGAAGCGCTGCTCCAGATCAATATGAACCGGAAGCGGCGCGAAGAACTGCAGGGCGTTCCAGATCGTGTGTAAGCGCATGTGGGACGGCAACCGACGTTCGCTCTCGTCATAGGACGGGTACCGCGCTATGGCCTCTATCACCTCATCCTCCGTCATGATACGGGGCAGCGCTTCGATAAAAGGGTTTCCCCGGTAGCCGGCGATCTCTTGGTCAAGGTACGAAGCGACCGTGTGACGGCCTTGGACAGTGAGTATCTGAGGTGATTGTGAAAAGTCGCCCGTCATTTCTGCAGTCTCCTTTCGCGCATCTTGCGGAGTTTGTCCGTTGGTTGAGGTGGCGGCACGTAGCCCGCGCCGCTGCGTGTGACCGAGTCACCAACGGCCTGTTTGAGTTGTTCATCTCCGAGTGAGGCCACGGGTGACTCGCCTCCGAGTTCCCAGGCGTTTGCCCGGCGCTCGGCCTCGCGTTCCAGTTTCCGATTTTCGCGAATGCCAGTGACGCGGGCCCTGTCGCTCACGTCCGCGCGCATCTCACCGGTCAATTTTTTCGCCAGTTCAATGACCTGATTCGTAGAGGCGTGAAATTCCGAGCGTGACCGCTGCTTGCGAGTTTGCGCGGCCTCCTTACGTTGTTTGCGCAACTCGAACTCGTCGGCGGCTTCGTACCAGTCGCGTTCGCGAAACGTCCTGTCAGCTTCGAGCAGATGGCAGGTTTCCATGCGTTTCCCCCCATCCAGACGGAGGTAGATGCGACTACGAGTGCGGGGGTCGTGAGCCACACGAATCTTCCAATTCCCCTTCTCGCCCGCGCGAATGAACCACTGTTCCTGCTGTGCCAGATCACAGGTGTAATAAAGATTGGCGAAATAGATGCCTTTCTGTGTGACCGAAGCCTCAACCTCAGGGAGCAGATTCAGCCGGACGGTCTCCGCGTCCATCTTGCGCAGGTGACCACTACGGTTCTGTATCCCCCAGTTCCAAAGTTCGATGGGGTAGGGATCTACGTGGTCGGCGATCATGAACTCGTCCTTGCGGTAGTGATCTAAGCGCTGCTGGTTGTTGTGGTCGAGCACAGAAAGGATCAGTAGCTTGCGGAACTCATGTAGGTCGAGCGTGGCGTCCAGCCGGTAATCACTGTCGCCGCGTTCTCGCTTCCTGACACAGCCGGGGGTCCAGTGGATGATCTCCTCGTTACTCCGGTCGATGTGCTGTTCCACAATGCCCTTGAGATCGCCGCGGTAGGGCGCAGTATTGTAGACGCGCATGTTGAAGGCATTGACGAGATGGTCGGCGTTGTAGCCTTCTAGTTCGCCCCGGTCGGCCATCAGGCCCTCGGGCAAGTGGCAGCAGGGCCACTCCGACTCTTCGATGGCGATACCGTACTCGGCGCAGAACGCGACCTTATCAATTGTGGCGTTCTCCAGGGCCAACATGGCACCAATCCAGCTCGGGCCTTCGAGCGTTACGCTCAAGCCCACGACCATCCGGCTGAAAACATCAATTACGAAGTAGATGACCGGGCGACCGATGATCCAGTTCCTGTCTAATGAACTGACTAGGTAGACATCGCCGATAGTGGCGTCTATCTGGAAGATGGAGCCCGGGCCGAACGCCATCTGCGTTGAGTCGCCTAAGACAGCTCGCCCCGAAAGGTTGTGCCTAGCCTCGCCTTGCCTGGTAACTTGAGAGCGGCGCGGGTTGCGCTCCTTCTTGTACCAGTACTTGAACTGCCGGTAGCTTGGGAGTTCGTCCGCGGGCGGAAGCGCGGCGACCCATACACCATCTCTGTTCTGGTAGAAGCCGCAGTGGAAGAACTTTTCCAGGGTCAGTTGAAAAGCCTTGCTAAGCGTCCGCCCCTCGCGTGTCTCGTAGAACATCTTGATGCCCATACGAAATCGCTGCAACACATCATTCGTGACATTGACTCCCCTCGACTTGTCTGTGGCAGCCGCGAGTGTGCTGGGGCGGCCAAGCTTTTTCTGATCCCTCTTTTCATCTGTTTGCTCTTCACCCTTCTTTTTCTTCGGATCAAGTCTGTCCCTCCAACCGCACCGGTCAAAAAGAGGCAGCAGCGCATTCCTGGTCTGGCCTCTCTGCCAGTACCGGCGCAGGAACCTGTAAACCATCGTCCTATCACACCCCTTGCTTTTCACAAGGGCGGTCACGGGAGAATTGCGTGCATAAAAATGGAAGATTCGGGTGTCTCCGCTCTCCACCAACGGGGCGATAAGGTTCCACGCTTTATCCCTATTTCGGAGGTGTTTCTTCGGAATGTCTTTATCAGGACGACTAAGTCCAGCATAAGGGTCGCGCACGAGCACCCGAGCTTCGCATGCATCGAGGGCGGCTTCCAGTTCGGCGCGGCTGCGGCGCACGGGCTGCGCTTTAGCGTCGTACACTCGGATCGTCCAGACATAATCACTAGCCTGATTGAGCCAGAGCAGGCGCTCGACAGCGTGCGGTCCTTTGACGCTGGTCCATTCGTAGACCATATTCTTGTAGAGTTCCATTTAAGACCTCCTCTTTTGAAACCTTTGCCCTGCGTCTGGACGCTAATTAAGCAGAAGCAATCGCTTGCTCGGATTGATGGGTTTGAGCATGTTTATCCGCAGGCGGCGGTTGGCGAGCAGGTAGCGGACGATTGACATGCTGATACCGGCCTCAAGGCCGAGGCGGTCATCAACTCGAAGCATTATGTCGCGGAGGGGAGCGGAGGGCTGCCTTCTCAGAGCGTCCATGATCGCGGAGGAGGTCTGAGCGAAGGCGAACTCATCCAAATCAATGAAGTTGCTGAGCTGGCGATATGAGTGGAGCCACTCAATATTCTTAGAGAGCACTACGGGGATGCTATCTTCGGTGACGATTTTCAGCGTTATCTTCCTGGTTTTCCAATATCGTCGTTCGATCTCAAGCTTTTCCAGCGTCCGCGGCGTGAGTAGGTCTGATTTGTATTTGACCGTGCGCGGTTCGTCGAAGTCAGTCGCGGCGCGGCGCACCGTGTTAACGAAATCGGTAGTCATTACTATCGGGTATTTAGTTTTAGGATCGGTAGGATGACGTATGCCACAACTCTCGGCGATGGCCAGCGTTTCTTCGAGTGGCAGCAGTGGGAACTGCTCGCGAATATCAACCACGTCTTGCGACCACTCCAAGACGTAGAAGTACAGGAGTTCCAGCATGCTCAGGAAGTGGTGAACCCTCTCGGTCTTCCAGCCCCTGATTCGTGTCGACAATCCCTTTGAGGGCACGTCCTGAATGTTGAGCCACGGCCTGTACTCGGCCAGACGTCCCATGCCCCGACCCTCTTTGATCCGTTTATCGATTGATTTCCGATTTGTACTTCGTTTTCTTTTCGCCATGTCTCCCCCTAATTCATGGTGTTTCGACGTAAGCCAGCGTGCTTGTTCCAGAAACTCCTTCACGCGGTACAATCATCGATGGCACTCTTCGTCCGTCCATGTCCTTATATCAAACTAAACTCCCGTTACACGGCATCTTTACCTCACTCTAAATCAGATCAGGCTGTCTAAGTCGGCGTCGGTTTCAAAAGCTGGACAGTGGTCCCTCATCCGGCACCATGAACACATGCCGCCGGGACGCGGCTCGAAAGTGCCGGATTCAATTTCCCGTACCAGATTGGTCAGAGCTTGTTTGAGGACGGCCAACTTCGCGCTATGGTATTCGACTTCAACCTTAGCCAGCGTCAGCACATTGAGTTGAGAGACTATTACCCAAGGGAATTGTGGGTAAGAGATCCTGACCAGCACATAGTAGATGAACGTCGCGAGGTCATCAGCTAAAAACTCTGGCGTCGGGACCTGGCCTCCAGCGTTGGTTTTATAATCCAGTACTTCAAGCACGCCATCTGGGTGGAGTTCGAGCCTATCCACTTTGCAGCCGAGCCTGACCCGAAGGTCTCCCAGACGGGTAACGCGCGAAAGGTAAAGCTCAGTGCCAATGATCTGACCCGTAGGTCGCCCCATCACATCCATATACCGCTGGAGCGCATCGAGGCCACGAGTAAAATAGAGATCGGATTCTCTTGCATCGCTGTAATCCTTTACATTCCAATGACGGCGAAGAATCTGCATACAATCGAGATTGATAGGCGTTGGTTGGGTATGTATCTCCTCTAGTGCGGAATGAATGCTGTTGCCGAAACTTAAGGACGGCGAAGCGCCACCGCCTGTGGGTCTAATAGCCGTCTTCAACTTATAAAGTTGAGGACATGCTTGGTAATCACGTACTTTAGAAGGTGTTAAAGAAAGGCTGATCACTTCGCTAGGTTGCTTCATGACGATACCTCATTAACTTCTTATTGATCAGAGTTCGCCTAAAATAAAATTGGCTTTCTCAAAGGACTTTTAGTAGGATTAAATCCGTTGTCACCGCTCTTAACCTCATACGCTGACTTGAGAGGCTCAGGCACTTCCTCTCTTGCTAGTAAAGCGAGCAGGTCGGGCAAAAATTACGAGGAATAGTTTCGTAATTTTTGACTTGCTCAATCGCTTACGTAGTGGGAGAAAGACGTCGCTATGGATGATTCCTCTGCTAATCAAACAGACCCCGTCGGGGTGGACTGGCTTTTGCTTCATAAAAGACTGCGTCTCCATGCCGCGTCTTGGTTTAGAGATGAGGGTTGCTTTGACGAGAATGCCGTCTTGCCTAACACAGGGACGTCTGCGAAGGATTTGGCCAGTAATACAATTCTTAACCTCATGAAAGAAGATCAGTGGCGTCAGGTATCCGCTCAGGGATACCTTTTCCCCTATGCTTGCCGGATGATGCGGAATGATTTTCTGGATTTGGTTAAAAAATTAGAGTACAGGAAGACGCTCATCACAGAGTCTATTAGTGGAGAACATAAGCAATCCCTAATAGCCAGTCTCTCCAACACCAACGACGTCATCGAAAACGCCGAGGCAGCCTCTCTAGTCAAGTCTCTGCAAGCTTCTCTTGATCTTGATGAAATGGAAAAGACTTATCTCGACATCTGGCTGGTAAAGAGAGTGATCAAAAGAGAAGACATAGCCCACATCTTAGGAGTTAGCGTGCGGGAGGCAACAGATATCAGGCGAAGGCTCCTTTATAAGCTTAAACCTTTTATGTCTTCTGGCTTCAATGCGCGGCAGTAGAACCAAGGTATGTAGTTCAAAGGGGAAGTTATGGCAGATAGACCTGAGTTACCTGATAAAGACCAACTGGAAAAACTCTTCCGGACGCTGATCAGCCCGGAAGAGGAGATGGATGAAGTTGACGCCGACTTAATGCTGGAACTGT
>JBKKAL010000050.1:0-34494 GCA_046714695.1 Pyrinomonadaceae bacterium
TGAAGAGAACTCCTTGTGGCAGCAGGATGTCGTTTTGGTCAACCACATCTTACCGCTTGGGGTTCTCTTTTCAATTTCTTACGTCGAACTCACGTTAAGGAGAACAAAAATGAGAAGGTTAATAATCCTCACCACTTTGCTGGCACTGCTGCCGGCATTTTCGATAACCGCTTTGGCTCAGAACGGGAACGCCACCGCGAACACTGCCAATAGTTCATCCGCCAATGCCAAAAAAAGGCGTGGCCCGGTATTTCGCGCCAACAAAGAGCAGGTCAAGCAGGCTCAGGCGATACTCAAGCAACGCGGCTTCTACGCTGGCGAGCAGACGGGCAAGCTCGATGCGGCCACACGCGATGGCTTGAAAAAATATCAGGCCGCAGAGTCCCTCAAGGTGACGGGCACGCTCAATAAAGTCACGCTGGAAAAGATGAACATAACGCTGACGGATAAGCAGAAGACCATGTAGAGGGTCTAGCCGCATAACACTGTCAAGCGTAGAGCAAAAAAGCGCGAGCATATCTTTAAAAGAGATGTGCTCGTGCTTCTTTTTAAATCGAGCCGGACGGGCTTTCACCAAAAACCGCCGGAGCTGCACATGCTAAACGCAAGAAAGTTTGCCATCAAACAACGCGTCCCCAGCGGCTCTCGAAGACTTCATCTTGCTCCTGAGCTTTAACCCAGAAGACGCTCGACAACGCCGTAGCTTGCTTCCAGTGCTTCCGCCAGTTTTTCCGGCTGGCTCCCGCCGCCTTCAGCCATGTCGGGTTTACCGCCGCCGCGTCCGCCAATGATGGGCGCTAATTCTTTGATGACCTGTCCTGCCGGAACACGCTTCAGTAAATCCGGCGAGGTGCGCACGATAAGCGATACCTTGCCGTCGATGCTGCGCCCAAGGACGACTACTCCGGGATTGATCCGAGCCAGCAGTGTATCGGAGAGCTGGCGCATCCCTGCGGCGTCGAGTCCGCTGGCCTCGCGCGCAAGCACACGCACGCCCGGCGCGACCTCGCGCGCCTCGTTACCGTTTGAAGATGCCGCGCCCACAGCGCCCGTCGCCAGCTTCAAACGCAGCTCTTCGCTCTCGCGGCGCGCTTTCTTTAATTCTTCCTGAAGCCGCTCGACCGTCGCCTGAATCTCCGCCCGCGAAGTGCGAAGCTCAGTGGCGATGCTGTCAACGAGCGCTTCCGTCTCCTGAAAGCGTGTGAAAGCATCTGCTCCCGTCACGGCGCGTATGCGGCGCGTGCCCGAGGCGATGGATTCATCGCTGGCGATCTTGAATAAACCAATGTCGCCGGTGGCGCGCACGTGCGTGCCGCCGCAGAGTTCTTTCGAGAATCCGGGCACGGTCAGGACTCTCACCTTCTCAGCATACTTTTCGCCGAACAGAGCCATTGCGCCCGACTGCATGGCTTCTTCGAGAGAGAGAAGGTCTGTCTGCACCTTCTCGTTGTTGAGTATCTGGTAGTTGACGAGCCGTTCCAGTTCCGCTATCTCTTCGCGCGTCAGGGGCTGAAAGTGCGAGAAGTCAAAGCGCAAATAGTTCGGCGCGACGACCGATCCGGCCTGCTTGACGTGCGCGCCCAAAACTTCGCGCAAGGCCGCGTGAAGCAGGTGCGTCGCCGTGTGATTACGGCGGGTCGCGTCGCGTTTTTCCACATCAACCTGCGCCGTCACTTCATCATTTACGCGCAAGAGCCCGCGCTCGACCGTTACGCGGTGGACTATCAGACCATTTACGGGCGAGACCGTATCGTTGACGACTGTGTGCGTATTACCGTTGGCAAATGTTCCAGTATCGCCGACCTGCCCGCCCGATTCAGCATAGAAAGGCGTGCCATCAAGGACTACTTCGCCCTCTTCGCCCTCCTGCAACTCCTGCACTTCCTCTTCGCCTCTGATGAGTGCGAGAATGTGCGCGCCGTCGAGCCTCGTTCCATCATAGCCTGTGAATGCATTCGCCCCCGTGCGCCCTACGATGCTCTCATAAACTGGTTTTGATTTGGCGCGCGCCGGGCCCTGGTCGCGCACGCTCGCACGCTGAATATCGCGCAGCGCCTCTTCAAAAGAGGCATTAAACGCTGCCTCTTCAAGATTGAAGCCGCGTTCTTCCAGACTCACGCGAACAAGATCGCGCGGCGTACCGAAGGTATCGTAGAGGCGCGCGAGTTCTTTGAAATCGGGCATCTCGCCTTCGGTGGTCGTCGAAAAGAGAGCGTCGAGTTTCTGCAAGCCGATGGTCAGCGTTGAGCTGAAGCGTTCCTCTTCGAGCTTGACCATGCGTTCGATAAAGTCGCGCGAGGCTTCCAGCTCAGGATAGGCTTCGCGCATCTGTCCGACGACAAAATCCGCCACCTTGTAGAAAAATAAATCTTCAAGCTGGAGCGCGTGGCGTCCATGATAGATGGCGCGACGCATGATCTTGCGCAGGACGTAGTTGCGTCCCTCGTTGCCGGGCAGGATACCGTCGGCGATGGCAAACGCGGCCGTGCGCGCGTGATCCGCGATGACGCGCATACTGAAGCCTTCGGGAGCCTCAGCTTCATAGTTGCGGTCGGCAAGCTGCGCCGTGAAGTCTATGATCGGACGAATAAGGTCTGTGTCATAGTTTGACTTGACCCCTTGCAGCACCGCCGCGATGCGTTCCAACCCTGCGCCCGTATCAACCGAAGGCTTTGGCAGCGGCGTTTGGACTATCTCGCCTTCGCTCGTCTTGCTTCGCTCGTATTGCATGAAGACGAGATTCCAGATTTCCATTGTCGTATCGCCGGGGCCGTTGACGAACTCTGCCGCGTTCTTCAAAGGGTCTCCCGGGTCTTCGCCCATGTAGTAATGAATTTCGCTGCATGGCCCACACGGGCCTGTGTCGCCCATCTGCCAGAAGTTGTCCTTGCGTCCGAAGCGCAGGATGCGTTCACGGGGCGCGCCGACCTTTTCCCACAGCCTCTCGGCCTCTTCATCAGCAGGGACTTCCTCGTCGCCCTCGAAGACCGTGAACCATAAACGTTCCGGGTCGAGCCCATACTCGTTGACAAGCAAGTCCCACGCGTACCGTATGGCGTCTTCCTTGAAATAATCGCCGAAGGAAAAATTGCCTAGCATCTCGAAAAAGGTGTGATGCCGTGCGGTCTTGCCGACCTCGTCAAGGTCGTTATGCTTGCCTCCTGCGCGCACACACTTTTGCGACGACGTGGCGCGCGCGTAGTCACGCTGCTCCGCGCCCGTAAAGACATCCTTGAACTGGTTCATCCCAGCGTTAGTGAACAGAAGCGTCGGATCATTGGCGGGCAGCAATGGGCTGGAGCGCACGGTTCGGTGCCCGTGGCGCTCGAAATACTCTAAGAATTTACGGCGAATCTCTTGTCCAGTCATCATAATTACAAGCAATCAGTAGTCAGTTATCAGTCATCAGCTTTGATCAATCATCGGTAACTTTTTAGTGTAACACGGGGCGCGCGAACGGGCGAAACAGACCCGAATGAGGAAAATTTAGCCGGGGATGAGGGAGGGGAATGACGGGTTTTATTCAGCCGTCTTCGGCTTCGTCGTCAACTGCTGTCGCGGATGCGGCGCGTACCTTGCGCATTACCAGATCGTATGTAAAGCCCTGCCTGAGCAGGTGGTCGAAGAGGCTTTTGGATTCGGCGCGTGTCTGCGGGCGACCGCGCAGGCGCGTGCGGCGCTCTATCGCGCGGTCTATCAATTGTTCTTCGGGCGTCTCTTCAAAGACCTTCTGGATAGCTTCGGCGGCCGTCTCGCGGTCAATTTTTTTGAGGGCGAGGGCTCGCTGCAAGCGCCCTCTGCCCACGGGCTTCTGCCGCACCTGATAGGACGCGTAGCCGAAGGCGAACTGCTCATCGTTCAGGTAATTGTACTCACGCAGCTTCATCAAGACAGCGTCCACTACCGTTTCGTTCGTCCACTGCTTTTCAAGAAGGCGCTCGCGCAACTCTTCGACCGAGCGCGGCTTGGCGGCCAGCAGCTTGACCGCCCTTTGAAACGTCCGCGCTCGCGCCTTTTCGGCATCAACCGGGCTCGGCGCTCTCTCCGGCGCTTCATTCAATTGCCTCTCGTTGGACTTCCCTCTGCGTCTTCTCATCATTGATCAAAACTCTAACCGAACGCCAAAGCGCTTGCTATTTTAGATTTTGAATTTTAGATTTTAGAATGGTAATTAGCAATTAGAGATCGCAGCGGAAATTTTTATTGACAGGTATTTGCAGCCTTCAAGCACAAAATCTCAAAATCAGGATTGCAAATCCAAAATGTAATGGTGGATGGCATTCTCATCATAGATAAACCGGCGGGGCTGACTTCGCATGACGTGGTGGCACGCGTGCGGCGCATATTGCATGAGCGAAAGGTAGGCCATACGGGCACGCTCGACCCGTTTGCGACGGGGGTGCTGGTTTTGCTTGTCGGGCGGGCAACGCGGCTCGCGCAGTTTCTCGCGAGCGCGGATAAAGAGTACGAAGCCGTGATCCGCTTCGGTTATGCGACGGATACGGGCGACGCAACGGGCGCGCAACGCGTCGCATTAAATATGGATGAGCCCACGACCCCACAGCCTTCGATGGATTGGAGCGAGGGCGAGATCGAGACGGCGCTTGCGAGCCTGCGGGGCGAGACCCGACAGGTTCCGCCAATGTATTCGGCGAAGAAGGTGAAGGGGCAAAAGCTTTACGAACTGGCGCGGCAGGGCATGGAGATAGAGCGAGAGAGCGTTATCATCAACGTCAGTGAACTTGAAGCTATGCGCCGCGATGTTGATGGCAGCGGGGCGCGCGCTCTGCTCCAACACAACGAGGATGGAACGTGCGATCTCTCTGTGCGTGTGGTCTGTTCTGCGGGAACTTACGTGCGTGTACTGGCCGAAGACACCGGCGAAGGCCTCGGTGTCCGAGCGCATCTCGCAGCCTTGCGACGCACCCGCGCGGGCACGTTCAGCCTCACGGATGCAATTACTCTCGATGAGCTTGAAGAAATGGCGCGAGAGGGCGAGGCTGTGAGCCGTCTTTTTTCCTTGAATACGGCGCTCTCATGGATGACCGCGCTGCATCTAACGGGTGAGGATACGCGCCGTGCGCGGAACGGCGTTGCAGTACGGGCGGCAGCGGAAACCAAGTACGTGAACGATCAGCCAGTCCGGCTGGTTGATGAACAGGGAGATTTGATTGCGGTCGCATTTTACAAGGCGGAGACCGAAGAGTTGCGCCCGCGCGTCGTCCTTGCGCCGGAAAATAAGCATTGACTTGGGTACGTAGGGGCTGTGTTATACTTGGTGACAGCAATTAGGGAAGCCAAGCCCAACGAGGGTTCGGCTTCCAAACAGGTGGCCCGGCGTCGTCCCGCTTCGCTTGACACTAAAGCTTGTATGGTGTGCTCCCGGCGCTCGGCCTTCTCTCTCCGCTTTTACCGATGGTTGACCGCACGGGTAGCCTAAACGCTTCCGATCATTGAACGAAAGGGAAGATTCTCGACGAGCGCGCCGCACGCTTGACGCGCGCGTGAATAGAGCGGCGTATATCGAGATTAATCCTATGAAAGCAGCGGGCGGCCTCCGGCGTTCGAGGTCGCGCCTGTTTGCTTGAACCTTCAGGGCGTGCTTTTCCCACACGCTATCTACTGCGCGCGACAGCCATTAAGAGGTATTAAAACGGCTATGCAAGAGCAGGATGGCAACAATCAATTTAATATCAGCCAGCGGCTGGAAGATTTGCGCCGCGACCGCGAAGCGCTCCGCTGGGAAGGCTCATTCCGCGATTATTTCGAACTGGTCGCACAGAATCCGCGTATCGCACAACTCTCGCACGCCCGCATCAACGACATGGTTCACGCCGCGGGCATAGAGAAACTCAACGAGGGCACGCGCGACGAGATAGCTCGCTACAACTTCTTCGCCGCAGAGCTTTTCGGCATCGAAGAGCCGATTGCCCGCATCGTCGAGTACTTCAAATCGGCGGCGCAGCGTCTTGAAGTTCGCAAGCGCATTCTTCTCCTGATGGGCCCAGTGGGCGGCGGCAAGTCAACGATTGTGACGATGCTCAAGCGCGGCCTCGAAGAATACACGCGCGCAGACGCAGGAGCGGTCTTCGCCATTAAGGATTGCCCGATGCACGAAGAGCCGCTTCATCTGATCCCGCACGAGCTGCGTGCGGAGATCGAGAAGCATTACGGCATCTATATCGAAGGCGATCTGTGCCCGCAATGCCGCTACGCGCTGGAGCACGAATACAGTGGCCGCCACGAGGACGTGCGCGTCCAGCGCATCCTCTTCTCTGAAAAAGAGCGCGTCGGCATCGGCACATTCGCCCCCTCGGACCCGAAATCACAGGACATTACTGAGCTGACCGGCTCGATTGATCTCTCGACCATCGGCGAGGTCGGCGTCGAATCAGACCCGCGCGCTTATCGCTTCGACGGCGAGCTGAACATCGCCAATCGCGGCTTGATGGAGTTCGTCGAGATGCTCAAGGTGGACGAGAAGTTCCTCTATTCGCTCTTGACGCTCTCGCAGGAGCAGAACATCAAGACCGGCCGCTTCGCCATGATCTATGCCGACGAGGTAATCCTCTCACACACGAACGAAAACGAGTACATCTCTTTCGCGGGCAATCGTAAGTCTGAAGCCTTACAGGATCGCATCATTCTCGTGCGCGTGCCCTATAACCTGCGCGTCTCTCAGGAGGAGCGCATCTACCATAAGCTGCTGCACCAGTCAGAAGTCCTGCGCAATGTACACATCGCGCCGAATACTTTGAGGGTCGCGGCGATGTTCGCCGTCATGACCCGCTTGGAAGAGCCCAAACGGCAGAACGTAGATGTCACTAAAAAGATGAAGCTCTACGACGGCGAGGACGTAGAGGGCTACAAGTCCAAGGACGTGCGCGAACTCAAAGAGGAGACCGTGCGCGAAGGCATGGACGGCATAAGCCCTCGCTACATCATCAACCGCCTCTCCTCCGCTCTCGTGCGTGACGGCGTCACCTGCATCAATCCGATTGATGCATTGCGCGCGATCAAGGACGGATTTGAGCAACACACAGGGATAAGCCCGGATCAGCGCGACCGCTATTTGAACCTGATCTCTGCGGCGCGCAAGGAATATGACGAGCTGGCGAAGATCGAAGTCCAGCGCGCCTTCGTCTATTCGTTTGAAGAGATGGCGCGCACGATCTGCAACAACTATCTCGACAACGTCGAGGCCTATTGCAATAAGGAACGGATCAAAGACCCGATCACCGAAGAGGAGATTGAGCCGGACGAGCAACTGATGCGCTCCATCGAAGAGCAGATTGGAATCTCTGATAACGCCAAGAATACTTTCCGGCAGGAGATACTGATTCGCATCTCGTCCTATGCGCGAAAAGGGCGCTCCTTTGAGTACAATTCGCACGAGCGTTTGAAGGAGGCGATTGAGAAGAAGATCTTCTCCGATCTCAAGGACGTGGTGAAGATTACGACATCTGCGAAGACGCCTGATCCGGATCAACTGCGCCGCATCAACGAGGTCGTGGATCGTCTCGTCAAAGAGCACGGCTACTGCCCCGTCTGCGCCAACGAGCTTTTGACCTACGTCGGTACGCTCCTCTCGCGTTAGGGCGCGGGATTACGTGCAACGACAGGCTTTCTCGAAGGCACACCGAGAGGATGAACACCACCGAACGCCCGCGCTTTTCACAAGGGAAGGCGCGGGCTTTTGATTGGGAGAGGGCCTTGAAAACGAAGAGCGCAACAGCAGCATACATACATGGCACTGACACATCCGAACAGGACAGATTGGCCCTGCTCAACCGGCTGACCAATGAACCGTTTATCAAGTTTTTGGAGTTGGACGAACGGGCTTCGGTGCTTGAGGTCGGAAGCGGCCTGGGCATTCTGGCGCGAGAGGTCGCGGAGCGCGCGCCGCGTGGAGAAATATGGGGTGTAGAGTATTCCGCCGATCAGTTGTCGCGGGCGCGTGATTCCGCAGAGGTGCCGAATCTGCATTTTATTCAGGGGGACGCTCACGCGCTTCCTTTTCCCGATGAGCACTTCCATACGGTCTATTGCCGCTACCTGCTGGAACACGTCGCTGACCCGGTTGAAGTTCTAAGCGAGATGCGCCGCGTGCTGCGCCCCGGAGGCCGAGCGCTGGCGCAGGAGAACAATATTCTCATCAACGTCTTTTACCCGGACTGCCCGCGCTTCGATGCTATCTGGGAAAAGTTCGCCGAGTTGCAGTCGAGGCTCGGCGGCGATGCGTTGATCGGAAAGAAACTGCTCGCGCTCTTCAAGCAGGCAGGGTTCGATCAGATCAAGCTCAGCCTTCAACCGGAGATACATCATGCCGGGATGGAGACGTTCCGCCCCTGGATCGAGAATTTGATCGGAAATGTGGAGAGCGGCGCGGCCGCGTTGGAAGGGCAAAACCTGGCGACCGCAGATGAGATCAGCGCGGCGATTCGAGAGGTGCGCTCACTCTCAGAGCGCGACGATGGGAGCGCGATCTTTTATTGGAACAGAGCATCAGGAGTAAAATCATAGCCGGTGGCTGTGGTGGGAGAGAAATAATCCCGACACATGCTCGTAGGTTTTGATGAGGTAGTTACTGCAATGGCTCACGAATGGCAGCGCGGAGAATATTTAATCAGCACGGACAAGGCTCGTCTTGACCTGGAAGTCATTCACGATTATCTGGCGCGGGAATCTTACTGGGCCAAGGGCAGATCAATGGAGACGATCCGGCGTTCCATCGAAAACTCCGTGGCGTTTGGTCTCTACAAGGGCGCGGAGCAAGTCGGTTTCGCGCGCGTGATCACGGATTACGCGACGTTCGCGTGGCTGGCCGATGTCTTTATTCTGGATTCGGCGCGCGGGCAGGGCTTGGGCAAGTGGCTCATGGAGGTCGTTTTCGCGCACCCCGGACTGCAAGGCTTCCGCCGCTGGGTGCTGGCGACCAAGGATGCGCATGAACTTTACCGCAGGTTCGGCTATGTGGAGTTGAAACGCCCCGAACGCTGGATGGAGAGACATGATCCGCAGACGCAGGAGAAACCTGACTACTGGGCCAATGACTGATACGCTTCATCAACAGCCGAGTATGCAGTGAAGCTCCTGCATCCGGCACATAACGCTTTTTATCTCGGTAAACTACTGACGACCTTCAATGAAAAAACGTTACATAATCGCAGGCGCATCGGGTGTGGCCGGCGCGGCTCTGGCAGCAAAGCTTTTGACACGACCGCGCGACATCAAGTGGGTAGATCATAAAGAACATCTGCACCATGCTGAACGCTCACGGTTCGCAGAGGTTGACGGCGTGCGCGTGCATTATCAGGAAGCAGGTTTCGCGAGCCGCCCGCCCATCATCCTCATCCACGGCTTCACGGCCTCTACGCTGGTGTGGAGCGAGGTGCTGCTGCCGATTGCCGAGGCGGGTTTTCGCGTCATCGCGCCAGACCTGATGGGCTTCGGATTTTCAGAGAAGCCTAGGGAGGGCGAGTATACGATTGAGGGACATGCGCGCGCGATTATAGGTTTGATGGACGAGCTTGGGATCGAGAGCGCGACGCTGGTCGGGAGTTCTTACGGCGGCGCGATTGCGGCCACGTGTGCGCTTGATTACGCGAGCCGCGTCGAACGTCTCGTCCTTGTCAGCGCGGTCTCGAACGACGATATCAAGAGGCGACCCCTTTTGCGTTTTGCCGCCTCGCCCGTCGTCGGGCCGCTGATCTCCCCTTTGCTGCTCGACCTGCGCTGGATGGTCAAACGGCACCTGCAAAGAAACTCCGTCAATGGCATGGGATTGTATGACGCGAAAAGAATAGCGGCGCATCACCTGCCTTTGCGCACAGCCAACACTCAGCGCGCGGCTTTACAGATGCTTCGACGCTGGAGTGCTGAGCGAATCGGCCGTGACGCGCATCTCATCAAACAGCCTGCGCTGCTCATCTGGGGAGAGCAGGATGCGGAGATTCCCCTGAGGGACGGCGAGCATCTCCATCAGAAAATGCCAGGCGCGCGCCTGATCGTCTTTCGTCGTTGCGGGCATCTTCCGCAGGAGGAATATCCGCGCGAGTTCGCCGGGCTGGTGACCGATTTCGTTCATAGTGGTAATCAGGAAGTGGCGAGTGGTGAGCAGTAGTAGTTCGTGAATAAACGAATGGTTATTTCTATTCACAATCAACCATTCAAGAGGTAGAGAGAGACATGTCCATCCAACGCAATGATTGGTCGCTTCAGCGCAAAGGCATTATTGACCAGGAACGGCACAAAGAGCGCGTCAAAGAAGCGATCAAAAAAAACCTGGGCTCCATCGTCTCCAATGAAGCGATTATTTTGTCGGACGGCAAACGCACCGTCAAAGTGCCGATTCGCGCTCTGGATGAGTACAAGTTTCGTTTCGATTACCGTAAACGCAAGCACGTCGGACAGGGCGACGGCAAAACCCGCGTCGGCGATGTGATCGCGCGCGAAGGCCAGCCCGGTCAGCAGGGACAGGGAGGCAGCGGTCAGGCCGGACAAACGGGCGGCGAAGAATACTACGAAGCCGAGATCAACATAGACGAGATCGCGGCGCTCATCTTCGAGGATTTACAGCTCCCTTTTCTGGAAGAGAAGGCGAAAAAAGCCGTCCAGTCCAAGACCACGCGCTTTAACGAGATTCGCCGGACGGGAGTAATGGCGAACCTCGATAAGCGCCGCATGATTCTTGAGAACATCAAACGCAACGCGCGCGAAGAGGGCAAGGCGCGCTTCGGCGATGTCAGAAAAGAGGATTTAAGATTCAAGACCTGGGAGGAAAATCTGCGTTATGAATCGAACGCGGTAGTGCTCGCCTTGATGGACGTTTCGGGGAGTATGGGAGAGTTCAAAAAGTACATTGCGCGCTCGTTCTTCTTCTGGATGGTGCGATTCCTGCGCACCAAGTATGACAACGTGGAGATAGTTTTCGTCTCGCACCACACGGAGGCAAAGGAGGTCACGGAGGATCAGTTCTTTACGCAGGGGGAATCGGGCGGCACGGTCGTATCAAGCGCCTATCAACTCGCGCTCGACATCATCGGGAGTCGCTTTCGCCCGCAGGACTGGAATATCTACCCGTTCCATTTCTCCGACGGCGATAACTATTATTCGGACAACGAGGAGGCCGTGCGCTTGGCCGACCAGTTGATCACGACCTGCAACCTGTTCGGCTATGGCGAGATCGGGGAGGAGGGAGCCTCCAGTTATCGTCGCTCTTCGGGCGCGCTGCTCTCCATCTTCAGCGACCGGCTGAAACGCAAGGAGCGTTTCGTCGGCGTGCGTATTGACGAAAGGGAAGATGTCTATCCGGCGCTTAAGCAGTTTTTCGGCAAGCGGCAGGAGTTATGAAGAAGTCCGTCAACGTAATCGTCAGAATAACCATCGTCTTTATGATCATCGCCGCGACCATAAACGTGGTGGGCGGTATCCTGCTCGCGCGCGGCGGCCAGTTTCCGCCAACCTCTGCTCTCCTGTCATGGGGGCTCGATGGCGCAGGTCTCGGAGTTGCGGTCGGCGCAGTCGTCGGGATTCTTGTGGCGCTCGTGCTCAAGGCTTTCAGAAAATACACCTCCGTAGATCACAACGCTCGATAGATTGATTATGTAACACTGCTATCCGGCCCTCAAGCAGTTCTTTAGAAAGCAAAATAGGTTATGAAAAAGATACCTTCCAAATTTTCTTTTCTTCTCGTCGCACCGTTGATCTTGATAGCTTCGGTTGCTTCTTCTCAGACGATGGTTGACGACAAAGTGAAGCCCACTGTCGTTAGGGCTGTTGCGCCAAGAGCCTATCCGGCTATTGCCGTGGTTGCGAGGGCTGGCGGGAAGGTAGCGGTTAAAGTAACGATAAGCTCGACGGGGGAAGTTACATCTGCAAAAGCTGTAAGTGGACACCCGTTGCTCGCAAAAATCTCGGAAGTGACCGCAAGGCGCTGGCTGTTCGCCGCTACACTAAAGAAAGATGAGGGGCGCTCTATAGAGCTTGAGTTTGTTTATGAGATAGCAGACAAGGAAGAAGATGCGGGAATCTTTTTTATGCCGCCATACCAAATTGCAATAGTTGAAGTTCCCCGTCAAATCATCACCAACTAGGAATTGTAAAAGCGATGGAAGACCGCGAAATCAAAGACCTCGAAGCATCTCTTGCGCAGATTTGGGAGGTGGCTCAAAGGTTCGGCCTCGATCCGTTTCCTACACGTTTTGAGATCGTGCCCGCGACAGTGATGTACGAGGTCGGCTCTTATGCCCTGCCCGGAAGATATTCTCACTGGACGTTTGGCAAAGCCTATCATCGCATGAAAACGATGTACGACTTCGGTCTCTCGAAGATTTACGAGGTCGTCATCAACACCAATCCTTCGTACGGCTTCCTGCTTGAAACCAACAGCCCCATTCAGAACAAGCTGGTGATGGCCCACGTGCTCGGCCACGTAGATTTCTTCAAGAACAATATTTACTTCTCGAAAACAAACCGTCGCATGGTCGAGAGCGTCTCGACGCACGCGGGGCGTATGACCGAGTACGAGTTCAAGTACGGGCGCAAGGCCGTGGAAAAACTCCTCGACGCCGTCCTCGCCATCGAAGAACATATTGATCCGAACTTTTTTATCAAGCGCGAGAATCCGCAAGACCCGCCGCGCCCGAAGCTCCTGCGCGTCGAAGGGCGCTACGATGACCTGTGGAAGATCGGCGAGAAAAAAGAGGTTGAGCAGGTCGAGGATGAAAAGCCTCGCGGCCAGCAGCATCTGCCGGAAAAAGACCTCGTCTATTACATCATGCGCCATTCCCCGCATCTTCAACCCTGGCAGCGCGACGTGATGGCGATGATGCATGAGGAGATGGAGTACTTCATTCCGCAGATGCAGACGAAGACGCTAAATGAGGGATGGGCCTGCGCGACAGGAGATTCCTTGTTGGTCACTGAAAGCGGTTTTTTGCGATTCGATAAATTATACGAGGCTCGTCGGGAAATACAGATCGCCAGCGGCGGCGCGAAACAATTGAATTGGATTACCGACTTCCATAAGGAAGAACAAGTTCCAACTATTCGCATTCGCACCCGTCGCGGCTTATCAATTGAAGGCGCTCACAAACATCGGGTCAAACTGGTTGACGGAAAGTGGGCTCATCTCAAGGATGTTAGCTTGGGAGATAAAATCTCACTCGCCTGCGGCACAGAAGTCTGGCCTGAGGAAAGACAAACTTCAAGCTTCATTCCGGCGCAGCCAAGCGCGAGGTTGGAAACGGTTGCATCGCTTGCCGGAGTCTCACCCTGGACTGTCTTAAGGCATCTGCGAGGACGCAACACCCGTCGAAGCGAAGCCCTTGATGCGGCTTTGGCAACTACCGCCTATCGATCAGGAAACGTCGGGAGGACTCTCTCAACTCGCAGCCCTTTGAGTTTACCCACAGAATTGAACGAAGAACTGGCATGGTTTCTCGGCTACTTTATTGGCGATGGCAACCGCACTAAATCCGGCATCTGTCTGACAAGTGGTGATGAAGAAATTGCGCAAAAGCTCTCGAAGATCATCAATTCATCATTAGGACTGAGCGCCAAGTTAAAGTGGGACGCGACTGAGATCGGCGGACGCTGGCGCGTAGTAATTCACTCACGTGAGCTTTTAAGATGGCTCGAATCAGTTGGCATTAACCTCGAAGATAAGGCCCGCACAAAGAAGATACCGCCGCCAATCTTACGCTCGCCCAAGAGCATTGTGTCAGCTTTCCTGCGAGGTTATTTTGACGCCGACGCTTACGCTGGCCCGGAAGGCATTCGTCTCTCTTCTTCCAGCGAAGAGTTGATTCGCACTGTTCAGGTGATTTTACTCAACTACGGTATCCTTTCAAGCCAGCGACGGCATTGGTACGACATTCTTCAACTCGAAATCAGCGGAGCTTCAGCCGCGCGCTTTCTGGATGAGATCGGCTTTAGCCTTGAGCGCAAGCTGCGTGCTTTAAGTAAGTGCCTTGAGGGACATCATTGGTTCAAGAAGGAAGAGTTCAGCGATGAAGTTGTTTCCATCGAGCACGGATGCGCCGATGTCTATGACATCACGGTTGAGGAAAGGCACGCTTACGTCGCCAACGGCTTTATCAATCATAACTCGTTCTGGCATTCACGCATCATGCGTGAGCTTGATCTGGCGGACAACGAGCATCTGGAGTTTGCAGACCTTCATTCGGGAGTCGTTTCGCCGCACAAGGGACAGTTGAATCCTTACTATCTGGGCTACAAGATTTTCGAGGACATAGAGCGTCGCTGGGACAATCCGACGGCCGAGGAGCAAGAGAGGCTGGGGCGGCGCGCGGGCTCCGGTCGCGAGAAGATTTTCGAGGTGCGCGAGCTTGATTCGGACGTTTCATTCCTGCGCAACTACCTGACCGAAGAGCTTTGCGAGGAGCTTGATCTTTTCGTCTATGAGCTGGTCGAAGAGGAGGAATGGACGATTACGGAGAAGCGCTGGGAAAGGGTGCGCGACCAGTTGGTGGCGAACATGACTAACTTCGGCTTCCCTTACATAGAGGTGGCGGACGGCGATTACAACGGCAATCGCGAGCTTTACCTGCGACACGCACACGAGGGCGCGGAGCTTGATATACGTTACGCGCGCAAGACGCTTGAACACGTCCATTCGCTCTGGGGGCGGCCCGTTCATCTGGAAACTATCGTTGACGACGAGCGCGTTCGCCTTCATTACAACGGCGAGGAGCATCAAGAAGATTGATACCCGCCAACGCCTTGATAAAAAGAGCGCCCTCTCTCTGCGTTAAGGCCTCGTCGGTTTGTATGCTATACTTCTTTCGTAGAGAACGGACTGCTCTTTAGAAAATATACTCTCGACATCTAGGATTTCAGGCGAGCCGCCATTCTCCTTAGTGCCGTCTGTTGTTTTCCAAAACACGACCACTGGCAAGGAGAACACTGATGCCTGCATCTGCAGCATACCTCGATTTAATCAACACCCGACTCCGATCCTTATTGACTGGTCAGGCACAAGCGCTCTCTCTGACCGGGAACGTTTCTCAGTGTGTAGTCTGCTCCAATATGTTTGCCGGAGAAGTGCAAAGATGAGCCAGCCGCAAAGAAACGTAAATGGTGCGCCGTTAACCTGCGCGTGGTGCACAGGGTCAGGACAGCGGGCTGTCTCAGCAGGTTACGTTGTCTCTTGCATGGTGTGCGGTGGTAAGGGACAGGTCATGGTTGCACAGCCTGCGGGGCAATGTCAGCAATGCGCAGGCTCGGGCAGGCGTAACCCGGTTAACCCGTGCCTGACTTGCGCCGGTACCGGATGGGCGCGCGTGTTCGGTTAAGGATGCGTTTCCTACAGACATACTGACCGAAACTTTAAAGACAAACCTGTATACGTTGCGGTCGAGGATCAAGGCCGAGAGGGAGATATTTGATGAGCAGTTTGTATGCTATGCAACGGGCCAACGGTGACTGGTTCGCAGTAAAAAATGATGGACGCCTGCGCGTGCCTGTCTTTCGGAGCAACAGTGAAGCGATGCAGGCACGCGCGCGTAACTCCGGAATGATGCTCTTTAAGCCCGTCATGCTCGATGAACACAACCTCGATGATCTTTCATCGGCGGATACAGGGACGGCGTGCTTCTGGCTGGTGAACAACCCGTCCATCAATCTGAGCAACGGTCATCCGTTAGAACACGCGCAGCTCATCACGCTCATCCGCGACGGCGTCACGCTTCAACAGTGAAGGAGCAAGAAGGATGAGACTGGATGAGATGAAAAGGTATTGTCATCCGTGTGGAACGAGATTACACATACGGGAGATGAGATGTCCTTATTGCCACCGATCAGCGTTAAGTTGGCTGCATGTTTTTGCCATCACCGCTCTCGCGGCATCAGCCATCTTTTACCTTCTGATAATCTTTTAGTAATCGCCAAGCATTGGTCGCAGTGCAATCCGCACTCTTCGACACACAATGCAGGAATCGAAGCACCTTATGTCTGAAACAGATAAAAATAAAAACGACGGCTTCGGCCGTGTCTCCCATGACGATGAGTGGCCCGGTATAGATTCCAGATACCGGCTGATAGTCGTGGCGGCTTTGAGAAGCAAGCAACTGCTGCACGGGTCTGTGCCTCGCATCGAGGCCGATCCGCGCCGTCACAGGAATACGAGCATTGCGCTTGAAGAGGTCAAAAGAGGTCTTGTGCCTTTCACGATCAGCGATGAGGCCCCAAAGAAAAATGGCGCTGATCACGGGCGCAAGCCGGATGGCTTGTGATGGACAAGCTTGCCTCAAAGAGGTTCAGGCAAATTTGCGATGGCGTGTGGCGCGATAGGGCTCAAATCCTGATCGGTCGCGGCGTCCTGACGGGCGAGGCGGCTCTGGTACGGGCCGCGTACTGGCGTCTCTGCAAGGCGGGAGGCGAGCCGGGTCAAAGCAGCGACGACTACACGCCTTTCCTTAATGAGCTTGTCCGACAATACAGGGAGGAAGGCGGGCCGCAGTTGTCGGGCAGTAATGTCGGGCCGGACGCGGTCGTAGAGTTTAATAAGGTCGGACGTGCTTCGGGCGAAAAACAGTTAAGATGAACGGACTGCGAGTCTATTTTTATACAATCGGAGCGGATATGCGCAACGGACAAAAGGTCTTTTATAGCCGGCGCGCGGATGGCCCGTATTATCACTGGCGCTACGAGGAGAAGCTCGGACAATGGTGCTGTTCCCGCGTGCGACTACCTGATCCGACCCTCAAGTCACTCTGTATCGCGAGCTGGAAAACAGTGCCGACGGCCCTTCAGGCGCGGCTCGGTGAACATTATCTGGAATAGCATTCTATTAAACTCTAACATCAATTTGGCCTCTGGTGTCCATCAAGTATTTGAGCCTTTCGTGCCCGTCACAACGCTTTTTTTGAAGCCCATAAAACTTCAACTGCCGTGGATCGCTTCAGCCATGTCTAACCCGTTATGTACGATAACGCACGTATGTTATACTCCCGCTGAAGACGCAACTCCTGACATCAGGATCGAGGATGCCCCCTATCCAACTTCCTCTTGCCCTTTGTTGTTTATTTCAACCACCGATGCGCCCAATATCAATCTGGCCTTTCGCTGATTCAGTCAAGGAGAACTGATCTTGAGAATCCTGCTCTATAACCCCGATAACGGGGTAACTCGCAACTTCATGCCGCATCTCTGGATGTTTCTGCTGCAAACGATTACGCCGCCCGGCCATGAAGTTATTCTGATTGACGGCAACGCGCGCGCGATGGGTGATGACGAGATCGTGCGATTCGTGCGCGAGCAGAAGATAGGTCTCGTCGGCATCGGTGCGATGACCAGAATGGTGGCCAAAGCATACCGCGTCGCCGATGCGATTCGTGCGGCGGGAGTGCCGGTCGTGATGGGTGGGCCGCATGTCACGGAGATGCCCGACGAAGCCCTTGGGCGAGACGGCGGGATACGCCACGCCGACGCCGTGGCTCTCGGCGAGGCTGATGCAACCTGGCCGCTGATTGTTGAAGACGCGGCGCACGGGCGTTTGAAGGAGATTTACCAGCCGGAACGGGACGCGAAAGGTCTGGACATAAAGCCGAGCCTGCAACCTTATCCTTCAATCCCCTGGGAAACGCTGAATCTGGATCAATTCAGCCTTGTGCCAAAGATGCTGCGTCCCACCCTGTCGGGTATGGGGGGCGGGTGGGGAACCTTTCACGTTGTGCCGGTGGAGACGGGCCGTGGCTGTCCTTACGGCTGCGAGTTCTGCACGGTGACGGGATTTTTCGGCGACTCGATTCGGTTTCGCACCAATGAGAGCGTCGTTGACGAACTGCTGCGTCTCAAAGCGCGTGCAAGCCGTGAGCGCGGGAAGATCGCCGTCTTCTTTATAGATGACAATCTGGCCATCAATATCAAGCGCACGAAGTCGCTCCTCAGAGACATCATCGAAGCCCGCGCGCAAGTGCCCTGGATCGCACAGATCAGCGCCAACCTGCTGCGCGACGAGGAGCTTGTTGACCTCATCGCAGAATCGGGCGGCAAGTGGGTTTTTATCGGCATGGAGTCAATTGATCCGGCGAACATGGCCGATGTCAATAAAAATTTCAGCAAGCCCGGCGAATACGGCGCTGTGCTTGAACGCCTCGCACAGCGTAACGTCTATGCGATCACCTCATTTATCTTCGGCATGGACAACGATGCTCCGGGAGTGGCCCAGCGAACGCTGCAAGAGATTGAGAGTTGGCCGCCGGGGCTGCCTGTCTTTGGTCAATTGACGCCGTTCCCGTCCACGCCTCTCTATGATCGCCTGGAGAAAGCGGGACGCCTCGATCGCCCGAAGCACTGGATGGATTTTGCGCCCTTCGTGATGGCGCACACGCCTCTCAAGATGACGATTACGGAGGCGCGGACTGAAGTTGATCGCGCGTGGTCGTCATCCTATAGTCCCGAACGAAATGCCGACGTGCTCGACTCGCTTCGACATGTGCCGCTCCAACATCGCATCACACATCTGGTCTCGCGCCTCTTCTTTCGCGGCATCTACTTTCCGCAGATGGGCAAGTGGGCCTGGATTAAACTGATCGCACAGAATCGTCGGCCGATTTTCAAACTGACGACTGAAGCCGTCAGCGCCTATCGCCGCGCCCGCAAGAGAAAAGCAAGGGGCGTAGTGACGGCCAGCACGGCCAGATAAAAAGCGCAATCAACATAATTTTAGAGAACGTGTTAGATTGTCCGAAGCGAACTCTCCACGCTTTTACTATTCATATGGGCCAGAGCGGCGGTGATTCCCGCCAGCGTGTGATGAGATCGAGGAGGACGTGATGAAGATTCTGCTTGTTAATCCTGAATATCCCGATACCTATTGGAGCTTTCGACATGCGCTCCCCTTCGAGGGCAAACGATCAGCCTTTCCCCCGCTCGGACTGTTGACCGTCTCCAGGCTTCTGCCGGACTCATGGGAGCGTCGTCTGGTTGATTTGAATGTCAGGCCGCTGAAATCGTCAGACATTGAGTGGGCCGACATGATCTTCGCCACTGCGATGCTGGTCCAAAAGGATTCGCTGCGCAGTATCGTCGAGCGCTGCAAGGCGCGCGGAAAACGCGTTGTCATCGGCGGCCCCTATGTGACGACCAGTGCTGAGAGTTTACCTGAAGCCGACCACATCTTTCTCGGCGAGGCCGAGACGACGTTGCCGCAGTTTGTCCTAGACCTTGAGCGCGGCGAGGCCAAAAGGGTGTACCAGGCTTCAGAACGCCCTGCACTCTCCCTTACGCCGATCCCGGACTTTGGCCTGGTTGATCTCAAATACTACAGCGCAATGTCAGTGCAGTACTCAAGAGGGTGTCCTTTTCAATGCGAGTTTTGCGACATCATAGAAATCTACGGGCGCACCCCGCGTACTAAGAGTAATGAGCAGATGATCGCCGAATTTGATGCGCTGCGTGATACGGGTTGGCGCGGACTGGTCTTTATAGTTGACGACAATTTTATCGGCAACAAGCGTAACGTCAAACTACTGCTGCCCGAGTTGGTCGCCTGGCAAGAGCGCAATGGCTTCCCGTTCGAGCTTCTCACCGAAGCGAGTCTGAACCTCGCGGATGACGATAAGCTGCTCGCGATGATGCGCAGCGCCGGTTTCCGCCGCGTCTTTCTAGGCATTGAAACGCCCGTCGAGGAGAGTCTGCTGGAAGCGCAGAAGAAACAGAACATGGGCGGCAGCATGCTCGATTCGGTGAGAAAGATTCAGGGCTACGGGATGGAGGTGATGGGCGGCTTTATCGTCGGCTTCGACACCGACCCGGAGAATATCTTCGAGCGGCAGATCAACTTTATACGCGAGAGTGCGATCCCGCTTGCGATGGTTGGGCTCCTCACAGCGCTTCCAGACACGCAGCTCTGGCGGCGGCTCAAGCGTGAGGGCCGACTGCTCGCGGAAAGCACAGGCGAAAATACTAGCACCACCTCTTTGAACTTCGTGCCTAAGATGGACCCGGCGCAGCTCATAGAGGGCTACCAGGCGATTGTGCGAACGATCTACAAGCCCAGCGAATACTATCAGCGGGCGCTCGAATGTTTGCGACGCAGCTCCGGCGATGGGCCAGCGCCGAATAACTACGGCCTCATCGGCGGGATCATTTCAATGGCGCGCATCGCGCTCAGGCTCGGTCTGCTTGACGGCGAGCGCAGAGAGTTCTGGCGCTTCTTCCGCCAAGTCCTGGCTCGACACCGCGAAAAGTTTGCGGAGGCGATGCGCCTGGCCGCCATGGGCTATCACTTTCGCAAGCTGGCCGAAGCCCCCAACGAGTAGCCGCGAGAGTTGAACAAGCAATCCGTAACAATGAAAGAGCCGTGCGATCAAGCGCGGCTCTTTCATTATGCCCTTCCGTTATTCTCTTCCTATTGCTCAATCCATGTGAAGTGCCTTGCCGACGGATGGGTCGCGGCGCACCCGCCAGATTTTCGAGTCGAGGTAATAGTGGACGAACGCATAGCCCCAGAAAAAGGCGGCGAGCAGTTGCGTCCAGAGCGTGGCGGGGCTGTTCGTGTAGCCCATGTACTGGCGCGGGGCTTGATACCAGATGCCGAAGAGAATACCGAAGGCGATGTAGTAAACAAGGCGGCGGCTGATCAATTCTGCGCCCCCGTAACGCTCGCGCCTGTCATCGCCGACACTATATTTTTTGTTGTGAAACCAGATCAGACGATGATATTGAAAGTTGTGATAGATGGTCAGGATGGCGACGATGGCGATGGGTTTGTGCGGCATCGGCGTCAGCAGCACTATCCAGTGCATCGGAATCGCAGCGGCGAGCAGCAGGTATTTCGGAACATCAAGAGGCAGGCCCAGCACTACTGCCCGCTGTACCTGTCGAGCAGCCCACGCGAGGGCGATAACGATGGTGGCGGCGAGCAGCACCGCCGCCAGAGTGTTGATGCCTGCTAAAAGCGGGGCGGGCACACGCGCCATCGCTTCCCTGTCGCTCGCGACGAATGCGACGAACGGGTAAGTAAAGGCCAGCATGATAAACATGCGGTCGAGCGCGTTGTCCACAGGTGCGAGGTCGTTGTTCTTCTTCTTGTAAAGCACCATAAATCCATAGTGCTGCTTGACCAGATGATAGTAGGCCCAAAGAGCAGCGAGGAAAAAGAAGACAAGGCCAGCGCCCGCCAGAACCATGACGGGGCCGACGATAAAGAAGAGGAGCGAGCCCAGGAGAAGGCGCTTGCGCGCGCCTCGTTCCGCGCGATCAAAATAGGTACGCGAATATGTGCCGAAGACGTGCGGCGCATCTATCAGTATCGCCCACGCCGCAACCATCGGAACGAGCGGAACGAGCCCCGTCACATAGAGGGCAAGCAGCACGTAGCTCGTAAGCACAGAGCCTATGAACCACACCATGTCATCGCGCGCGCTGATGATCCAGCGCATGGAGATAGCGCTCGCTCGTACATCCTGAATGGTTTGCTGTGTGGTGGCGGACATAAAAAGCTCGGCTACGGATGCCGCTCTCTCTCTCGCAAGCACCGCGCAATGTGGACACTTACCCATGACGCGGCTCATAATCTCCAGCGGCTGGCGGTCAAGGCACGAGGATTTTATCATCAACGAGAGCCGACATGGAAAGAGAGCGCGCATGAGCGCGAAAGGAGAAGCGTATGCCTGAAAACGAAGCGACCCTTGATCAACTGCTTGCGATTCTCTTTCAGGCGCACCCCTGGCACGGCGTCTCGCCTGGGCCGGATGCGCCTCAGACCCTCAACGCTTTTATCGAGATCGTGCCGACGGATGTCGTCAAATATGAACTCGATAAGGCGACGGGGCATCTGCGCGTGGATCGTCCGCAACGTTTCTCAAGCCAGTGCCCTATGCCCTATGGCTTTATCCCGCAAACCTACTGCGGCGACCTCGTTGGTGAACTATGCTCAAGGCGTGTGGGTGTCCAGGCAATCAAGGGCGACGGCGATCCGCTGGACATTTGCGTGCTGACGGAAAAGACTTTTATGCATGGCGACTTCTTTGTCCGCGCCAGGCCCATCGGCGGCCTGCGCATGATTGACGGCAATGAGGCCGATGACAAGATTATCGCCGTGCTGGCAGATGATGTCGCCTTCGGACACATAGAGGATATTACGGAGTGCCCGCCGGGCCTCGTTGATCGGCTCAGACACTATTTTCTCAGCTACAAGCAATTGCCCAATGAAGCGCCGCGCCGCGTCGAGATTGCGGATGTTTACGACCATATAGAGGCGAGGGAAGTGATCGCGCTCAGCGTGCGCGATTACCGTGAACGATACGGCGCGCCCGAAGAGCGTGTGGGTCAATTGCGCAGATTGTTAAGGCAGTAGCGGTAAGGATAGACGGGCGGCTGATCCTGGGGCTTATGTTTCAACAGGGTAGGACGATCGAGCGCGAGCGCACCACCGGCGATCTCGAAGAATATAAAAGTTGTGTGAAGCGACGTGCAGACGTTTAAGCCTTGCTGATCTTCTCTTCGATACTGCAACGCGGGCAGACAAGTGTCTGCCTTGTCGCATCGCGCCAGCGGGCAAGCGCAGTGGTTGAAAGGCGCGGCTCTTTAGCCTCTGCTTCTCCTTCGATAAAGAATCGAGCGCGCCCTCCTGCGCCTGCCGTGCGGGGCGCTTCCTCCTCTGCGCTGCAATGTTTGCAGACCCAGCCGAAGCCTGTATTGATGAAATGATTTATCTCTTCCATTAGATGGATAATGATAAGAGGCCGGTGAAAGATTATTCACCGGCCTCTTATTTGTTGGCCTCGAATGTTTAGCGGCGTATTCCGCGCCTCGCGTCAGGTACCTCGGTCAATCGCAGGGGCACTGTGACTCGTCCGCCCTGGCGTACGACTTCGACCTTCACTGAATCCCCGATCTGACGCTTATCCAGGATGCGGAAAAGATCATCCTGATTGCTGACCTTGTCGTCGTCAATAGCGACGATGATGTCGCCCAACTCTATGCCGCCGTCCATGGTTTGCGTAGTCTCGCGCAGGCCAGCCGTCGCCGCCGCACTGCCGGGCTCGATTCGTAAAATCAGCACGCCTTCCGAGACCGGCATGTTCCTGAGTGTACGGACATCACGGGTGCCGATGCCGAGCTTCGGACGACGCACCCTGCCGAATTCGATCAGTTGCGGCACGACGCGCTTGGCGATGTTGATGGGAATGGCGAACCCGACGCCGACAGAGCCACCGGCGGGAGAAAGAATTTGCGAGTTGATGCCGATCATACGCCCGTGCGAATCGAGCAGCGGGCCACCAGAATTACCCGGATTGATCGAAGCATCTGTTTGCACAGCTCCCTCAATCGGGCGATTGTTGCGCGCCCGGATCGGGCGTTGCAGACCGCTGATGACGCCGGTCGTGAGCGTGCGGTCGAGGCCGAAAGGATTGCCTATTGCCAGCACCTTCTGCCCGACGACGAGCCTGTCCGAATCGGCGAGCGGCACGACCGTCAGTTGGTCGCGCGGCGCATCTATCTTGATGATGGCTAAATCCGTATCAGGATCGCCGCCGATGATTCTGGCTGAATATTTCTTATCCCCACCGAGACTGACGGAAAGCTTCTGCGCGCCCTCGATGACGTGATAGTTCGTCAGGATATGGCCCTGATCGTCTATCACGGAGCCGGAGCCGGAGCCCTGGCCTTCTTCCGTATCGCCAAAGAAGCCCTGCTGAACCGTGGTCGAGGTGATATAAGCGACGCCGGGCGAGATTGCTTTATAAACTTCGACGTTGTTCTGCTCGTCGTTGGCAAGCGCGGGGTCTGTGATTCCGGCTGGCTGAGCCTCGGTAAAGGCTGAACTGTTGGATTGAAAGCGGCTGCTGAGACGATCAATGCAGGCGACCGTGCCGGCGGCAAAGACGGCTGAAAGCAGGGCAATCGTCAAAATCTGTCGGGCGGAAAGTTTATACATAATCCTTCTTCTCTATCTTTTCAATTTAGGAACGCTGTTGGCAGCATTACTTAAGATGCGCGCGCGCGGGGTCGCGTTTACGCCCCCTGTTGAATCTTACGATTAGCCGCCACGGTAGTTTCATTATCTCTAAGCCTTGATATAAACAAAACACGATAATTCGTACTTCAACGCGGCACCTAACAGGGGCGAAGACGTAATCCTTATAGCAGTTTGCAGATGAGTGTGATTAACCAGGTTGATGCCGCAGACAGGAGATTAGATTCAAAAGCGCGGAGAGACGCCCTCAGAGAGAGAGTATGTGTTCAATGCGACGCCCGGCGCTCTGCCCGCTCGTTAACGGGTCGCAAGTGTTCAGGAGATGAGCGCGAGCACGAAGCGAGGCAAACTATCCAGGAAAGCAAGGGCTCTTTCCGGTTCGTACCAGCCGAGTGCGGACATGCCCGTCGCCGCATGGATAAACATCAGCGCCACATATATCGAGAGCGCCAGTTTCATGCCGCGACGCGCCAGCGGGCGGTTTGCATAACGATAGAGCACGTAGGCGGCGAACGCGCCCATTAGGAGCTTGGCATAGAGAAACTGCGCATCGCCCATCTCTAACAGCAGCGCCATCAAGCCATTGCCTTCGGTCGCCAGATTTGCGCGTACCCAGATAATAGTCAGTTGCGCGTCGAGCCAGTTCAGAAAAAAGAGCAACATGCTTTTTGCGAGGGCGCTCATAACGGAGCATCTCCTTTGCGTGCCAACCTTGTTTAACTCAGTCCTCTAATAACTAAACCCCCAACGCCGACGAGGCAAGGAGGTTCCTGAAAAGTTAAAAGGGGACGAAAGCTCGCTTCCTTTGTACTGAATAGAAAATCCTAATGGAAGCGTGCTTCCTGTAAGTTGCTCTGGATTAATTGGCGGCCCGAGGCCGGAAACAGCAGTTTAGCGGGAAAAGGGGTCGTTTCAGCCGTAGAAAATAATGATATAGTGCGCCTCTCGGTTAACCTCGCATGCGCTTGGGCTTCCTGTTGCCCTCTAGACTTGGATAAGAGAGGAAATGATTCGATGAGCCAGCACGTCCCCTGCCCGAAATGCGGAACGCCGGATCCTGAGCAGGTGAAGTTCACCTGGTGGGGCGGCATGATCGGCCCAAGGTTATTGAGTCACGTCAAATGCGTTGGCTGCAAAAACGTATATAACGGCAAAAGCGGAGCATCCAACACGCGGGGTATTCTTATCTACAGCCTTGTCGCGGTCGCCATCGCCTTTATCATCTTCTTCGGCTTGGCGCTGTTGCCGCTCCTCCTTCGCTAATTCGGTCAGCGCCCGGGGTTAAGCTTTGGTCAGAGCGCCGCACAGGCCAATCAAACGGTTAATTACAAAAACTGCTCGCGGGTTAAGTCCTTTTCAAGTTTAGTCAATCACAGGAGAGCCATCTCAGACAGACTCTGCTCAACTCACAACACCGGAGGTACGCTATGGCCCAGTTCACAGTCAACCCTGAGCGTTTCGATCCTTACAAACAATTCAAATTCCGTGTGAAGTGGAACGCCAAGGTTATCGCGGGAATTTACAGTGTCAGCGGGCTGGTCAAGAAAACCGGAGTGATCGAACATCGCGAGGGAAGCAGTCCGAGCGTGACCAGGAAATTGCCCGGGCAGACCGTTTTTGAGCCGATCATTCTGGTCAGAGGCCGCACGCACGATACAGAGTTTGAGGATTGGGCCGACAAAGTATGGCGTCATGGGGCGGCGCTTGGGAGTGAAATGTCTCTGAGGAATTTCAGGAGGGATATAGTGATTGAACTGCTCAACGAGGCGGGGCAGTTGGTGATGGCCTTCAAGGTCTACAGGTGCTGGCCGTCGGAGTACGCTGCGCTGGGCCCAATGGATGCAAACGACTCTTGTGTAGCACGCGAATCACTAACTCTTCAGCACGAGGGGTGGGAGCGCGATAAGGATATTCCTGAGCCAACCGAGCACGCTTCTTAAGTGATGCCCTGACAGCAGCCTCATAAAGGCATAGGCTCATCTGCTCACAGGTTTAGCACGCTTCGCGATGTTTTATTCTTATTGAGGGCTTGTTATGAACAGGATGACAATGTTGGTCGCCGTCGCAATCATCATTGTGGGCGGTCTCTTTTTCGTGCTGAGGCGTCGCGGCAGATAACGGAGTTGGTCTCGTCAGGCTTTAAGACGCTGCGGCCTGATCGGGTGTGATGATGCGCAGGTTGGGTGATTCCTGCACGACGCGCGTGCCCGCAGGAACGGAGTGCGTGAGCCAGACGTTGCCGCCGATGACGCTCCCGCGTCCGATTACAGTCTCGCCGCCAAGGATAGTTGCGCCCGCGTAAATCACCACATCGTCCTCAATCGTCGGATGGCGCTTGGTATTGCGTACGAGTTGACCGGTCGAATCCTTATCGAAAGAGAACGCGCCCAGGGTTACGCCCTGGTAGAGCTTGACGTTGTTGCCGATGACGGCCGTGCCGCCGATAACGACGCCCGTACCATGATCCATAAAGAAGTGCGAGCCTATGCGCGTGCCCGGATGAATGTCTATCCCTGTGCGATGATGCGCGTGCTCGGTCATGATGCGCGGGATAAGCGGCACATTCATCCTGTAAAGCTCATGCGCGAGGCGATAGACCATCACGGCGTAGATGCTCGGATAGCTAAAGATGATCTCGTCCTTGCCTGTCGCCGCCGGGTCGCCGTCATAGGCTGCCTGCACATCCGTCGAAAGTGTCTGGCGCAGGCGCGGGAGTTGCGCCAGAAACTCCGCCGCGTAATCGGCTGCCTCCCGATCCGTGATGGCGCAGGCTGCGCCGACGCTCGTCGCATGGCAGATGGCGCGCCCGATCTGCTCTGTCAGCACCTCATAGAGCCGCACCATGCGCGATTCGACGTGCAGTCGGAGACTCTCGCCCGTTAACCCTTGCGTGCCTATATAGCCGGGGAAAAGCAGCTCGTGCATTGTGACGAGCACGCGTATGATCTCGGCATGCGAGGGCAGCGGCTGGCGGTCGAGGTGGTCAATCCTCGTCCCGTCCGCCGTATATGATTCGACGAGCGCGCGTGTTGCGCGCTCAAGTTTCTCGTTCATTTTTTAGCAATCAGTAATCAGTAATCAGTAGTCAGTTAAAAGCTTTTAAGCTGATTGCTGACTACTGATTACTTTATTCGATCTCGATGCCGCGCTCTTTGGCGATGCCGCGAGCTTTCATAATGACATCGTCGTCAACGGGCTCATCTCCTTCGCCCGTCCATGCTGTGACCTCTTCGATGGGGCGACCCAGCGCCAGGGCAAGCTTCTCATCGCTTGCTGCAAAGCCATTGTCTCGCAGCCGATTGAGTATCGCTCGTCCCTCTGTTTGATTCGTTCCCCTGTCATCTACCGCTTGATCCGAATTGTTGTTCATCTGTTCCTCATTCCCTCCGTTTATGCTCCAACCTTGCACGGATGCACCTCATCGGCTTGGCCCCAGGCATGCGTCTTCTCATCCTTTTCTGTCCGTGCGTAACGAATGCGTCGTATTATAGAAGGCAAAGGCCAAAGGAAAAAGGCCAAAACGCCCGGTCTCATGAAAACTTTTAACTTTGACGTTTGCCGTTTGCACTAGAATGACGGGTGAACAGGACACACTCTCTATTGCCGAAGCCGCAAGCGAGGCCGCTGAAATTCTGCGCCTCTCAGGTGTGCAGGAAGCTCGCCGCGAGGCCGCATCGCTTCTCGCTCACGCGATCTCGCGCGAGCGCGTCTTCCTGCTCACGCATCCCGAACACCAACTCGCGCCCTCGGATGTGAGCCGCTTTCGCAAGCTGGTCGCGCGGCGCGCGGCGGGCGAACCCCTGCAATACATCAAGGGACGGCAGGAGTTCTTCGGCCTTGAGTTTGAGGTCACGCCCGATGTGCTGATTCCGCGCCCTGAGACGGAACAACTGGTCGAGACGGCGCTGCGCCTTCTTCTCGACAAATGTGATGAGCCGCCTTTTGTCTGTGATGTCGGCACGGGCTCCGGCTGCATCAGTGTCGCGATTCTTCGTGAGAAAGCGAGCGCACGCGCCGTGGGGCTGGATATTTCACCGCGAGCCTTGAGGGTCGCCGCGCGTAATGCGGCGCGTCACAATGTGGCCTCAAGGCTCAAACTCGTCGCCTCGAATTGTTTCGCGGCGCTTGATTATTCCCGTCCGCGATTTACGATGATCGTCTCGAATCCGCCCTACGTGAACGAAGACGCGCTCAGCGGGTTGCAGCGCGAGGTACGCGACCACGAGCCGCGCGTCGCATTGACGCCAGGGCCAGATGGGCTGCGCATTATTCGGAAATTACTCAAGGATGCGCCGCGTTATCTTCTCCCCGGCGGTCATCTCCTGCTAGAAATAGGCTTTGACCAGCACGCCGCCGTTACTCAGTTGATAGAGGCGCGTGTGTGGGCGCTTCTAGATATCCATAAGGATTTACAGGGCATTCCCCGTACCGTCGCTCTGAAGAAGAGGTAGAGAGCGCGGATCTCGCGGGTTTTGCCTTTTTACTTTTCCCTTTCTTTGGTAAAATCCGCACGACTTTTCAGCCCCAATAATCAAGCTTTCTTTCTGTCCTCGTTGCTTTCTCCTACGGGTCGGTTAAGCGTCGGCGAGAGACCAGGCAACTCTTGCCGTCGAATCAGGCGTGCTACAGCAGTCTCAGACTGAAATTAGAGGGTCAGGGTTGAACGGGTGTGAAAGGAGATTTAGACATGGATAAATTCCGAATCACGGGCGGACGCCCGTTGCGCGGTCGCGTCGGCATTAGCGGCGCGAAAAATTCCGCGCTGCCCTGTATGGCCGCCGCCCTGCTGACACCCGAAACGGTCATGCTGCACAACATCCCTTACGTGCGCGACATCATCACGCAGCGACGCCTGCTGGAAGACCTCGGCGCAACTGTGTTGACGCCGGAACTACGCACGCACAAGATCACGGCCTCGCACATAGAGCTTTTTGAAGCGCCCTATGAGTTAGTCAAAACGATGCGCGCTTCCGTGCTCGCTCTGGGCCCACTGCTGGCGCGCTTCGGTAAGGCGCGAGTCTCGCTGCCCGGCGGCTGCGCCATCGGGACGCGGCCGATTGATCTTCATCTGGAGGGCTTTAAGATGCTCGGCGCGGAGGTCGGGCTGGAATCGGGCGATGTCGTGGCGCGCGCGCCCAAAGGGGGACGGCTGCGCGGCGGCGAAGTCCATTTCGATAAGGCGACCGTGACGGGCACGGAAAATATCATGATGGCCGCCGCCCTCGCCAAAGGCTGCACTACTATTCACAATGCGGCGCGCGAGCCGGAGATCGCAGACCTCGCCGAACTCTTAAATAGCATGGGAGCGCGCGTGCGCGGCGCGGGAACTCCTACGATCAAGATCGAAGGCGTCGAATCCCTGGGCGGCGCAGAGCACACGATCATTCCCGACCGTATTGAGACGGGCACCTTTCTCGTCGCCGCCGCCATAACCCACGGAGAGCTGGAAATCAAAGGCTGTGTGCCGGAACACTCCGCGATCCTGATCGCCAAGCTGCGCGAAGTAGGCGTCGAGATCGAGGAGGTCAATCAAAGCACGCTTCACGTGCGCTGCTGCTCCAATGGGTTGACGGCGCGTGATGTCGAAACACAGCCGCACCCTCGATTTCCCACAGACATGCAGGCACAATATATGGCGCTGATGACGCAGGCCGTAGGGCGCTCAGTGATTACTGAAACGATCTTCGAGAATCGTTTCATGCACGCTTCGGAAATACAGCGCATGGGCGCGCGTATTCACATCGAAGGCCGCACGGCGGCGGTCGAGGGACCGACGCCGCTGACGGGGGCGCGCGTGCAGGCTTCTGACCTGCGCGCATCAGCCTCGCTCGTTCTGGCCGGGCTTGCAGCACAGGGCGAGACCGTTATTGACCGCGTCTATCATATTGATCGCGGCTACGAAAAGATAGAATCGAAGCTACGCCTGCTTGGCGCGGACATCGAGCGTATGAGGGATTCCGTGACCGCGCCTTTGCCGGATGCTCCGCAGCCGGACATGGCCGCCGGAGTGGCTTGAAGGCCGTGACAAAAAAGCAGTAAGAAGTGACAAGTGACGAGAAAAGAGCTATTGTCTTATTGCTCTTTGCTTATCACTTGTCGCTTGTCGAATCGTCATTTCTTTTATGGAACAAGATTGCCTTTTTTGTCGAATCGTCGCGGGCGAAGTTCCGTCCGACCTCATTTACAAAGATGAACGCAGCGTCGCCTTTCGCGATATAAACCCGCAAGCGCCCGTGCATGTGTTGATCATTCCGCGCGAGCACATGGAATCTCTGGACGAAGCCTCGCAGAAGGATGAAGCGATGCTCGGCCACCTGCTGAGAGTCGCGGCCCGCGTCGCCAACGAACAGGGGCTTTCAGAGAGCGGCTATCGCACCGTCATCAACACGGGCGCGGGCGCGGGTCAATCCGTCTTTCACCTGCACGTACACGTCCTCGGCGGGCGCTCCCTTAACTGGCCTCCGGGGTAAACCCACTTTCCTGACTAACGATTGAACAAAGAGAGTTGCCCTGACGGATTTAGCTGGAGGGCGCTCAATCAGCCGCGCTGGCGACGCCGTTCTCACTGGCTGGCTCAATGGATTTCTGTCCCTCCATCTCATCTTCCGATTTGAGGAGCGATGTCTCGTAGCGTACATCGCCGAAGAGTGTATCGGCCACCGCCTTGACGAAACCGAGGATGGCAGGCCCAAGGACGATGCCCGGTATCCCGAAGACATAAACGCCCGCCACCAGTGCGAGCAGCATCCAGTAAAAACTGAAACGCTGGGCGCTTGCGCTCGCCAGTCGCGGACGCAGCAAAAGGGACGAGCCGAGCGTTATCAAAATGCCTACCCCTAAGTAAACGGAGGCGCTGATGGGCGCATGGCGAAAGACCAGCAGGTAGATGCTCACCGGCACATAGATGGCCCACTCGCCCAGAAGCGGAAAAAAGCCCAGAAGAAACGTGATGATAGCAAGCACGAGCGCCAGTGGAATGTCGAAGACGATGTTGAGAACAAATATGACGAGCGCCTTTAGTGTCTGGTCAATAAAGACAGCGCGCAGTGCGCCGCGCAGTGCGCTGCCGACATTCGCAGCCAGCTTTTCGTAGAGCGGCAGGTAGTCACCGGGCACGCGTACCTTAAGGTACGCGGCAATGCGCACGCGCTGCGTCAGAACGTAAAAGAGGGTGAAGAAAAAGAGCGAGAGCGAAGCCAGAAGGAGCGCCGCGCGTTTGCGCAACTCCTCAGAGGCTTCAGCCGAACGCGTCACGGCCTCGGCAAAGGCAACCCGAAGTCCTGCGCGCGTGCCTTCACGAGTAACGGGCAGGTAACGACCCAGCGAGTTGCTGATCGAGTTGATAATGTCCTCGCGCTTCTCATTTACTACATTCGAGTAGTCGGATAGCTCATACCAGGCATAAGAGGTAATGGCGACCAGCGGCACAACGATGAGCGCAATCGTGATGAGCGCGCTCCCGGCACGCGCACGCAGCCTGCGCTCCAGCCATTCCTGCACTGGAAGAAGATAAACGCCCGCCACCACGCCGAGCAGCAACGCCACCAAAACTTTACCGACGAGCAGTCCGAGCAGACCGATTGCAAGCACAACCGCCACACCATAGACCAGGATGCGCTTGGCATCGCCGACCGTAAGCTCGCTCAAACGCCGCGAATCATCTTTGGACACAATGCGGCTAATATAACAAGGCAAATGGAGAAAGGGCAAAAAGCAGGATGAGAGGCTTTGAATAGGGCCGGATTTTATGGAATGAAACTACGATTAGGAGTATATTCAGTTGAAAGTTCTACAATCTTGCCCCTTCGGGAACGTGTCTGGTGCGGCATTGCTTTCCTGAATGGCCCAACCCGTTTGAGAGGAATCGAACCGATGAGAAGAAAACTTGCTTACTTTTTAGCTTCAATGGTTATGGCTCTTGCCGCCACCTTTACCTTCATTAGCCCGAGTGCTGATGCGAAATTAGATGGTTGCCGTCCACAGTGCCGCGTCGGCTATCAGAAGTGCGTCAAGGAGACTAGCAATCCCGGCGGCCTCAATCAATGCAAGAAGGCTTATCAGGAATGTTTGTCGGGCTGTCAGTAATCTTAACGATCTGACTTTACGAGCTTAGGGCGGCATCTCGAATCAGATGCCGCCCTAAGACTTTATGGTCAGAATGGACTTTAATGGGCAAAGCCCCTCGACATTGCTGTGGAGGGGCTTTTGATCTTTAGTCTTTAGTGACTTTGGTTAGCGACCGCCGCGACCGCCCTGATTACCGGGCTGACCTTCGTAACCCTGCTGTCCATTTGAGCCGCCCCTGCCGCCCTGATTGCCGGGTTGTCCTTCATAACCTTGCTGTCCACCCTGGCTTGAAGGGTTATTGCCGTTAGCCAAAACTCCTGTTGTCATCATCGCGCCGATGACGAGTGCCAAAAGAATCTTACGCATCTATTCTCTCTCCTTTACGGGCAAGTCAAAATCGTTTCTTCTATATTAAAGAGGCAATCCAAGAGCCTTTCCCGTAACATTTTGCATTAAACCCCCCAGTTAATGAAATAGTCGTGCAAGTTTTGCACGGCTATTTCATTAACTGGGGGCTTGAAAGAGAGTCGAGAATTCACACTCTCATCCTTGCTCTCTATTGTATGCGGACGATAAAGGTGATGGTGCTGGAGGCGTTGGCAGGGATATTTGTGGTAAAGGCCCAGCGGATATAAGTCACTTGCGGATCGTAAGTGCCGGGACTACCCGGCGGTGTGTAAGAGACCCAGGGCGATGGCGGCTGCGGCGGGATGGCGACGCTGCGCGCGGCATTTGAATAGCTGACGACGGGCGCAGCAACGCCGCCCGTGACGGGAGTGTATGTAAGCGAGCCGAGCTTAAAGTCCGTGCTGGCCGGAATCATATCGAAGAGCGTGAAGTTAGTGGCAGCAGTCTGGCCCTGATTCGTAAAAGTGATCGTGTAGGTGATCTCCGTGCCTGATTGAATGATGGCCGTGCTGGCCGTGTAGCTCTTATCGAGCTTGATGTCGGGCGGCGTCTGAACCGTCACGTTCACGGTAGCCGGAGCGTTATCGCTCGTGCTAAGCGTCGTATCAATCTGGAATCCGCCGACGTGGGCCACCCCGCTGTTGGTGTAAGTACCGCTCGTGTTGGGGAAGGTGACTTGAAAAGTCAGGTCTCTGGTTTGTCCTGCGGGCACGACGAAGCTTCCGACCCATGTCAGCGTAGAGCCTGAAACGCTCGGATTGCTGATCGCCACGCCGTTATAGGCGGACGTGTTCGTGACATAGGAGGGACTGCCCGGACTCGTCGGCAACGTATCTACGAAGTCTTGGACCGTGGAATCATACGCGCCGCCCACATTGCTCAGGCGCAACGTATATGTGACCGTGGCTCCAAGATAAACGGCCGTTGCACTGGCGAGCTTACTGAGAGTCAAAGCGTTGGTCGCAGGCGAGATCGTACCGGGATCGCCCTGTGTGTGCTTGATCTGCGTTCCACTGGCGATAAAGACCATCGGGGTGACGATCTGTGGCGCAGCAGCCACGCCAGTCGCACGGAAATTATAGGTCACCGTGTAGTCGGTATCCGAAGGTGAAGGCAAACCACTGAGAAAGAGCCGGTCGTTGTAAGTCCCGGCGTTGGCGCTGCCCGATAGCACAACGGTCGTGGTTATCAGTTGATAGTTATTGGCGATCCAACCCAGTTCCGATGCGGGAGTAAACGAAAGCAGATTCTGGCTGCCGATGGTGCCGCTATGGCCCGTCACGGTGACGGTCACGATGCCGCCCAGTCCCGGCGGGTTCGGCCCCGAGACGGTCGTCGTAATCTTATTGGCGTTCGCCTGGATCGTATCCTCGACCGTCATTGAGAAGCTGGCGCTGGCGAGCTGCAAGGCCGGTGGCAGCGCCGGATAAACCCTGACGGTGTGCGACTGCGGCGTGGCAGTGTTCGCGCTGGCCTGTATGTAGAAATAGGCCGTCTTCATCTGGTTAGCGGCCATTGGCCCAAGCTGAACGATGCCGTCCTCGCCCGGCGCTAAAGAGACGGATGCGCCCGTGAAGGTATCAATTGCCACCCAGACATCCGGGTAATTGGTCGCGCTATTGTTAAGAATCTGGTAGGAGACATACATGCCGCGAATATTAGCGCCGAAGTCAGTGTAAAAGACCGGCGATGAAGTGCGCGTAATGGTAAAGCCCTGCGCCGTCACGTTGCCGAGGCACAGCAGAGCACAGCAGACAAGAGAGAGCCTGATGAGCAGGGATCTGATCCTCAATGCTTCTCCTCCTTCTTCTGCTCCGGCTGAGTGGGCTCCCTACTACTACTACTACTACTGGGTGCGCCCGTGCCTTGCAGCGATCTACGCGACCTGCCGAAGAGATCGAAGAGATTGGAGAGCTTCGACGAGATGGTAAAGTAAAACCCACGGCGACCCTGATTGACGCCAAACCCGCCGGGCTCGCCCGCTCGCGTGAAATTGTAGCCAGCGCCCAGACGCAGATCGGGCAGCACCCAGAAGCCGAGCTCAGTGCCGTAAATCGAGCGTCGAGTCC